>CAZRPW010000045.1:0-31731 GCA_964601975.1 uncultured Bacteroides sp.
GCAGCTCAGCTTCTCGATCCGACTTTCAGAAAATCTCATAAACAAGTTCTTTCATTTAATTACGACAAGCCTAAAACAGACGGTTTAAACAAAGAGTTCACCCACCATATATGTAACTGCCTTTCCTGCAATCTTTACCCGATCGCCCAGATCCTCACAGACCAGCTCCCCTCCCCTTGCAGAAACTTGTCTTGCGATAAGTTTCTTTTTTCCAAATACACCTGCCCAGTAAGGGGTCAGGGTAGTGTGGGCGGAACCGGTAACCGGATCCTCATTGATCCCGGTCTGAGGTGCAAAGAAACGGGATACAAAATCCACCTCCACTCCAGGGGCAGTAACAATCACGCCCCTTCCACCCATCTCGGCCAGTAGCTTGAAATCGGGCTTCATCTTCTCAACCTCGGAGCGACCGGCAAAAACAAACATGAAATCGGTCTTCCCTTTGAAGGCCTTAACCGGTGATGCATGCAGGGTTTTCACCACATCATAGGGTATGGTAATCTCCTCGATGGTATCAGCCGGAAAATCCAGCACCAGTCCCTCATCGGTCTTCTCCACCCTCAGGGCTCCGCTGTGAGGCGAATGAAAGGCTATGACCTTGTCGGAATAGCCAAGGTGCTCGAACAGCACATGGGCGGTTGCCAGGGTGGCATGTCCGCAGAGCTTCACCTCCCGGTCAGGAGTAAACCACCGGATGGTATATTTTTCGTTTTCCTTCACCGTAAAGGCAGTCTCCGAAAGCCTGCTTTCACTGGCGATCTGTTGCATGGTTTCGTCAGGAAGCCAAACATCAAGGATGCATACCGCTGCCGGGTTTCCCCCGAACAGTTTTGGGGTAAATGCATCCACCTGGTAAATCTTCTGTCCCATTTTGTAATAGTTATAGTTTCACTGCGGGCAATTTCCCGTGTAAATATAGTGAGCTCTGATCCTGAAATCAAACAAACAGCCCTCTACAAACTTTCCCGATCCTATGTTATGCACCACCTTGCACCCATCCCGGGGCTTCGATCTCCTGCACCACTCCCTTTCTTTCACGAGGACATTAAACTACAAAAAAAGACCAAAGGATGAGCACAAAAACAGCCGGTGATTGTTATGCTCCTATGAAAATAGCACTCTTTAGTTCAAAATCTTACGATACGGAATACTTCAACCTGGCTGAAAAGGAATACAGCCATGAGATAACCCATTTTGAAACCCGCCTGCGACAGCGCACCGCAAACCTTGCGGCTGGATATGATGCCGTCTGTGTCTTTGTAAACGACATGGTCGACCGGGATACCATTGGCATTTTAAAGGAGGTAGGCGTAAAGACCATTGCCCTGCGTTGTGCAGGCTTTAATAATATAGATCTGCTTGCAGCTCAGGAGGCTGGAATATCGGTGGTTCGTGTACCCGCCTATTCACCCGAATCGGTGGCCGAGCATGCCCTCGCCCTGATCCTCACCCTTAACCGGAAAACCCATAAGGCCTATAACCGGGTAAGGGAAGGAAACTTTTCTCTGGAACGACTCATCGGTTTCAACATCAGTGGGAAAACCGTGGGAGTGATCGGAACAGGAAGGATTGGAGCTGCTTTTACAAGGATCATGGAGGGCATGGGCTGTAAAATCCTGGCCTACGACCAGTTTAAAAACAAGGAGCTGGTCGATAGGGGTGTCGAGTACGTGGGACTTGAGAAGTTGCTGGGACAATCGGATATTGTTTCCCTTCACTGTCCGCTTACACCCGAGACTGCCTATCTAATCAACAGGCAGACCCTGTCCATGATGAAGCCCGGGGTGATGCTTATCAACACCAGCCGGGGGGCACTGATCAATACAAACGATGTGCTGGAATCGCTCAAAAGCCGGCACCTGGGATACCTGGGGATCGATGTGTACGAGCAGGAAGAGAAACTTTTTTTCAGGGATCGTTCGGAGGAAATCCTGCAGGACGAGCAAATCGGGCGTCTGATGACCTTCCCCAATGTGCTGATCACCGCCCACCAGGCATTTTTCACCCGTGAGGCCCTGGTCCAGATCGCAGCCACAACCCTTCAGAACCTCAGTGATGTTGAAGAAGGAAAGGAGCTCATCAACCAGGTGGTTTATGCCGAAGTAAAATAATCTCCTACCTTTGCTATTCTAAAACGCAGTCATGAGAAAAACCTTTCAAATACTGGTAGTGATCCTTCTGACAGCAGGCTTAGCTGCCTGTGGAACAGGAAACAAAGAAGATCAAACAGACCAGAAGGAAGACTCATCCATAGTCAAGAAGCGGCGCGACGACGGAACCCTTTCGAGCATAAACCCTTTGGATACAGATGGCTATATCGATGGTGTAAAAATCAACTTCTACGAGGATGGGAAAACCGTCCATTCGAGGATTACCTACGAGCACGGCCGCAAACAGGGACCTGCGCTCTGGTACTATAAGAATGGCCAGGTGCATGAACATACGGCGTATTACTTTGGACGTAAACATGGACTTACAAAGAAGTACTACGATACCGGCGAGCTCATGGAGGAACTCACCTACGAGCAGGGCGAGGTTCAGCCGGGTGCAAAGAAATACAGGAAGTCCGGCGAACTCATCACCCAGTAGTCCCGCATAAGCAAAGCTACCTTTTCAGCAATATGTAGTTTTTAAATTCGCCGAGACGGCGACCGAAGAGGATGTATTTTTCTATCCATGAAACCACCTTGTATTTCTTTTTATCGTGCTTGGCTTTCATGGGATTGAGACTCCTGGCCGGACCACTCCTGCGTAGTTGCTCACTCCAGTCAAAATTAGCCTTCCACTCCTTCATGGCTGCCGGGTGAGTCCCCCTGAAGCGGGTCAGTTTCGTTATATTTCCGTAGTCGTAAATCTGGTCATATTTATGATCTGCAATCTGCTTCTCAATCTTCTCCCTGCCCTGGTGGTTCATGCTGAACACCTTGATCTTATTCTGCATGACCCTTGGCGGACGAACCCAGCCATAATGAAAAATCTCAGCATCCACATCAGCCACCTTCAACTTGTGGGTTCCTTCCTGCTGACGATAATTAAGACCTTCAAAGTCCGGAATCTTCCGAAAGGATTGAGCCGATTCCCATGAGTGGATCTCTGGGTGGTTCCGTACGATCCTGATCTCTTTGCGATACCAGCAGTGCGAATCCTGTACATGCTCGTAGTCGCCCCAGAAATGCCGGTAGCGAAATAGCAGTCCCTCCACCTCCTGATCGTCCAGCAACTCATCGCAGCGGGATCGGATATTATCAAGGTCCTTTTCATGCACCACCTCGTCGCTCTGCAGGTAGAAGAGCCAGTCGCCCGTACAAGCCTTCATCGCGATATCGGTCTGGTGGGCATGCTCCATGCCCCTTGGATATTTCTCAATATCCCACACCGTATCAATGATTTTGATCTTTGGATCCCCAATGGCTACAATCTCGGCCCGGGTAGTATCATCCTCATCCGAATCGCCCAAAGCCACCACAAACTCATCCACCAGAGGTAAAATCGACTCTATGGCAGGCCGCATGGGATAATAAAGTTTATGGGCATTTTTACCCATCGAGAATCCGCTGATTTTCATAGTCCTCAGGTCATTTGTAACTCATGGAGTTTATAATATACCCCATCGCTAATTTTCATAAGCTCATCGTGGGTACCTCTTTCTACAATCTCACCCTCGTCCATCACCAAAATCAGATCGGCATGTTTGATGGTCGACAGCCTGTGGGCAATCACAATGGATGTACGGTTCTTCATCAGATTGATGATGGCCTCCTGCACCAATCGTTCCGATTCTGTATCCAGTGCCGAAGTGGCCTCATCGAGAATCAGGATGGGTGGATTGGCCATCACCGCCCGAGCAATACTCACCCGCTGTTTTTGTCCGCCGCTAAGCTTCCCTCCGCCCTCTCCCACACTGGTTTCATAAGCTTCATCATTCTCCGTGATAAACTCATGCGCGTTGGCCACTTTGGCAGCATTGATGACATCTTCATCATTCGGAAGCTCCTGGATTCCAAAGGCAATGTTGTTTTTGAATGTATCGTTGAAAAGAATGGACTGCTGACTCACAATTCCCATCATCCTGCGCAGTGGATGTAGGGCATAATCGGTGACAGGCACTCCGTCAATCAGCACTTCCCCCTCGTTCACATCCATAAACCTTGGAAGCAGGTCCACCAGGGTGGATTTCCCCGAACCCGATTTCCCAACCAGGGCAATGGTCTGCCCCTTTTTAAGGGTAAAAGAAACATTCTTCAGCACAGGCTCTTTTTCATATTTAAAAGAGACATTTCTGTATTCAATCGACTCATTGAACTCGGATTTCTGCAGCGCGTCGGGCTTCTCTTCAATCTTCACATCGGCAAGCAGCAACTCATCGATACGGTCGACCGATGCCAGGCCCTTCTGTATATTGAACCAGGCGGTACTCAATGCCTTGGCAGGAACAATCACCTGGCTGAAAATTATAAGAAAGAAGATCAGATTTTCCCCGCTCAGTTCATTGGTGCCTGCCAGGGCCATGTGACCGCCGTAGGCCAGGATAATCATCAAAACAATGGTAGCCATAAATTCACTCATGGGACCCGCAAGGAACCTTCGCCGAAAGACTTTCCTGAAAAGCAGGGCATATGCCTGGTTTACATTTTCGAACTTCTTAGTCATCCGCTCCTCGCCGTTAAAGGCCTTTATGATTCGTAAACCTGAAAGCGTCTCTTCCACATTTGCAAGCAGTTCTCCGAGTCGCTTCTGCCCCTTGAAGGTGGTGCGCCTGAGCGACCTGGCCATGGTCCCGATCAGCCAGCCAGCCAGTGGCAGCAATACCAGTACAAAGAGTGTCAGGTTAAAGCTTATCGAAAAAAGAAAAGCCATGTAAATGATGATGGTAATGGGATCCCTGAAAAGCATTTGCAAGGAAGAGATCACCGAGGTTTCAACCTCCTGCACATCACTGGAAACCCTTGCAATGACATCCCCTTTCCTGGCCTCGGTATAATACGAAAGAGGAAGGCTGACTACCTTCCTGTAAATCTCATTACGCATATCCCTTACCACAAAAGCACGGATGGGGGCCAATACAAAATTGGCGCCGAAAAGAAATCCGTTCTTCAGAAAACTGAATACTACCACCAGTATACCTACCAGGGCCAGAGCACCGCCTGTACCGTATCGCTCCAGGATCACACTCATGTAGTAGTTGAGTGTATGCATCAGGTAGTCTACGTTGAACTGAAACTCCATGGGTTCGGCCACCGTCTCCTGCAGCTCGAAAAGAACCCTCAGGAAGGGAACTACCATGGCAAAGGAAAAAAGGCCAAAAAAAGCACCCAGGATATTATAGATCACATTCTGGCCTACCAGCCATTTATAGGGAATCAAATACTTCAGTAATCGAACAAATCGCTTCATCTATCAATCTCCAATATAGGAACGGAAGGAATTATAAACCCGTATAGTTCCAGGGTGTTATTTTCAAAAGTTCCTCTCTTACCTCATTACTCACTGCCAATCCATTGATGAACGACCGGATGGTCTCCTCGGTAACCGCCTCATTGGTACGGGTAAGTTCGAGAAGGGTCTCATAGGGATTGGGATAATTTTCACGTCTCAGAATGGACTGTATGGCTTCGGCCACCACGGGCCAGTGACGCTCCAGGTCGGCCCGGATGGCCTTCTCGTTTACAATCAGCTTACCAAGCCCCTTGATCATGGAATGCATGGCAATTACAGTGTGACCCACGGGAACTCCAAGGTTCCTCAGTACCGTCGAGTCGGTCAGATCACGCTGAAGGCGCGACACCGGAAGCTTTGCAGCCAGGTGGGCAAAAAGGGCATTGGCCATACCCAGGTTGCCTTCGGCATTTTCGAAGTCGATGGGATTCACCTTATGGGGCATTGCAGAGGATCCGATCTCTCCTTTTTTAATCTTCTGCTTGAAGTATTCCATGGAGATATAGGTCCATATATCACGTGCCAGGTCGAGCAGGATGGTATTGATCCGCTCGAAGGCGTGGAACATGGCAGCCAGGTTGTCGTAATGCTCAATCTGGGTGGTGGGCCACGAACGCTTCAAACCAAGTACCTCGCCTACAAAACGCTCCCCAAAAGCAAGCCAGTCTATTTTTGGATAGGTAACCACATGCGCATTCATATTGCCAGTGGCTCCGCCAAATTTGGCAGGAACGGGGATCTCTTCAAGCTGCTCCAGTTGTACATCGAGTCGTTCTATAAAAACCCGGATCTCCTTGCCCAGCCTGGTGGGCGAAGCAGGTTGTCCGTGGGTACGTGCAAGCATGGGAATATCATCCCATTCTGTAGCCAGCTTTTCCAGTACACCGGTCAACTCGTCCAGCAAGGGATAATAGACGGTTTTCATAGCATCCTTCAGAGAAAGGGGTGTGGCCGTATTGTTGATGTCCTGTGAAGTAAGCCCGAAATGAATGAACTCCTTAAAATTATCAAGACCCAGCAATTCAAATTGTTCCTTTACGAAATACTCCACCGCCTTCACATCGTGGTTGGTAACCTTCTCAATATCTTTGACCTTCTGAGCATCGCCCACTGTGAAGGTCTTATAAATTTCTCTGAGTTGTGGAAAGAGCCCGACCTGCACATCTTTAAGCGCAGGAATACCTGATCCACAGAGCGCTATGAAATACTCCACCTCCACCATTACACGGTATCTGATAAGCCCGTACTCGGAAAAATAGTCGGCCAGGGGCTCCGTCTTCGACCTGTATCGGCCATCCACCGGGGAAATGGCTGTTAATTGCTTGATCTGCATCTATGATGATTTATTTAACGCCACAAATTTAGCAGAAAATATTCGTACTTTTGAGTATTATCCATGTTTATGAAACGATACCTCCATATCCCCCTCATGGTGCTCCTGGGCCTGCTACTCAGCGCTCAGACTCTGGCACCCGACAGCACGGCAAGCAAAGAAACGCTTCCCGGAATGTTTAACAGCAGCGAAGGGAGTGATGCTCCCAGCCAAGGGGACGACACCCTCCTGGTCTATACCTTCAGCATCATGGACAACATCGCCGCTCCTACCTGGCGAATTACCCAGGAAGCAATGAAGGAAGCAAGCGAACTGGGTGCAGATGTGATCATCCTCCACCTCAACACTTACGGGGGTGAAGTAAGCATGGCCGACTCTATCCGCACAAAACTGATCAATTCACCCATTCCGGTACATGTCTTTATCGACGACAATGCGGCATCAGCCGGGGCACTTATATCCATTGCCTGCGACAGCATTTACATGAAGCCCGGGGGCAAAATAGGCGCTGCCACCGTGGTGAACCAGACGGGCGAACAGGTACCCGATAAGTACCAGTCCTACATGCGTGCCACCATGCGTGCCACCGCCGAGGCCCACGGGAAGGATACCATCATTTCAGGGGGTGACACCCTGCTGGTCTGGCACCGCGACCCGGCCATTGCCGAAGCGATGGTGGACCCGAAACTCTACGTTAAAAATGTAAGCGACTCTGGCCAGGTACTCACTTTCACCGCTTCCGAGGCCATGAAGCACGGATACTGCGAGGGGATCGTCGACAACATGGATGAAGTAATCGAATCGCTGGGCATCAAAGAATACACCCTGAAAACATATAATCAGTCGGGCCTGGACAAATTAATTGGTTTCCTTATAAATCCCATGATCAGCGGCGTTCTGATAATGATCATCATTGGAGGAATCTACTTTGAATTGCAGTCACCCGGCATAGGCTTTCCAATCATAGCATCCTTACTGGCTGCCCTGCTCTATTTTGCACCGCTCTACCTGGAAGGAATGGCCGAGAACTGGGAGATGATCATTTTCTTCGTGGGCATCATCCTGATCATGGTTGAAATTTTTGCCATCCCGGGCTTCGGGGTGGCCGGAGTGGCCGGAATCATTGCCATGGTCACCGGTCTTACACTGAGCCTGGTGGATAATATCGTATTTGAAAATCCGGAATTTTCAGGCGAGGGACTTGGCATATTGATGCGGGCGCTGAGCCTGGTGCTGGTGGCCATGCTCTTTGGGCTTATATTCTCGCTTTGGGCGGCCCGGAAACTGATTACAACCACGGCATTTTCAAATATCTCGCTTAAGAGCGAACAGCAGGTAAGTGAGGGCTTCATTGGCGTTGAAACCAAAGGGGCAGGCCTGGTGGGTGAAATTGGAGTAGCACATACGGTGCTTCGTCCCTCTGGCAAGGTGATGATCCAGGATAAACTTTACGATGCCAGTTCTGAATACGGCTTCATTGGCAGGGGCGAGGCCGTGAAAGTGGTTCGTTTTGAAACCGGACAGGTATACGTGGTTAAGGCCTAATATCATTTCCTTTGAAAGCAAGATGAAGTGAAATGCTGATCCGTGACTACAAAGCAGAGGACTACCCCCAGGTGGAAGCCCTGTGGAAGGAAACCCACATTTATACCGTGGAAAGAGGTGATACCCCGGAAATCATACAAGGCTGCAATGAGGCCGGGGGAAAATTCCTGGTAATGGAAGATGCTGCTGATGGATCGGTGGCCGGAACATCCTGGCTAAGCTGGGATGGCCGAAGGATATTTCTGCACCATTTTGCCATCCGGCCTTCCCTCCAGGGCCTTGGCCATGGCCGCAAGCTGGCCCTTGCATCTCTAGCCTTTGCCCGCGAGCGTGATTGTCCAGTGAAGCTGGAGGTACACCGCGGGAACACAGCAGCTGTAAATCTCTACAGGAGCCTTGGCTTCCACGCGTTTGAAGACTATGACACCTATATGATTATTGATCCATGAATTGAAATAATATGCGCAACCATATCCTTAAAATAACAGGATTCATCCTTCCCTTGCTCCTGCTTTCCCCTGAAGCAGACGCCCAGGCTTCGGTATGGGATAGCTGGGACGCAGCACTGGTCGGAAACCTCCACACCGGCAGGGACATCCCCTGGCTCACCGGGGAGGAACAAAAGGTCATTTTGTTCATGAACATGGCCCGGCACGATGGTCCCCTGTTTGCCGAGACCTTTGTGAAAGCATACGTGGAGGAAAATCAGATTGAGCATAGCAGCTACCTACGATCACTATCCAAAGACCTGGAGAAGGTGTCGGGACTCGGCCCGCTTTTTCCCGAAGAAGACCTGACGGCTGTGGCCCAGGGACATGCTCTTAAATCAGGCGAAACGGGTCACGTGGGTCACAAGGATATAGAAAAGCGCTTCGAGCCTCTGAAGGGAAATCCCTATTACGAATGGGGCGAAAATTGCTCCTATGGATACGATGAAGCCCTTGGAATTGTAATCACCTTACTCATCGACGAGGATATCAAAGGTGTGGGGCATCGAAAGAATATCCTGAAGGAGAGCTACAACTCGGTGGGGGTCGCCATCCGCCCTCACAAAAGCTACCGGGTCAACTGTGTGATCGACTTTGGACAGAAGAGCCGCTCCGACCTCAACCAGGTTCCCTATTGAGGATCTTCACCCCCATCACCCTCCGGGGGAAGCGCATTTTGCTGGATTACTTCCTTTTCCACCTGCCTTCTCTCCATGCTTTTTGTTCCTCCTTCGAGAGGAATGTCCAGGCAACAATGCGGCTCGATTTATTCCCGGTTCCCATGGGAATGGTTTTAACCTTACTGGCTTCAAGCTTTTCAAGCGATTTATAGATTCCCTTCAGATTAGATTGTTTGGATACCAGGGTGGAGAACCAGTAGCAATTCAATGCATATTTTTTACTTTCCCTGATCATATTATGGATGAACTTATATTCTCCTCCATCACAGATCAATTCGTTACTAATCCCGGCAAAATTGAGCACAGGGGTTTTTTCATCTTTCCCCGATAGATTCTTTATTTTTCGCCGGCTTCCTTTTTTTGCCTCTTCCGTAGAAGCATGAAAAGGGGGATTACATATGGACAAATCAAAACTTTCGTCCCGGCCCATTACGCCGTAAAATACATCTTTTGGATTTTCCTGCAGCCTGCACTCAATCTTATCTTTCAGAGAGGGATTTACGCCCACAATATGCCGGGCAGAGGCAAGCGATTCCGGATCGATGTCAGAGCCAATGAAGTTCCAATCATATTCAGCAACCCCAATGATGGGATAGATGCAACTGGCCCCCACACCAATATCAAAACAGGTGATTGTATCACCTCTTGGAATGGTGCCGAAATTATTCTCGTTTAGCAAATCTGCAATGTGATGAATGTAGTCGGCTCGTCCGGGTATTGGGGGACATAGATTTTCATCGGGGAAGTCCCAGTGTTTGATTCCGTAATAATGACTTAGCAAAGCTTTGTTTAAAAGCTTTACGGCTACCGGATTTGAAAAATCCACTGATTCCACCCCGTATTTATTGGGCTTTATATATTGCGCCAATTCAGGATTGACGCTGGTCAATGCGTTTAAATCATACCTTTCCCTGTTTCTGTTCCGAGAATGCAGCCTGGCTTTTTCCCGGGGACTTTTTTTTGACGACATCATTAATGATAATGGTTCTGCCCACAACAATTCTTAAACTTCTTACCGCTTTTACAGGGACAGGGATCATTGCGGCCAATCTTTACTTTGTATTTTTTCAGGACTTTGGAAGACATGTCCTGCTTAAATACTTTTTCCAGGAGCCTGTATAATTCCGGGTGATTTCGGGCCAGCAACTGAGGACGCTCAAAAAAATATTCACTGACGACAGAAAAAAACTCGACCCGGTTGGTACCTCCATAGGGATTGATGTCGGACGCTCCTTCACAGATCTCTTCAATCTTCTGATTGATCAGATCGATCCAGGGGATAGCATATTGCTTTTCCAATAACAATGAGGGAATGCCATCGGTCGACCCATCTGTTTTATCGATCAAATGCACAAACTCATGGATGGCCGTATTTTTCTTGTCCGATTCATTTTTGAACCCATGCCTTAATGCAGGTTGAGACAGAATCATTTTGCCCTCCATATACCCATTACCCACCATTCCTGCAATATTCCTGTCAGGCCCCCGGGTATTGAAATGCTCATCGAACAGGGATGGATAAAGTAAAACCTCCTGAATATTTGAATATTTCCAATCGTCAAATCCAAATATCGGAATAACCGCACTGGAGGCAACCAGTAGTTTATCCACTGTATCTACGCCGGTTTCGATTCCCGTGATTCTGCAATTCAACAGGAATTCCTGGACTTTGTATTCAAACCTGGTTTTCTCTTCAACCGAAAGTGCATGATAAAAGGCTACCTCCCTGGATAATATAGTTCTCCACTCGGGGGGAAATGGTTCTTTCGGCACTTTCCATGCCGAAGAACTTCTCCGAATCCAACGAAACATCAGGAAGGAAACTACAAGGATAATGAAGATGGATTTATAAGGGTTCATCTGGCTGGACTATGATTTAAGCAGCACTAATCCTAATCGAGTATGATGCTTTGGTATTTGGGGTATTTTAACGAGTACCTGAGTTCAACTTCCTTGTTTTCCTTGGGGTCGAGTTGCAATATCCACTTGATCTCGCCGCTTTCCTCGTTTCTTTTTCCCCGTGAAAGCTCCTGGATCTCAAGCTCCAATTCTTCTATTGTGGGAACAGGGACCTGGTCAAGCAGTACCATATGAATGGCCTGGGTCTTGTTATTCTTCACAGAAATCTTCCATGCCCTGGTTTCCTCCTTCTTATTTCCAATAAGTCTCCAGGAAGTTAGTTCCTTGATTTTCTCCCGATTCACACTTACACTTTTGTCTCTGCCAAGCGATACACTCAGGGTGTCTGAAATATACCTGACATCAATGATGGATTTTCCGATATAGGTGTCCTCGAAGAAAATGTTGGCTTCGCCCTCAAGCAGATTATACTGTTCCCACTGGGTTATATATCCCATCAGAAAAGCATCTTTATCAATTTTCGGAACACAATAGTACTCGTAGTCTGCAGGCACCTCATAGCTTGTCAAATCCACAACATGACTTTTATTGTCCGATTTAACGGTGTAGGCCATATCAATGCTGAATTCTACTGAAGTCTGGTTCTCCTGTTGCACCGTGGGTATGGCCAGGCTGGCCTCTGTCCTGGATATAGATTTTGAGACGCTTACACCTGATGCCCTTCCCTGGAGCATGCGGGAAGATGCTTCTTCCATCACAGGCTCAATGCCATATCCGGTAACAAGCACTTCGTCGAGACTGATCAAATCCTCCTGGAGAACCACACTGACATGCGCCCTGTCAATGGGGATGTCCTGTGTGGTGAACCCGATATATGAAAAGCTTAAACCTGAAGCCCGGGGGGGAATGGCAAGGGAAAAAGCTCCATTTACATCTGTAATGGTACCAATGGTGGTTCCGCTTACCACAACGTTTGCGCCCGGAAGGGGATCTCCCTGGCTATCCATCACTTTGCCAGACACTTCATGGATGTTGCCTTCATAGGTAGGAGGATAGGAGTTGTAGTCTAAATAATAAGGCTTTAGCTCCGGAGCTGTACCTGAAAGGCTCGGATTACCTGAGGAGAAAGCCAGCTTCACGTTTTTCCAATCAACTTTCGTATCCTGATGCACATTCGCCTTGTAAATGATCTCCAGCGGTTCTTCAATGCTTTTTGCCCGGATGTCATAGCTTGGAAACCAACCTGCATTATGAACCAGGTATGACAAATTCACCTTAATTGTTTTCTTTGATTTGGAATCAATACTTATAAGGATTTCACCGCTTGGAAACTCCTTCGAAGAGGATAGCTCATTGATCTGCCTGCCTATTTTTCCCAGGTCTTCTTGAAGCGTAGTAATCGAATTTAGCCTTTCAATTCTCCCCAGTTTCAGGGAGGTTAGTCGTGCACTGTAGAATTCCGAAGCTTCTTTCAGATTTGTAACACTGAGCTCCTGGTTCTTTCCCCCGATTTTCCTGTTTTCCTGGAGAAAAACGATCTCCTCGTCTATCACAGAGAGATGGGCCTGTTCAAGCTTGATCTTCTCTTCAATCGATTTATACCTCTTTTCCAGCTCAGTAAGTTCCCCGGGTTTTTCCAGGTCCTTCAGATAATTCAACTGGTGATTGACCGACAGCACGGTAACAGCTCCTTCCACCTTTACCTGCACGCTCTTGGGATTAATATACGGACTCAGATTCTGGAACCTGAGGCTGGTTTTCCCCGGCTCCACGCTCAGGCTTTTTTGACGGGTAATCTGCGCATTGGCAAAAAACACGCTTACCTGTTCAACTTCTGAGTCAATTGCCTTTTCCGGATTCTCCTGGCCAAACAATGCGAAAGCCTGTGTACAGGCCAGAAATACAAATAGCTTTTTCATATGAGGTTTTATTATGAGATGCATATTATTGGTGCATTCCATAAAATTAGGGCAATTATTCTGCTATGACTAATAATATTTTACTAGGCTTCCTCCTCCTCAGGCGCATCGGGCAGATGTTTGTTATGCTGCCTGTAAGCATAAACCGAAAGCAGGATCATCACCACCACGGCCACATATACTGCAAACGGTACCTTGAAGGCCGAACCGCTGGCATAGGAGTGAATCCCGCCCAGGAAGTAGTTCACCCCAAAATAGGTCATCATCACCGAAGCGTAACTCACAAAGGAAGCCAGGTTAAAAGCAAAAGTTCCCCGCATCCCCGGAATCCGGTGCATGTGACTTACAAAGGCATAAACCAGCACGGTAATCAAGGCCCAGGTTTCCTTTGGATCCCAGCCCCAGTATCGTCCCCACGACTCGTTCGCCCAGACTCCCCCCAGGAAGACCCCGGCGGTCATGAAGTAAAGTCCCACGATAAGGGTTAGGTGGTTCACATCGCTTACCGAATGGATGATCTCTTTGAGGCGTCCTTTATTGGATGTGCTCAGCGATGCATACAGCACCACATTCAGCAATCCCATTATAGATGCCAGTCCGAGAAAACCATAGCCGGCCATGATCACCGCCACGTGGATGGTGAGCCAGGGTGACTTCAGTACAGGAACCAGGTTGGTGATTTCCGGGTTCATATTGCTCATTCCGGCTACCAGGAGTGAGAGGGCAGCCAGGATGGCGGTAAGTGCCATGGCATAGCCCGAGCGCTTTACGAAAATGAGTCCGGCCAGGATGGTTACCCAGGCCACAAAGATCATGGATTCATAACCGTTACTCATGGGAGCATGGCCACTTATATACCATCGGATACCCAGCATCACGGAGTGAATCACAAAGGCAACTACCAGGTGGATTACCCCTATGTTAAAGAGGTATCGGTATATCTTTTTTGGTCGGAAAACCAGCAGAAATTGCAGCACCATAAGGATCGCACCAAAGAGTCCGTAGAACTTTGCCAGCCTCGGGAAAAGGTTGATCCTGTTATAGCTGATTTCCAGCTTAAGTTTTGATTCGGAAGGGAGCAGGATTTCGTTTTGCACCTGGTTCTCCTTCAGCACATCCAGTTTACTTTGTGCCAGCTCATACTCACCACTGCGTATAGCATTCAGGTATTGCAGGAAAATGTCTGCAAGATGCTCCTCTTCACCATGATTGTGTAAAGACAGGGCATCCGATAATGATTGCCATTTATGATTCTCCGAAGCGCTGTCCGGGAAGATGGTGATCATGGCTCCCGACTGTACCAGGTAGAGGGCATTGACCCGGTCGTCCAGTTTCATCACCTCCTTGTCAAGGTCGGTCTGACTGACAACCTCCTTTGAAAAGGCAGCATTGACCAGATCTGATAAAAGGTAGGCCCTGCCTGTTTCATCCATCAGATCGTTGAAGCTCACCACTTCACCCTTGAATCCGATGGTGCTGTGCAACTCCGGATTTTTAACTTTGAACAGGGGTTCAGCCTTCCAGGCATCGGGGTAGAGTATCAGGCCCAGCAGGACCTGGTTGGCCGTATAGTTTTTATAGGTATTCTTCTTTGCAATCTTCCGCACCACTTCGTTGGCAAGGGTGTTCATGGGCTCATAACGCCCACCTTTATTCTGTACCCAAAGGGTTCCAAACTCTTCGGCAACCTCCTTTGGAGGCACCTGCTGCGAGAAGGCCGGGAGACTTGCTCCCAGGATCAGAATTCCTGCAATCAGGGTCTTCACTGCCGAAGCACCCTTACCTGTCGAAGCATTCTTGACTGCCGAAGCATTCTTGACTGCCGAGGAACTCTTGCCTGCAATCCTCGAGAACCGGGTATTTTTAACAAACATGGCCAACATCATGCCGGCAATCAGAAGGAAGTATCCCAGGTAGGTCACGAAGGTCCCGACCCGATCTTTGTTTACCGAAAGGATGGTTCCCATCTCATCATTGTCATAAGACGACTGATAGAACCTGTACCCCCTGTGCTTCAATACATTATTCATATATATCCTCCGCCCTTCCTGGATGCCCATCTCCTTGTCCACCAGCACCACTTCGCTCGCAAAGGACGAGGGACTGTGCGACCCGGGATAGCGTTCCACCTGGAAATCCTTCAGAAAAAGGGAGAAAGGAAGTTTAAGCTCCTTAGACCCGTAGGTAATTGTGTATTTAAGATCCCCCATTTGTCCACTTACCGGCCTGCCCTGCAAGCGTACCAATCCGGGCACATTCAACTGGGAAGTCATTCCCCTGAACTTAATCTCCATCGTTACCGCCGACATAAAACCTCCCTGTTGTCCGGCCGGAGCCTTCACCAGTTGTTTTACAGCCGAAGGGATGAAGCCCTGCATGGCAAGTCTCAGGTGCCCCATGCCATAAAGGGTGCCCTCTACGATGGGAACAGCATCCCAGGCCTCGTATTCAACTTCGCCGGCCCCGCCCATTTGCATACTGGTAACCATAAAAGGCGCATGAAGAAATACCATCTCTCCTTCAGAACGGAACCTCAGCATGGCACTTGTATCATTGCTGTTAAAGCTTACGTTCATCCCCAGCACATTCCTTGACTCTCCGGAGGGGAGTCCGACCGAATTCTGCTGATCGGTCACCATTGCCACCTGCAAATAGGGTACACCGCCAGGGGCAGAAACCCATTGTTCCGTTACATTCGACATGTAGCCGGTCGACTTTATCTTCACTTTTTCTCCACCCACACTGGTAGTAAGCCGGTAATCTTTAGGGGTCATTTCGGTAAGCATTACCTCCTTTTCATTCTCCACTGTCTCGCCATTTGCCTCAAGCACAACCTGCACATATCCATTGTCGCTCAGCATGGTATTGGACATGGCCTGTTCGCGGATGTGCATGGTTCCTTCGTATGAGATAAACCGGGTGATGGCTGCTCCCAGGAGGATCACAATGAAGGCCAGGTGAAACACAAGTACTACCAGTTTTCTCCGGTTGAAGAACTTGAATTTGAACATCACTCCCGCAATGTTGATGGCAATGAGCAGCATCAGGAACTCAAACCAGTGGGTTCCGTAAACCACCGCCCAGGCAGCTGAAGTGCCATAGGCACTCTCTACAAAAGTAGCCAGGGCAAGGATCACAATAAGCAAAACAAGCAGAACACCCATGAAAGGCATGGAAATCAGGAAAGAAAGTCTCTTCAACATATGGCTATTAATTGTTTATCAAAGGGATGCAAAGATATTAAAATCCTTACATATGTAACAATGTTCCCGCCTGATACACCACGAAGCTGGCTATCCAGGCAAGGGCCGTTGTATAAAACACCACAAAAGCGGCCCATTTCCAGCTGCCCGATTCTCTTCCAACTGCTGCTATCACTGCCACACAGGGAAGATAAAAAAGAACAAATATGAGGAAAGACAATCCCGTAAGGGGCGTGAAAACCCGCTGACCTTCCCGCTTGCCAGAGGTATAAACCTGCTCCTGTATCCTGGTCTCCAGGGAGGTTGACTCGCCCGGTGGTGCATTCTCGTTGGCCTGGTAGAGCACTCCCATGGTACTCACTACAATCTCCTTTGCAGCAAAACCGGTTACAAGGGCAATCCCCATCTTCCAGTCAAAACCCAGGGGCCTGATCACAGGCTCAATTCCCATACCGATTCTTCCGATATAGGAATGCTCCTGCCTTTCAGCCTCCTGCTCCAGCGAGAGCATTCCGATTTGCTCATGAATCTCCGAAGCATCCAGTTTAAGCTCCTCAGAACTTTTCGCCATGCCCTCCAGCTTCACTTGCTCGGTGGCTATCAGTCCATTATAATCCTTTGTGTATTCCACATCCCGGGGAAAATAGCCCAGGGCCCATATGACCACCGAAGCAATCAGAATCACACCCCCCATTTTCTTCAGATAGTGGGCGCCCTTTCCCCACATGTGGCGAAGAATAACCCTGATGCCAGGGTTCCGGTATACCGGCAGCTCCATTACAAAGGGAGCCTCTTTATTTTTAAACAGGATCTTTTTGAAGAAGATGGACATGATCATGGAGAACATGACACCAATCATATATAGCAGGAAAATTACCCGGCCCGCATGGTCGGGAAAGATGGCTCCGGCGATAAGCACATAGACCGGCAGGCGGGCACTGCACGACATAAATGGGATGATCAGCATGGTGAGCAGGCGGTCGTTCCTATTCTCCAGTGTCCGGGTGGCCATGATGGCCGGAACATTGCATCCGAATCCCATGATGAGCGGGATAAAAGACTTCCCATGCAATCCGAACAGGTGCATCACCTTGTCCATAATAAATGCGGTCCGGGCCATGTAGCCCGTATCCTCCATGAGGGAAATAAAAAAGAACAGGATCAGGATATTGGGCAAAAATATAATTACTCCGCCCACACCCCCAACAATTCCGTCCACCACCAGATCCCTGATGATCCCCTCCTGCATGTGGGTTCGCAGGAAATCACTCAACAGGTCTACTCCCGATCCAAGCCATTCCATGGGATAATTCCCCAGGCTAAAAGTGGCGTTAAACATGATCCAGAGAAAGGCCAGAAAAATAGGAAAGCCGAGGTATTTATTTGTAAGAATCTTATCGATCTGCTTCGAACGAGAAAAACCCGGATCGCTTCCTCCCCGCTTCATGGTCTCCTTCAGGGCTCCCGCCACAAAACCGTAGCGGGCATCAGCCACCAGGGTTTCGCTGTCTATTTTAAACAGAGACTCAAGCTGTTGTATCTCCTTTTCGGCCCGTTCTCTTATCTCATGAAAATTATTCGTTCCGGCCAGGATATGAGCACAGCTATCGTCCCGTTCCAGCAACTTTAATGAAATAAAACGGGAGGAATAGTGGTCGGTGATCGAAGGATTCTCCCTGATCATTTGCTGCAATTTCAGTACCGAGGCCTCGATTTCCTCCCCGTAGTTTATATGTACGTGACGAATGGCGGGGTCCTGTCCCTCAAATACCCTGATCACATGATTGAATAGTCGGAAAACGCCCTTACCCTTATGAGAGATGGTTGGAACCACCCGGATACCCAGCAGCTTGCTCAGCAAATCCAGATCCAGCTTGTCTTTTCGTTCCAGCAGGTCGTCGTACATATTCAGCGCCACCACCACGGTGACATCCATATCGATGAGCTGGGAAGTGAGGTAGAGGTTTCGTTCCAGGTTGTTGGCATCCAGCACATTTATAACCACATCGGGCTTCTCCTTGAGAATGTGCTCCCTCACATAGCGCTCTTCACTGGAGTAATCGGAAAGTGAATAGGTCCCGGGAAGATCGGTGATTCTGAAAGTATAACCCCTGTGATTGAAGCTTGCCTGCTTGGAATCCACCGTTACACCGGCATAATTCCCCGTGTGAGCGTGAGAGCGTGAGACCCGGTTAAAAAGCGTTGTTTTCCCACAGTTGGGATTCCCTACCAGCGCCACATCGATGATCCGGCCGGGCCTGGGCACCATCGGTACTTTCTGAACATTATCGGCCATCCACGAAAGTGAAGTAATATGAGGTCCCGTAAACCCTTGTTCACCCAAAACCACCTCGATCAATTCTGCCTCACTCCTTCGCAGCGATATATTGCTGTCCATGACCCGATACTCGACCGGGTCCTTAAGCGGGGCCGATTTCACCACCAGGACCTGCTTACCCCGGATGAATCCCATCTCTGTGATCCGCTTCCGGAAAGCACCCCTTCCCTTGATCCGCGTGATATAAGCAGCATCGCCCGTATGAAGTTCATTCAGTGTCACTGATCTGTCATTCTTCCCTTAAAAACATATCCCAAAGCCTCGACGGTATCTTTTACTTTTGACTCGCTCAGACCTTCCCCCTGAAGCGTAACTTTGTTGTTTCCCGGATCGGCAATCACCTCGCTTATAGATTCCAGTTTTGCCAGTCCGTTCTCCACACTTGCCTTGCAATGGTTGCAAGTCATGCCCTCAACCCTGTATGTATAAAATTGTGTTCCCATGTTTTCAAATTTTTGTTTTTCAACTGCGTTCTGCCTGCGCCTGCTCACAAGCTTCATCACATAACCATTTGCAATAAGCAATACCAGCACCCCTGAAGCAAGCCACTGCAACCAGTGGGAGCCGTGTTCATGCACATGTCCTGCCATACCAGGTTTCATCCATCCCAGAATCCAATCCCGCGGTATCAGTTCATTTACCAGGGTTCCAAAGAACAGGGCACCCCCGATGATACTCCCCAGATAGATCCACAAAGATTTTCTACCCATTGAATTTCCAATGACTGCCATGGTGGCAATATTGGTTGCCGGTCCGGCCATCAACAAAACCAGTGCTGCCCCGGGCGAAAGCCCTTTCATAATCAATACAGCTGCTATGGGGATGGAACCCGTGGCGCAAATATAAAGAGGCAC
Organism: uncultured Bacteroides sp.; assembly: GCA_964601975.1. Classification (GTDB taxonomy): domain Bacteria; phylum Bacteroidota; class Bacteroidia; order Bacteroidales. Next base: position 19,657 of record CAZRPW010000045.1, read on the forward strand.
CGAAGCTGCCAGAATCATCAGCATGGAAAGATACTCATTAGAAATGCTACGGGTGAAGAAATCGGCCGGAATCAGCACTGAAAGCAAGGCTGCAGCCATCAGCCCAATGATGAGCCATTTTGAAATATCCTGCAGTAATTCCACAAATCCATACCTGAAAAGCTCCCTCACCGAGCGCTCCGGCTCCGGCTCTACCCGAACATCCGCCCCTGTATTGACCCTGGCATTCGTAAGGGCCGATACAGCGCCCGGTTCTGCGCCCGATTCTATCCCCGATCCCGTTCCTGGTTCCCCCTTCAGTCTTCCTTTTTCTCGCCGCTCGGCCCAATTTGCAAGCATACCACCACCTACCCCGGTGAACAGTGCCACAATCGGTCGGATGATGGCAAAGGGCAAACCCAGCATGGCATAGGTTGCCAGGATCGAATCAACCCCGGTCTGCGGAGTCGATATCAGGAAGGAGGTGGTTGAACCCCTTGATGCACCATTCTTATGAAAACCTATCCCTGTGGGGAGCACCCCGCAGGAACATAGCGGCATGGGTACACCCAGCAGGGATGCATTCAGCACCGATCTGAAATTCGCCCCACCCATGTAGCGTGTTATCACACGGCTGGGGAAAGCCACCCTAAGCAGGCCTGCAAAAAAGAAACCCAGCAGCAGGTAGGGCGACATTTCATTCACCAGCCCTGCCAGTTCCACCAAATATGTCGTAATCACCTCTAACATCTATCCGATCCTCTCAATTTGTTCTTTCCTTAGAGTGTTAACAAAAAAGAAGGCTTTATGATCAATAAGGTGCAAAAGTAACATAAGCTAAACTTCCCCTGATCCCCATAAATGGGTATTTTGCAGGAATTCAGTCAAAACCTGATTGTCATGAAAAGAAGCATTCTCATCATTGCGGTTCTTATGTGTGTTTCCCTGGCTGGGGTCTCACAGCAAAGCACTTATATTCTAAAAAGAGAAAAGTCCAACCCGGGTGCCAGCTCCCTCAACTTCTCCCCCGATGGCAAACTGCTCCTGGCGGGCTATGCCGATGGCAGCTTCAGGGTGCTCGATCCGGAAACATTCACCGCAACTCTGGTGGTAGAGGAAGCCCATACAAAGCCCGTGACCTCCATGGACATGCCGCCAAAAATGGATTTCATTATGACAGCAGGCAGCAAGCAGATCAAGGTATGGGGACGCGACGGCACGATGAAAGGAATCTTCAACGGTCACGCCACCACCATCTGGAATGCCGATATCAGTAGCGACGGCAAACACGCTGTATCCACCGCCTTCAACAAAACCTTCCTCCTGTGGGATGTCTATAACGGAGTGGTTGAAACCTACATGCGGGGACACAGCGATGTGACCCTCGCCGCATGCATCAGTCCGAACGATAAAATGATTGCAAGTGGAAGCAACGATAGAAGTGTCAGGATCTGGGACCTTCAAAGCAAGGAGGTGATCCACACCCTTTACGGGGCCACCGCCGACATCTACGATGTCTGCTTCAGTCCCGACAGCCGTTATCTGGCTGTGGCCTCTGCCGAAAAAAGCATCCGGGTCTTCGACATTGAAAAAGCCGACCTTGTACACGTACTCACAGGGCACCGCGACGTGGTGCGCAAGGTGGCCTATAGTCCCGACGGTGCCTTCCTGGTGAGCGCCTCGGAGGACAATGCACTAATCCTCTGGGATGCACTTACGGGTGAGCGGATTTACATTTTTGCAGACAATGAAGGAGCTGTCCTGGATGTGGATTTTCATCCCGACGGGAAGTCCTTTTACAGCGTAGGGCAGCAGGGCGACATCACCCGCTGGGAACTGCACCCTGAGATTTTCGTAATCCGCTATTATGAGGCTCCTTACATGGAAGCGATCAAGTCCGAGCCCCTCCTCCTGCCCCGCGCCAAGGGCGAACCCAAAAAAGACTACCAGGCCCGGCAGGCCGAAGCGGCCAAAAAGAAAGCAGAAACCATTGACCGCTATTATCAGCAGTATCTAAAGGAGCACAACAGGTAAGCAAAGCCAGCAAATGGTTTTTATATAATTGTAAGCAAATGCTTCGCTTAAAATAGACTGCCCAATAACATCCTGAGGTAAAGGGAGAAAAACGCTCCGACATACTACCTTTATCCCGGAAATGAACTCCATCTATTCCATATCGGGCAAACAACTCTTCCTGAACATCAAAAACAGGGACGAATTCAGCACTCAGTAGGCAGGCCCCACTTACCCACTTACCCACTTACCCACTTACCCATTTACCCATTTACCATTTACCCATTTACTATTTACCTATTTACTATTTACCATTTACTATTTACTATTTACCATTTACCCATTTACTATTTACTAATTACCATATACCATGTTACCATACGCCGAACCCTATAAAATAAAAATGATCGAACCCATGCACCCCAGTACAGCCGGGGATCGCAGGAAATGGATCAAAGAGGCCCATTATAACCTGTTTAATCTGAAAAGCGAACAGGTCTTCATCGACCTGCTCACCGATTCGGGAACCGGCGCCATGAGCCAGGAACAGTGGGCAGCCATGATGACCGGCGATGAGGCTTACGCCGGAAGCAAGTCCTTCTACAAACTACAGGAAACCGTTACCTCACTCACCGGCTTTCCCTATGTGATCCCCACCCACCAGGGACGGGCTGCTGAAAACGTTCTCTTCTCGGTAATGGTGAAGGAGGGCAACGTGGTGCCAGGCAATGCCCACTTCGACACCACCAAGGGCCACATTGAGTTCCGAAAGGCCTCTGCCTTCGACTGCACCATCGATGAGGCTGGCGATACCAGGAACCATCACCCTTTCAAGGGAAACCTGGATCTGAATAAGCTGGAGAATGTATTCCAGGTTTATGGGAAAGAGCGGATTCCAATGATCATTGTCACCATCACCTGTAATTCTACCGGGGGACAGCCTGTGAGTATGCAAAACCTGAGGGAGGTGCGTGAATTTGCCGACAGGAATGGGATTCCGGTAATATTCGATTCGGCACGCTTTGCGGAGAATGCCTACTTCATCAAAACCCGGGAGAAGGCGTATGAAAACACCCCTATCCGTGCGATCGTAAAGGAAATGTTTTCCCTGGCCGACGGCATGACCATGAGCTCTAAGAAAGACGGCATCGTGAACATGGGTGGATTCATCGCCCTGAACAGCAAGTCCATCTACCGGGAGGCCGCCACTTTTAATATAATGTTCGAAGGCTACATTACCTACGGGGGGATGTCGGGCCGTGACATGGCTGCCCTGGCACAGGGACTGGAAGAGGCCTGCACCTTCAGCTTCCTTGAGAGCCGGATCAGCCAGGTTCATTACCTTGGACAGAAACTTCATGATGCAGGAATTCCCGTTCAGGAACCCTTTGGCGGACATGCCATCTTTGTGGATGCCTCTCGCTTCCTTCCAGATGTACCCAGGGAAGAATTCATTGCCCAGACCCTGGCCCTTGAGCTTTACCTGGAGTCGGGTGTCAGGGCCGTCGAGATAGGAACACTGCTGGCAGACCGGGACCCCGAGACGCGGGAGAACCGCTACCCAAAGCTGGAGATGGTACGCCTCACCATTCCCCGAAGGGTGTATACCCGTAACCACATGGACTATGTAGCCGCCGCATTGCAAAATGTGTACAAGCGCAGGGACAAAATCACCTCGGGTTATAAAATTAAATACGAAGCGCCCATTATGCGCCACTTCACTGTGGAGCTGGATAAGATCTAATATCCATAGTTCCAGCCCATATGGTTCTGTTCATGGCATTTAAGGTAGCAGCGGCCGGTGAAAACGCCTGTGCTCTCATACCTGAATGACCCATTGTTATGGGGTTTAACAATATTCACATCGAAATTTATAAGGTGGGCATTATTGGTACTGTTTCCCTGGGTGTGACTGATCCCATGCGGATCGTGACAGGCACTGCAGGGTGTTTGAAGGTCCCGGATATGCTTATCATGATCATCGAAAGATTCATCATTCAGAATGCTGGTCCGGCTGTGACAGCTATAGCATAATTCATAGGCCGAAGCAGACTCACTGGTATAATCGGCAGTGGAATAACGATATTTCAATTGCCCTGGATAAACAGAGCCATGCGGACCAGCCGGGGATCCCGACCCGTCACTGGCGTGACAGGCGGTGCAGTAGATGATGGTCGATTCGGTGATCGGGGCAATGAGACTGGGCACATTGGGATTTACACCGGCAGTGTTCACCGCATGGTGGGATGGATTGGCCGGATCAAATTCAAGGCGGACATTGTTTTGCAGGATCTGCCGGGTGATCAGGCTGGAGGGTTTAGCCGGTGAGTCGGCGTGACAACGATAGCATAATTCGTATTCATACTGCAGGGGATCGACCGGGTTGCCACCCTGATCAATGCCTTTCACTCCTGAAATATGACCGTTTGCTGCAGGAGCTATGGCCGGGCTGTTGTTCACTGCATGAGGATTGTGACAGTCCTCGCACTCCACATGCATGGAGAGCGCCAGGACATCCTCGGCAGCATCGTGCTCCAGGTTATATCCGTAGACGTTGTGAATGTAGGGTTTCGACAGCTGGGCCACAATGTTGGCAGAGGCCACGTTCCCGTTATGACAGGGAAGACAGTTATTCTCTTCTGCAAGCTCATTCATCAATCTCCGGCTGTTGCCTGCCGAATGGGGATTATGGCAGTTTTCACATGCATTCTCTGCCACATTTATATAGCCGGTATGCGGCCAGGGATCGGTCCCGTTCCCATTCCAGGTAGCCGTGGATGTGGAGTGGGAGGAGAAGGCCCAGTAATCGCGGTCATGACAGGCGAAGCAGAGCTCGGAGAACTGGTTGCTTACTAGCAGAAAATCGTTTGTCAGGTTGCGATGTGGATCATGGCATGAGGTGCATTGCAAACGGCCCTGGTGAAGGGAGACCGGCGGAACGATGCCTGTGGGATCTTTCAGCTGTCCGTCGGCGGCGGCCAGTGAGGTGGTGTAATCGAAAGATATGGGGTGATCATCGGCAAGGTCGGTCGACATGTTGGAGGATCCCACCGGGATGGAGGTAATCCCCCCAGTAAAATCAATATCCGACATCCGGCTGATCACACTGCCCAGGGCGGTGGTTCCGTCGTGACAGCTGAGACAGAGGATGGAGGCACCGTCGGGTTGACCGGGCACCGACTCGGCAGTGGATGAGTGGTAGAGGGTGTAGGTGTATCCCTGGCCTTCCTTATTCCAGAGCGGACTGGACGGCAAACTGTTATGAGGGGTGTGACAGAAAATACAGATCTCGGATTCGGAAAGGGCCTTTACATCACCCGGACCAGTAGCCGAAAGATTGTGTGCCGAATTAACAATCGACTGTGCCACTGCCCCCGTATTAAATAGGAGTAGCAATAAGGCTGTATAAAATAATCCTCTTCTCATATCTGTCAGTTTCGTTCCAGCTGAAACACCTGGACCCGTGCATTATAAGTATCCGCTACATATATATGATCCGCCGGATCGATAAAAATTCCAGACGGCATCCAGAATTCACCCTGACCCTGACCCTGGGCTCCGAAGCTGGAAAGGAAGTTCCCCTCGTGGTCAAAGATCTGGACCACGTGAAAGAGGGCATCGGCCACATAGATATGTCCCCTCGAATCCACCGCTATGCCCTTGGGCCTGGCCATATATCCCGTGGCATCGCCCGCCTCACCAAAAGTGCTCAGAAAACGGCCCTTACTGTCGAATATCTGCACCCTGAAATTCATGGAATCCACCACATACACCCGCCCCTCACTATCGATCCAGATAAAGGTGGGGAAGTTAAAAGCGCCGGGCTCCGTCCCTCTTTCCCCGATACTTCTGATTTTCTCACCCTCACTACTGAAAAGAGATAGCCTGTGCTTTCCGGTCTCCACCACCCAGATCTCTCCCGTCTTCGGGTTGAAGGCAAGTCCCGTGGGCTGGGTCAGGAGAAGAGAATCTGCAAATACCGAAAGCTTTTCACCGGAAAGCTGCATCACCTGGCTTTTCCTTGAATCGCTAAAGAGCAAACTCCCACCAGGCCCTTTACTGATGCCCACAAGGGAGGAAAAATCGAATCCCGATTTCCTCATGGATCGGTGCGGATGGCCCTCACCCTCGTCTACCTCGAAGAGGGTACCTGCTCCCTGGTCAAGAATCCAGTAGTGGGCGGGACTTTCAGCCAGGAGATTGAAGGGCTTCACAACAAGCTGCGGCCTCTTCCCAAAAACCAACCTTGAGATTTTTTCCCCGAAGCTCTGCGATTTAGCACCTTCTACAGAAGGATACTGTCCAATCCATTGAATCTGATATGCCCCGTTCTGCGCATAAGATGGAAAAACAAACAGGAGGGCCAGGATAAAAAGTACCGGGTAGACAAGCTGCTTTCTACTTAAAATGACGCTATGTTTCCCTCCTTTCTTCATTTCATTGCACTTTCACTGCGGCTATAAGAAAGTTTACCATGACATCCCGGCATACAGGATCCCCCCAGCTCATCCGGGATATAATTCATTTTCATTTCCCAGCTCCCGAATCCAATCCTTTCCTCCATAAGGAACTTCTGAGGCGATCCGTGCAAATTGTGGCACATCCTGCAATTTCTTCCCTTTTCCCCCTGAATGTGTAGCTGGTGCAGGTTCTGTTTTCCGTTCCTGAAGTTGGTCCCCCATTCGGTCTCTTCTGCTTCCAGGAGATCGGTATCGTGACAGAGGAAGCAAAGTGCAAACTCCTCCGTTTTTGCAGGAAGGTAATTCCCGGCCGGGTAAAGATCCACCAGGAGCATCCTGTTATCTGAACCATGGGCCTGGTGACAGGAAACGCAGCCTCCCCCCTCGATGGCCGAATGGGGTAGCATATTCCCCTTCACCAGTCGCCTTATATTGACAATCTCCGTGCTGTCTGCGGAATAGGTCTTATTGTGACAGGAGAGGCACAACTCTTGTTCAGGGGATTTCAGCAACAAGGCTTCTGCAGAACCGTGCGCATCGTGACAATCGAGACAGCTCCCATCCACCACCGGGCGATGGGGATGATCTACCTGCGCTTTCTCCTCGTGACAGTAATAGCAGAGGGCCGGAGACTCGTCCATCAGTTTAAAACCCCTGCGCTCGCCGGGATGCTCCTCGCCTGTGGCCTCGTGACAGTTGTCGCAGGCATCGTCGGCAGGATAATGCATCACAGCATATTCGACCAAATCTGAATGACAATCCTTGCAGGCCATATCCTGGCGAATCTCACTTCCCGACTGAATGCTGTTCCCTACCCAGAGAGGGAGAAGAATCATGAGAATATGGGTCAAAAACAGCAGGTTCATAGCATCAGTTTTTTATCTCAGAATCTACGGGTTAATTGGATGTACGCACCATTAAAGGCAAATTCACTATTCAGGTAGAGGCGCCTGTACATCTCCAAGCCAAGTCTCAGTTGCAACTTGTTAAACTGCGAGCTAAACTCGGCCCTGGCCGTCAGCAGGTCCAGATCGATATTCGCTCCCCGCTGGTTCAGGTAACCCGATTCGAGGCTGAGCTGCATCCTCGGTCTGATCCGGTAGGCCACCTTCCCCGACAGGTTGGAATACCATTGATCCACCTCATCGGCAATCATTCTGTAATCGCGGATATTTCCATTCAGAGTCAGCAAGAGCTTCGATCTGAAACTCCAGTTCACATCCATATAGTAGCGCCTCATCCTGTATGGAATTATATTACTGTCATAACGGTCCACCTCCACCCCTGCCCTGGCCAAACCCACATCCACTCGAAACCCGTATATGTGCTGATTGTAATAATTAAGGGTCAGCAAGTCGCCCTGGAATACCTTTGGATAGTCCTGCACATTATATTGATAGTAGAACTCCAGTAAATTCTTAAACAGCAGCACACTGGCGCTGACATGATGATTATTGGCTCCGTAGTTGAAGGAGCCCGGCTGGGTAAATATATAATCGATGTGGATGGTCCCCGAATTGGGGATCAACCCACCGGGCATGCGCTGAATCTCAACATAGGCGCCCCTTTCGATGAGAATGTAGTCAAAATTCTGTTGGTAAATAATCGCCCCGCTCTCATCCTTTACCACAATCGAAGCCAGCTCAGCGTATGGCTTGTTGAGCATGGTAAGCTGTCCATCATTCAGAACCTGCTCCTCGTTCAGCACCTGGAGAATACCTTCTTCACCCTCGGTGGAGTGCTCGTGGCGAAAATAACGATAGGCCAGGTTCAAAGTTCCGGTAGGAATCTTCTTGGTATATTTCAGGTCAATCCCGCTGCGAAAATCACTTTCGGTATGAAGGCCGAGGGCCGATTGAGTAATCCGGGCATATTCTGCAAAAACCTTTGTCGTTAGGCTGTTGAACAGCTTGTGCTGAAGACTGAGCCTTGATCTGTTCTGGTCCCACCGCTGGATGGGGTCGTCCAGCTTATATAAATTGAAATTCGCCATCAGCCTCAACTGGTAAGGCAATTGCATAGACAGGCCCTCCACCAACTCAATTCTTCGAAAAGTAGTGCTCCCCTCCTGGTCGTACCAGGTGAACCTTGAGTTCAGGTTATATTTTCTCCCTGCATCGAAAAAGAGGTTGTTATTCAGGGCAAGCCGATCGATCAGGTGATCGGTCTGATGCAAACCGGCATAGCTGTAGAGGTAATCGTTGTGTGCATAGATCAGCTCGGTCCGGTCTCTCGACCCGAACGACTTTGTAGCCCTGGCCTCCAGGCTTTGCTGGTCCATCATGAAGGTCCTTCCAGTCTGCATCTCCTCCTGGTTCCAACGCTGATTCCGGTAGGTAAGGGACAGGGGCAGGATCTTGTTGTTCATGGATAGAATTCCTCCCCACTGCTGGTTATTTGACCTTACATTTGTAAGCAACTCACGGTTATAGTAGTTCTGATCGAAGTTATAAAAGGCCTGAAGGCTTATGGGCCGGTTATTCAGAAAGGTGGTCCGAAAATCCACCTTCTTCAGGGTCCTGACCTCCGATCGGTCGGGCACAGTTATATACTTTTCATCTCTTAACTCGGGACTGTAAGCGCCTCCCAGATCTATCAGGATCAGATCCTTGTCCCACAGGTAGCTGCTGGTATTGAGTTTGACCCCTCCCAGCAGATAGGTGCTTCGCTGGTCCTCGCTCAGCTCATTGAAACTGCTCTCCAGCTGCCGGTACTGTCCCTTCAGATCAATCTCCCCGGAAATATTCCTGAAGTGCCAGATCCCCAGGGAGGGCAAAGCCTGGGAGAAACAAAGTGCCGGAATGACTAAAAACAGCAGTAATAATATGTCTCTGTATCGCTTCAATGGGTCTCGCTATTGAAAAATATATTGATCTTCTCCACCATGGGGATTATGGCAATCGGTGCAGGCCATCCCATCGAGGTCTTCGTGCATCTCGTTCCTGTATACATCGTTTTCGGCGTGACAATAAAAGCAGAGCTCATCGCCAGAAAAACGTAGCAGCTTCTCATGATCCGAACTGTGGGGATTGTGACACGAACTGCAATATCCTCCGGCAACCGGACCATGCAGGTAGTTATAGTTTGCGGATAGGTCCTCGTGACAGGTATAACAGAGTCCGGGCTCTGGCTCGGTCATCCTGCCCAGGGATTGCTCGTCGTGACAGGCTGCACATTCCCGCTCTGCATAGGGATAATGAATCCACAGCGTCTGCGCTTCCACGCTGGCCTCCACTACCTCCTGCCCGGTGGTATCGGCCTGAACGCTCATCTGATCGGCAACAAGCAGGGTGGTGTCGGTTTCGGGTACACCATCAAAGAAAAAAGCAAGCAGGCTTTTTCCGGCCTGGGGAGAACAGCGACAAAGCAGGAATAACCCCGAAAAAAGGAGAAATCCCATGTATATTTTTGCCCCTCGTTGCATCCCGGTTTATTTAAGGAGATTCCTGTTTTTCCTCCACGAAACCATAGACATTCAGTTTCGCCGGACCATACTGGTTGCTCACGTAAACCAGGTACTTCAAACGAAAGCTCTCATCTACATAAGGTTCGAAAAAATCAAGATTCTCATAACTGATCTCCACAGCAGCTGGAAGCCACATGGCCCCGGCCCCTTCGTAGGAACCCCCAAAATGCATAAGCAGTTCTCCCTCCGGATTGAAGATTTGTACATTCTCAAAGGCAGCATCCACCACGTAGAGGTTTTCCTCCCTGTCCACAGCAAGTCCCTTCGGACGCGTAAAACTTCCCGGCGCATTTCCATATCCACCCACTCTCCCGCCATATTCACCCTCCGGAGAATACTTCTTCACATTGAAATCACCAAAATCAGAAACGTAAAGGGTCTTACCAGTGATCGCCAGGTTGGTGGACTTCCTTATAAAACCATCCTCCCCATCCTCAAAAGCTGCCATTTTCTCCAACAGCTCGAAGCTTTGCGCATCATAAACATACACCGAGTGTTCCAGCACATTTGCCACATACACCTTTCCCTGGTGCACCTCCACATCGGTGGGCTTGAAATTCTCTTTCTCCCCGAAAGCATTAAGGTATTCCCGTGCTGCGTCAAATACAACAACCTGCTGGCGATTTCCATCGGCAATAAAAAGCCTTCCAGCCTCATCCACACAGCAATTCAGCGGTAGTTTCAGCTGCCCCTTTCCCCCTGGGATGAAATACTCAAAACTCCCCTCCTTCAGGTCCAGGACCTCCAAACCCGCCAGTCCGGTATCACAGATATAAACCCGGCTTTTATCCACAGTAAGCCCATAGGGTTTGATGATGCCCAATGGCTCCTCCTCGCCGAACAGGTAGCGATGAAAGGCGCTCCTTGTCCCCGCCATATCGGCTGAAGAACTAAAGTGGGTCAGAAACTGTATCCGGGCGGTAGCCGGTGGTGGCGGGAAAATCACCAGGGTTTCCGGAGAGGGTGAATGGGCATGCTGTCGGCTGCATCCACATAAGACACTGGCAAACAGAAACATGCCATAAATGGCGATTCGGCAAAGTCGGGCCATGAAGCTATTAAAAGTTTTAGGTGAAGCGAAAAATCGTATGCTACTTATTGTGACAGGTGAGGCAAAGTTCGCTGTTCACGTTCGACATTTTTAGCAGGTGCATCACTCCAAAACGATTATGAACATCGTGACAGGAGGCACACTCCATCCGGTTATTGAAAAGCATGTCGTTGTCTATGGTACTTCCCAGTCCGCTGTTGGTGGTGGTTGGCGCAAACAACCCACCATCACTGCTGGCCAGTGCATCCGTATAGTCAAATGATATGGGATGTTCCGTGCTCAAATCGTTTCCTGCAACTCCCCCGATCCTCGCCGAAGAAGAGATGAAATTGGTTCCCGAAGTGGTTCCTCCAAAATTTTCAAGGGCAACGGTTCCGTCGTGACAGCTCAGGCATAACCTGGAACTGGCACCGGGATCAGTAATGGTGGAGCTCCCTCCGAAGGTAGGGGAATCATAGAGTGTATACCCGGCCACAACAGTGGCTTCATGGTTCCACAGGGGAGCACTTGCAATGGGAACCGAATGGTGGGTAGTGTGGCAAACTCCACAGCCCCGGTTGGTGGTTGGCGCCCACGATTCGCTTGAGAAGTCGTGCGCAGTTCCTGCAATCTGGGAGAACCCTCCCTGAAGGAAAGCAAAGCAGATCGTCACTACAAAAAAGAACTTTAAGCTTTTCATGCTACATATTGTTGGTTAATAATAGGTACTAAAGGGTCATTTCGGAAACTAGTTAAGGAAAATTGAGCTGAATTGAAAACATAATGCTCATAAACACAGATTATTTGAAGCGTATCCCAGGAATTGATCTCTTTGATCATAAAAATACCGAACTTTGCCGCCCATTTAATCAGCAGTGAAAGACTTTACCGAGGGTAGTGAAGGCAGGGGCATCTTGAAGTTTGCCGCCCCCATGTTGCTTGGACATATGTTCCAGCAGCTTTATACCTTTGTGGACCAGATCATCGTAGGCCGCTTCCTGGGCAAGGAAGCGCTGGCTGCCGTGGGGGCATCCTTCCCCATTATCTTCACCCTGATTGCACTTATAATCGGGATCGCCACCGGTGGGACCATTGTCATCTCCCAGTTCTTCGGGGCAAAGGATTTT
>CAZRPW010000046.1:0-31601 GCA_964601975.1 uncultured Bacteroides sp.
GCTTATCACTACAGAAAACACTAAGGATCAGATCCCGCCTGACACTCTGAGCGCTAATGGGAAAATATTGGGGTATGGGAAAATATTGGGGTATCTCCAAAGCGATGTTTCCGATGAACCTTTTATATATTACAAAAAAGGGTGCCCGTTGTGGACACCCTTAAGTAAATGCAGCAATCGTATAAGCCAGGTTCTGTCTTCTCCGCCGGGGCGGAGAATTCCTGTCATTTTTCTAAGCGGCCTACCCCCCGGCAGAAGCGGGTAGCTTTTATAATGCCGGTATACATGGCCTTTCACCCCGCAGGACAAACAGCTGTAACGGTCGCCCGTTACACTGGTGGGCTCTTACCCCACCTTCTCACCCTTATCCGCCATGGGCGGACGGTTTTTTTCTTCTTCGTTACCCTACCCTCGCGAATAGCTGTTTTTCAACAGTGCGGCACCCTTTGTTGCCCGGACTTTCCTCTGCTCCGCCTGCGGCGGAACAGCGACAGGACCAACTGCTGCAAAATTTTAAAGAACCGTACAAAATTAACTATTTTTGCGGACTTGAAACATATTCATGAGCAGACCCACTGAAATATCCATAGACAGCTACCGCTACGACTTGCCCGAGAAGGCCATTGCCAAACATCCCCTGGCGCGCAGGGAGGACTCACGCCTGCTGGTCTGCCGCGAAGGCAGCATCAGCCACCGAAGCTTTAATGACCTGCCGGACGAACTTCCCGGGGATGCCTGGATGGTATTCAACAATACCCGGGTCATCCAGGCCAGGCTTAGCTTCCATAAGTCTACCGGAGCCCACATTGAGGTATTCTGCCTCGAACCCGAAGACCCGGCCGATCATTACCAGTCCTTCGAATCCCAGGAAAAATGCACATGGAGGTGTTTGGTGGGTAACGCGAAGAAATGGAAAACGGGAAAAATATCCATGACCGCCCTTGTAAAAGGGAAAGAGGTCCTTGTAGAAGCCAGTATGCTTGCGGCCAGGGAAAATTACTATGTGGTACGTTTTCAGTGGGATGCTCCCTCATGTGCTTTCAGTGAAATCATCGAATCGGCCGGATCGACCCCCATCCCCCCCTACCTGAACCGGGCAGCTGAATCGGCCGACCGGCAGCGTTATCAGACCATCTACAGTCGCGACCTTGGATCGGTGGCGGCTCCAACGGCCGGACTCCACTTTACACAGGAAATGATGAGCAGGCTTCAAAACAAGGGGATTGAAAGCAGTGAACTCACCCTGCATGTGGGGGCCGGAACCTTTGTGCCTGTTAAAAAGCAAAATGCCCGTGAACATGCCATGCACGCCGAATTGGTTATGGTTTCCCTGGAATTCATAAAAAAGCTGGCCAGGCAAAAAACCCGGCCCATTGCAGTGGGAACCACCTCCACCAGGAGCCTGGAGACCCTTTACTGGCTTGGAGTGAAACTTCATTCTGGAGAATCCCTGCCTGTTGAAGGGAATGAATTCAGGCAGTGGGACAATGAGTCGCTTCCCGATGATGTATCCTTTGAGGATAGCATGGAGGCACTCATCGGGTATTGTAAGGTAAAAAGGCTGACTCAGCTCCGATTTACCACGAGCCTGATGATTGTTCCGGGATATAAATTCAGGGCCATCAGGGGGCTCATTACCAATTTTCACATGCCCGGAAGCACCCTCCTCCTGCTCATTGCCGCATTGATTGGTGATGACTGGAAAGCAGTCTACCAATCGGCCCTTGACCAGAACTACCGTTTTCTGAGCTATGGGGACAGCTCGTTGTTATTGCCCCGAACCTGAGCCAGGACCTGGATTCCTTCTGATAGCAATTCCGATTACACCCTTATTTCATTAAAGAGTGTAGTTGGCCGGCAAAGTCATCGATATCCGATTCGCTCGTATCGAATGAGCACATCCATCTGACTTCGGAGCGGTCCTCATCCCATTCATAAAAAAAGTATTCTTCCTGGAGCTTTGGGATGACTTCCGGGGGAATGATTGCAAAAACTGCATTGGATTCCACCTTCTGGGTGATCTCCACACCGGGGATATCTTTCACAGCCTCATAGAGTTTTCGGGCCATAAGGTTGGCATGCAGTGCATTCTCTTTCCACAGATCATTCTCAAGGTAGGCCCCGAACTGGGCCGAAATGTAGCGCATCTTGGAAGCAAGCTGCATCCCCTGTTTACGCTGGTATTTGAACTGAGCTGCCATTTTCGGATCAAAAAACACAACTGCCTCACCATACATCATCCCGTTTTTAGTCCCGCCGAAAGAAAGCAGATCCACTCCTGCTCCACCGGTCATCTCGTAGAAACCGGTATCCATGGCAGCAGCAGCATTGGCAATGCGCGCCCCGTCCATATGCACAAGCAGGTCGTTATCATGTGCATAGCTTGTAATTTCATGAATTTCGTCAAGGGTATAGAGGGTTCCCAATTCGGTACTCTGGGTGATGGAAATGACCCTGGGTTGAACATGGTGTTCAAAGCCGATACCGTGCATGTGCTTTTTAATCCCTTCAAGTGTCAACTTGCCATCCGTAACAGGAACTGGAAGCAGCTTACATCCTGTAAATTTTTCCGGGGCACCACACTCATCCACATTGATGTGTGCTGTATCCGGACATATAACCGCATGGTGCGATTGGGTGACTGCCGAAAGTCCCAGCACATTTGCTGCTGTGCCGATGAATACGAAAAAAACCTCACTCTCCTGTCCGAATATTGCCTTCATCCGGGCCGTCGTTTCAATGGTCACCGGGTCATCACCATAAGCGATGGCATGACCTCCGTTTACCTCTTCCATGGCCTTAAGGATGGCCGGGTGCACACCGGCATTGTTGTCTGATGCAAATCCTCTCTTACTCATAGTTAAAATTTTTCATCGTAATTGGTCCAGAGCTGATCGCCCATTTCCCATGCTTTCCCCACTACCTTTTCTCCCCACTCAAGGGTGTAATTCGTCAGGTAGCTGTTCAGCTCCTCTTTCTTACCCTTTTTATGCAATTCCAGGGCTTTTGCTTCAAAATCAGACTGCGCATCAAAGAGTTCCTTCTGCCATGGATCCCATACCCCGGTCACATCATAGCGCATCTCTCCCCAGCGCTGGGCTGTGAGTGTTCCCAGCCTGTTAAAGGCCCACCAGGCCGACTCGCTTGTATATCCATTGGGCCGCCCGGGAGTTTTGTAAGATGCGGGCAGGTCACTCACCGAACAGTAGACCGGAACATAGATCGAAGTGGCCACATTATCCTGGGCCAGCCAGACCACTCCGCCAATCTCATCGGGAAGCCATTCCCTGCACTGAATAATAGTGGCATACATCGTATACCAGCGGGCAATGGTTCGCTCACCAAGCCATCCCCAACCTCCATTTATCCGCAGCAACTTATTCATATCGTAGGGCATGTGTGGGTTGGCCAGGGGCGAAATCACACTCTTTCCCTCTTCGTCTGTTACCAGCAGGTCCTTGGTCATATCAAAGGGCGTTCCCTCGTAGTAGTCAGAGAAAACCAAACGCAGATCGGCCACGCTTACAGGCTTATCGGGTTGAACGGAGAAGGGGTAGTTCTCGGCGTTGGGATCCAGTTCCAGTGAAGGAGCGAGCAGGTCGAACACACGCCACTCCCGCCTTCTTGCAGCCAGGGAAGTCCGGCTGTGAGGTGCATAGGCATAACAAAACCGGAAGGGTTCACCCTCGGTCCACCAGCCATGCTCGCGCGCCACAGTATAGACATTTACACTGGCTTTGAAATTCGCCGGATCGCCGAGATCGATCTCCTTGATGGTACTGGCGTTGGCATTTACAGCAATGTGACCGTCGGGAACCCGTTGGGCCACCCATACAGCTCCCCTTTGATCTTTTCCGGGCCCCACAATCTCGAGATGCCATACCTCCTGCTTATCCGCAATTGTAAGACACTCACCATAATCGTTCCAGCCATATTCAGAAAGTAGTTCACCTGCCAGGTCTATGGCTTCACCGGCAGTCTTGCTGCGTTCAAGCATCAGCTTACACAGCCTCTGACAATCGATCAGTCCGCTGTCGGATTGCAGCTCTTCCCGTCCGCCAAAGGTAGACTCACCAATGCCTACCTGGTACTGGTTCATCGAAGGATAGGCCGTATTCACGTACTGGTAAGTTTGTTTTACCTGGGGTATCTTCCCGATGGGATTGTGCGCATAGGTGGGCATGGCAAAGGAATCACATGGAACCCGTTTATACATAGTTACATACTCGCCCTTCTTATGCTTTTGGGCAGGAATAATATCCATCCAGGAGCGGGTGCGGTGACTGTCGTCGGTATGAGAGGTAATCACCGATCCGTCGGCTGTGGCCCCCTTCCCTGCAGTAATCGTTGTGCAGCCATCGGCATAGCCCCCTTCCCAGTCGGGATGCTGGGCAAGTGTCAGGCTAGAGACTGCAATAAAAAGGACGCTTAGTTGTCTGCTTCTTTTCATAAAAAAACACTTTTAGTATTCGAAAAACGAAGATAATCATTTTGAAACTGGATGAAAGGCATAAACTTTGAAGCTGAAACCTTCTTTTCTTACTTTCTTTATACTCTAAATATGCTCATCGGTAGTTTTATGTAGGACATGCTGCAGCCCGGAATTCGCATTTTCATAACAGCTATAATGGTTCTGGCTTCTCTACTGAATCTGAATGGACAGGAGGTGCTTATCAATGAGTTCATGTCGGTGAACGAAACCACCCTTGCTGATTCTGAAGGAGATTATTCTGATTGGATTGAGCTGTACAAACATTCATCAGACGCTGTAGCAATGCCTGGATATGGGCTGAGTGATGATCCCTTGTTGCCGGGGAAATGGAGTTTCCCGGATATATCCCTGTCACCCCAGGGCTACCTTCTGATCTTTGCTTCCGGAAAGGATAGGGTCGGGCAGGAAGATTTTCACACAAACTTTAAAATTTCAGGTGATGGAGAAGCCTTAATCCTGAGCAATGAGAAGGGTGAAGTTATCGACAGGGTGGCTCCGCAAAGTCTGGATGCTGACAAAGTATTTGGAAGACTGCCCGTCGGAAGCGATCAGCGGACAGGGATGCTCACTCCCACACCCGGGAAACCCAATATGGATTGGAATGAAACACAGGCTTCTCACCCCTGCGGTTTTTATATTCAGCCATTCAATCTTTCACTCTCTTAGGCAAACGGGTAAAGCATAAGATTTCGAATTGAATGTTTCGACTCTGTGGGCTCTCCCGGATTTTCGCAGGATGCGGGGGTAAGGATCCATGGAATGATGACCCGACAGGCTGCGCAGAAGTCGCTCAGATTATATGCAAGGGAATCCTATGGGGAAAAGGAGATTCACTATCCGCTTTTACCGAAACGGACAAATACCTCTTACAAGCGGATTCTTCTAAGGAGTTCCATGTGCTCGTGGATGGGTACGGTAATCAATGACGAGTGGAAGAACAATTATTCATTCCTCCAAATGAATAAACGCAACTCTCATACCCTCCTCTGGGTTCCGGAGTCTATTTTCTTTACCTTGTAAATGAATTCAAGGTTGAACGGCACAGGGTATTGATCCTGCAACAATCATGCAGTCGTTATTAAAACTCCGAGTTGAAGTGGAAGGTGATCTCGGGGAACTTTTCCTGGGCCATCTGGAGAGCATAGGGCGATTCGGCCATATATACCTCGCGACCTTCCTTATCGGTGCTTAGCTGCTGGTACTTGCGGAGCCGGAAATCCTTCAGCTTATTTGCGTTATCTGATTCGATCCAACAGGCCTTGAACATCGAGATCTGTTCGTACCTGCAGCGGGCACCATACTCGTGCTGCAATCTGTACTGGATCACATCGAACTGCAAAGCTCCCACTGTACCTATGATCTTACGCCCATTGGCAATGCTTACAAATAGCTGGGCAACTCCTTCATCCATTAGCTGTTCCAGACCCTTGGCAAGCTGCTTGAATTTCATAGGATCGTCGTTCTCCACGTAGCGGAACATTTCGGGCGAAAAAGAGGGCATTCCCTTGAAGTGGAGCTTCTCCCCTTCCGTAACCGCATCTCCGATCTTAAAGTTCCCGGTATCATGAACGCCCACAATATCGCCGGGCCAGGCTGTATCTATAACAGACTTTTTCTCTGCCATAAAAGACGTGGGACTAGAAAATTTCAATTGTCTTCCGGTACGCACGTGGATGTAGGCCTTATTTCGTTCAAATACACCCGAGGCAATTTTAATAAATGCAAGCCTGTCGCGGTGATTGGGATCCATATTGGCATGAATCTTAAATACAAAACCCGTAAATTTTGCTTCATCGGGAAACACCTTCCGCTCCTGGGTCACCACCGGTACCGGTGAGGGTGCAATCTGGATGAAGCAGTCGAGAATGTCCTTTACCCCGAAATTATTAAGTGCACTACCAAAAAAGAGGGGCGCTGTTTTCCCTGAAAGGTACTCTTGCATATCAAGTTTGGGGTAAACTCCTTCGATCAGCTCCAGATCTTCTTCAAGCTGTTTGGCATGAGGGGCGATCTGATTCTTAAAGCTTTCGGCCTGAATGTCGTGATGCTCGGTTATCTCCCCAATGGTCTGCTTGGTATGTCCGCTGAAGGAACGAAATACCGATTCGAAGCGGTTATATACCCCCCGGAAATCCGCACCCTTCCCCACAGGCCAGCTGAGCGGATGAATGTGAATTTGCAACTCCTCCTCGATGTCATCCAGAAGTTCGAAGGGATCCAGCGAGGGACGGTCCATCTTATTTACGAAAACCATGACAGGAGTTTTCCGCATCCTGCATACCTCCATCAGCTTCCTGGTTTGTGCCTCCACGCCTTTTGCAGCATCAATCACAATGATCACGCTGTCAGCCGCAGTAAGCGTTCTGAATGTATCCTCCGCAAAATCCTGGTGACCGGGGGTATCCAGGATGTTGATTTTCTTTCCCCCGTAATCAAAACCCATCACGGAAGTGGCTACAGAGATTCCTCGCTGTTTCTCTATCTCCATAAAGTCGGAGGTAGCTGTCTTCTTAATCTTGTTGGACTTCACCGCCCCGGCCACGTTGATGGCCCCGCCAAAAAGCAGGAATTTCTCGGTCAGCGTGGTTTTCCCGGCATCGGGATGACTCACGATGGCGAAGGTTCTTCTGCGTGCTATTTCGTCTGTTAACTTCATCACTTAATTGAGCGGCAAATATAGTATTAAATCCTATTTTTGAACCAGATAAAACAAGAAACTAATGGACGACAGGAAGAAAGAAGGACGCTACCAGCGTCTCTATACCCAGCTTGAAGCGCTCTGTAACAAAACTAAATACCCGCTTGCCCGGATGGCCTCCATTTGTGCCGTTCTTCATCATAAAATGGAGTACTTTTTCTGGACCGGCTTCTACCTGCTCGAAGAGCTTGAGGATGGCGATGCGGGATTATTGGTGGTGGGCCCCTACCAGGGACCGGTTGCCTGCCAGGAGCTGATGCCTGGAAAAGGTGTTTGCTGGGCGGCAGTGGAGAGAGAAGCCCCTGTAGTTGTCCCCGATGTACATGCATTCCCGGGGCATCATGCCTGCGATGCAAGGTCGCAGTCCGAGATCACCCTCCCTGTGAAAGATTCCTCAGGTACAATCAGGGCGGTTTTTGATGTGGATTCGGACACACCTGGTTCCTTCACAGAGACCGATCGGCAGCAACTGCAAAAAATCCTTGAGCTTGTATACAAATAAGGATGAAGTGGGAAACGGAGCCAGGCTCAGCCTGAAAAATTCTGAATCTTGGCTTTAATTTTCTCCACCGAATAGGGCTTGGTGATTAATTCATCAAAACCCACATCTGAATAATCCTCAAAAAAAAGTTCGGGATTATGCGCGGTTAGCGCTATCACAGGCAGGGCATTCTTTGGATAGGGTAATTTGTCACGAATATACTGCGTGGTTTCAATCCCATTCATAATGGGCATCTCAATATCCATGAATACAAGGTGAATTTCTTCATTCTCGAGAATCTCTATGGCCTCCTCACCATTTTCGGCAAGCACTACTTCATGGCCCGTAAGTTTGATAAGCTCTGAGAGGAGATATCGGTTGGTGTAAATATCGTCAACAACGAGAATTCTGAGCTTTTTCATGGATCAAAAATATGGTAATAAAAGTAGAAATATTTAACTAAATTTAGTGCTTGCATCATCAACAGTATGGGGGAACTGAATAAAAGGGAGATGATTATCAGGTATAGCGCCCTCGGGCTGGCGCTTGGCCTTGTGGTACTGACGATGATTTATATAACACTATTCCAGTCAGTTGAACAGCAATTCACCTTCCGGATACTGGGAGCTTTGCATCAAAAACTATGGTTCCTCTATTTTTGTGATATCTTTCCCCTTCTATGTATCCTTGGTGGAGCTTTCCTTGGCAATTGGCGATTCAGGCAGATAGATAACTTTGCCAAACAGGTGCAAAATGAGACTGAGAAAAACAAGGAGATCCGGCGTTTTACACATGCCCTGATTGCAGGAGACCTGGATACTACTTTTACACATAGCGATGCAGACCAGACCCTTTCGGAGTCACTGAATAAGCTGAAGGATACACTCCAGAGAAACAGGGAGATGGAGCGGCAGCGTCGTCTCGATGAACGAAAAAGGAACTGGATTTCCCAGGGCCTTGCAGAATTTGGTGACATCCTTCGAACCCATTCCCTGGACATGGAATCCATGGCCTATGCTGCACTTTCCAAGCTTGTAAGATACCTGGGGGCTAACCAGGGGGCATTTTACATCACTGACGAAGATGCAAAAGGACTTCGCATGATCGCCTGTCACGCCTACGACAGAAGGAAATTTCCTGACAAGAAGATTCCCTGGGGAGACGGACTCATTGGTGCCGTAGCTATGGAGCGAAAAGGTTTTTACACGGACAAGATTCCTGATAACTATCTGAGCATTACTTCGGGACTGGGGAAGGCTAATCCCAAATACCTGCTCATCGAACCATTGATCTGGAATAAACAGGTATTTGGAATCATTGAGATTGCCTCTTTTAAAAATATGGAGGAGCATCAGCTGCAATTTGTAGCCAGGGTAGCCGAGAACATTGCGACCACTATCAATACCATGGAAAGCAACATCAGGACCGGTCAGCTTCTGAAGGAAACCCAGGCTCAGGCCGACAAACTGGCGCAACAGGAAGAGCAGGTAAGACAGAATATGGAGGCCCTGAAGCAGGCGCAGAAGGAGGCTGCCCAACAGGCCGAAATCTTCATAAGTTTTACTAATACAGTGAACCACACCCTCATGAGGGCTGACTATGATAAGGATGGAAAGCTCTTATATGCAAACACCCGATTTCTAAAAAAACTGGGCTACCAGGGGAACCGGGAAGTGAATGGGAAGCACATCTCTTTGTTTATTAATGAGAAAGACCGGCCATGGTTTAATGAGCTATGGGATAAACTGGCCAGGGGTGGCAGGCACTACGAGGGATATATGAAGCATGAGACAAAGCTTGGTCAGGATCTCTGGACCATGGCTACCTATACCTGCGTAAGGCGCGACGACGGGGAAGTTGAAAAGATCCTCTTCCTTGCAATTGATTCCACCGAGCAGAAGAAACAGAGCCTCGACTTTGAGGGGCAGATCGATGCCATTGACAGGCTCAATACAAAGGCAGTATTCACACCGGGAGGCAGACTGCTCGACAGCAATAAACTCTTCAAGCAAACGCTTAATTACACAGAAGCTGAGCTGGAGTTGATGAACGTTTTTGATTTCTTCGGGGCTGGCGACCAGGAGCGCTTTACCGAAATATGGGAACGGGCCATCAGGGGTGAGGCATTCCAGGGTCAACTAAAAATGCATTCAAAATTCGAAGAAGAATTATGGTTCAGAGCCACCTTCCTTTCGGCCAATGATATGTACGGTGAAGTGGAGAAGGTGATCTTCCTGGCCAATGAAATTACAAAGGAAAAGGAGATGGAGCTGGCCTCCAGAAAGAACCATGAGCAGTTGATCAGGAAAGAAGAGGAGCTGCGGATGGCCGGACTGGACCTGAGAAAGAAGCTCGACGATTTGACGCTCTTACGCAAAGAGGATAGGACGGGGTTTGACCGGGAGGTGAAACAATACACCCATGTATTGCATGAATTGCCCCATTCGGTGATTACCATCAATAACCTGGGCTTCATTTTGTTTTTCAATCGTACAGCCGCAAAATTTATGGGTGTAAAAGAGAAAGATGTATTGGGAACCCAGGTCAAAAACCTATTCAGCGAGAATCCCGGATCTTCCCTGGTGGCAAGTTTTTGCGACCCTGCAAGGACCAAGTCGGCCGGCTTACACCCCTCCCAGCAAGTCGTTCTTGCAAATGGCAGGAAACTGGAGGTGGATTTACTCCTGATTCGGACCGACCTGAAGGAGGAGGTTCACTACTCCATGCTTATTCTTTCTTCGCACTGATCCAGGAGACAATCTCTTCACAATCGGGCTTTTTTCTGGGGGGCACATGTCCAAGTAGATTTCCATTCTCATCGATCATGTATTTCTGAAAATTCCAGGATACCTTACTGTCTTCCAATCCGTTCTCCTCTTTTTGAGTCAGCCAGCGATACAAGGGATGCTGCTCATCCCCTTTCACCGATATTTTCTCCATCATCGGGAAAGTAACATCGAAGTTTTCAGTGCAAAATGCAGCAATCTCATCATTGCTACCCGGCTCCTGTCCCGCAAAATCATTACTGGGAAAACCGATTATAATAAATCCATCGTCCTTGTACTTCCTGTAAAGATTTTCCAGGTCTTCGTACTGGGGCGTTAATCCGCATTTTGAGGCTGTATTTACAACCAGGACCTTCTTTCCTTTAAACTGTGAAAGGGGATATTCCGAACCCGTAATATCCATGACTGTAAAATCGTGGAAACGATCCTGTGAGCTGAGCTGTACCGACATGGTCAGCAGGGCAATTATAAAAAGGGGTGTTGCTATTTTCATGGTAAACAAGTTATAGATTATTTTTCTGTTTGAAGTTTAACAAACTGGACTGAGCTTGGTTCATGCCAGGCTGAAAAATCACTGGAAGGGTGTTTTCATGTTTTTTATCTTTACAATCTGTAAAGAGGATTTTTAATTCATAATCCGGCCGTATGAAGGAAGAAGAGAAAAGATACGAAATCAGGGTGCATGGACGCGTGCAGGGGGTTGGATTCAGATACGCTGCCAGTAAGCAGGCAAGGCACCTTGGTCTGAAAGGCTGGGTTGAAAACCAGGCAGACGGGACCGTACTGAGCCAGGTCCAGGGCAAGGCGGAGGCATGTAATGCATACATTCAGTGGTGCCGCACCGGTCCGGGATATGGCTGGGTTGAAAAAATTGACCTCCAGGAAAAAGCTCCGGCAGCCCTCTCCCACTTCAGGATCAGGTAATGCTGAAAGAGCCTGGCGCCTAGGTAAGCGGATTCTTCCTGCTAAGTGCCTTCAGGCTGCTTATTGTAAGCCAGGCTGTTAAGAGAAGAATGATGGCTGACAGGATCACCAGTACCAGTTCGCCGGCCTCTATGAAGCCCTGCAGGTTCTCCACCATGGCCCAGAGGGTAAATCCCAGTACCAGCACCATGGGTATGGCGGTATACCAGATGGGTATTTTTTTAGTGTGAAACCAGAGGGTAACCACACCCAGTGCCAGTGCAGCCATGAGCTGATTCAGCGATCCAAACAGCGGCCACAGCACCATGGCTCCCTGTCCCCCGGGCTTAAAGAAAGTCATCAATCCCGCAGCCACCACAATGATGCCTGTGGCCAGGTAACGATTATTCACAGGCTTTCGAATGGAGCCATCGGGTCGTGTAAAAATTTCCTGCAGGGAAATACGCTGAATTCGTGCTGCCGAGTCGAGCGTTGTATTTGCAAAGGACACAATAAAAACAACCACAAAGGCAGCCCCGTATTTTAAGGGGATCCCAAAAGATGAAAATAGATTGGCCGAGCCAATGATGAAGGCATCCAGCTTGGCAGCCAGTCCGCTTGCCGACGACCAGGATGCATAATGAAATTTATATGCCGCCAGTCCGGTCAGCATTTCCCCATCCGCTTCAAGTCCCATCCCAAGTCCGGCCCCCGCAGCTACAATCACCAGTACCGCCAGGAAGCTCTCTGTGATCATCGCCCCATAACCCACGGGCAGCGTATCTGTTTCCCGGTCCACCTGCTTCACGGTTGTCCCCGAACTAGCCAGGGAATGAAAACCCGAGATGGCCCCGCAGGCAATTACAATAAAGAGGATGGGTGCCATGGAAGGCACATCCGAATCAGGAGCAAAGGCAGCCTGGTTAATGGCAGGAGCGGTAATTACCGGATGCGCCACCACGACGCCCAGGATTAGCAGGGCCATGGCCACCATTAGCTGGTGAGAATTGATGTAATCCCGGGGTTGCAGAAGTTTCTGAACGGGAATTGTGGAAGCAAAAAATACATAGATGAACAGGATGATGCACCAGACGACGATGGATGTTTGCGCATCCCATGGCAGGGATACCGGGAAGCGTACCCCCAGTATCACTGCACCATAGAGGAGCACCAGGGCGATAATGGAATACACAAGGTCATTTTTTCCCTTTCGGATTTGCCATCCCAGCCAGACTGCCACCGGTATCTGGAACCATACGGGAATTACAGATTCGGGGTACATCACGAATAGACTCCCAACGATCATTGCAAATACTGCCAGTACAATGAAGAGCAGTAGCTGCATTATAAACTGCAGGGCATACCGGGTCGAAGGACTTATAAGATCGCCCGTAAGCTCCCCGATGGAGCGTCCCTTATTCCTGGAGGATACAACCAGTGTGGTAAAATCGTGAACAGCCCCCATGAAAATACTACCCAGGAATACCCACAGAAAAGCAGGCAGCCATCCCCAGATAATCCCGATGGCCGGACCCACGATGGGTCCCAGTCCCGCGATTGTAGTGAAATGGTGACCAAAAATAATATGACGTTTGGTGGGCACATAGTCCACCCCGTCGTTCAACTCATGGGAAGGCATAAGCCGGTCGGCTGCCAGTCCCAATACCTTTTTACCCAGGTAGCGGCCATAGAGCCTGTACGCTGCCAGGTACCCGACAATGGAAAGGCTCACAAGAATAAGACTGTTCATAGCTCTAAGTTAGCAGTTTTGTTTCAAAAGCACCCCTGACTCCCAACGCTTCGCCGGCAATCACAACACAGGCCAGAATTTCAGGGATTTCCTCCACCCTCTCCAGCAGGGGCTCAATATCACGCCGGCCTTCCACCTCGTTGGCAAGGGCTGTGGCCCAGGCATCGGCAAGGGGGGTACTTTGTGCCACAATCGTTACAGCATCGGCTTTCCCCCTGCTGAAGGAATGCCCCTGGGTGCCTGAGGAAGTGCAAACCCCCCATTCTCCGGGAGGGAGGACCAGACCCATTTTACCCGAAAGGACCACATTACCCGCATGCACCACCACCACCAGCTCTTCCCTGTTTTTAACATAAAGATCTCCCCCGTTTTCAACCATCACTTCTGCCTGTTCGAGGCCCGAGGCGATGACTCTGCCCACATATTCGGCAAATAATCCGGCCACCGAACTCATGGGGCCGGTTCCGGTGGCCATACCGCAGCTATACATGCAATCAAGCTCGGGCGACAGATCGCCGACAGCAGGTTTTTCAAGTGGCAAAAGGGAAGTGAGAAAGGAGGGATAAGCGGTAATATGGCCGGATAGCAGGCTGTAAAGGCGTTTCTGCTCTTCCCTGCAAATGGATGCTATAGCCTTGAAATAAGCCTGGTGACTCACCCCCACCAGGAGATCAGATTCCTGGAGTACAGAAGAAAAGAATCGGAACCGGTCCGAATTCATCTCATCCCGGTATATCCTTGGCTGGTACAATTAATTTACGCCGAAATTGAGTTCAAAGAGTTGCAGGGGACAGGCCTTGATGCAGAGCTCACATGCCACACAGCGATCGGGCGAAAACTTCAGTTTCCGGGTGGATTCCTTCATGCTAAGGGCCCCGGGAAAGCAAACCGAAACACATGCTCCACAATGGATACACTCGGCTTCGTTAAAGAGGATCGTCTTTACAACCGCCGAAGTGCGAACCTCCCTGCTCTCGAGGTAGGCTATGGCGTCATCCACCTTACCGGTCTCCCCGCTCATCTCAATTAGAAGATTTCCCTCCTTGCCATGGGTGATATCGGCATTCAGGATGTTGATCTTCACATCATACTCACGAATCAGTACGTAGGTGATGGGCTCATTCGTGCTTTCGGCAGGGAAATGCAGCACCAGTCTTTTTTTTACTCTTTTCACCGAAATTATTCTTAAGGTCGTTTTTTACTATCATTTATTCACTAACCGATCACTTCAGCTTTACCTGAGCTCCAGTGGATTCAGACCCTTTCCTTTGGGGAAGGCTTCCACCGGAGCGGTCAGCAGAAAACTGCCCTTACTCACCTGTTTCTTCAGAATGTCTGCAATTTTTCTCGCCGTGTACATACTTGAGAGAGAAGAAGTCTTAATTTTCTTCCCATTTAGTTCAATTTCGCCCGACATGAGCTGTGCATAATTAACCCTGCCCAGCTCTGGATGATCCGGATTCCCGTAATCAAGTATGCGTGTGGTGATCTGATCATTTCGGATCATGAGCCTGGCAGCCATCTCTTCATCCAGCACAGGAATGGGAATACCGATCCCCACAAACATGGAGACCCCGTATTTCTCGTAGTATGCAGCCTTAATAAAGGATGAACTCATATTCCTGGCATCGCCCATCACAGTGAGGGTGGCTGAATTGGAAATCGGTACACCGTGCTCGTTTAATTCTGAATTGCTTTTATACTGGGTGCCATGCCAGCTCACATATCCGCTTGTTCCACCCAGAAATATCCTGGTTCCCAGCCCGATTGTTCGCAGATCAGGGTCATTGAGCAGGGGGCTGAGTTCGCCCGAGGTACTGTAGTTGGCATTCCCCAGACGCGGCAGGAGAGATCCCATGTAGGTATACCTGATTTTGTTTGAAGTATTGACTGCTGCAGGGTAATTCTGATAGGCGTTACGAGGATTAAACATAATCATCTCGTTGATATTGTCCTTGTTGATGGTGGTACGTATATCCCTGCGCGGATAGCAATCCGTTCCCTTGGCATGCGCCACCAGTTCGAGATCCTTTCCATCAATCAAATCTTCAATCACATGCGCTCCGCCATAGTCGGGCCGTTCCGGATGGTTTTCAGTAGCCCCAATATAGAGGTCAACCGCAGCTATCCCGGTGAATACGGGAACTCCGTTCAGGGTAGCACTTTCCATACGGATGGGCGGATCGGAGTGGCCGGTATTTATAATCATACCCGAGGAGCACATGGGACCAAAGGTGGCTGTGGTAACCACATCCACTTTAGCGGCAACTTCGGCAGGAGTGTGATCCCTGCCCATGGCACTTACCTCCTCTGCTGTGAGGACTACCGCCTTGCCCTGTTTAATTCTTTCATTGATCTCCTCTAAACTCTTTTTTACTGACATCTTTAAGCATTTATATGGTCCCGAAATCCTCCGTTCGGATCCACCCTTCCCTTCCGTCGAGGATCCTGATATTATGCCATCCGGTCACCTCCTCCTTTACCCTTACCTTTGTTCCCTCGTGCAGGATAAACAATTCGGTACCGGTCTCGCTGGGTGTACTCTTCACAATAATAGAAGGTGAAAGAATGATTCCCGATTCCGGGTGAATAATGACGCGATGGCTTGCCAGCGCCGAAGATAATGTAAAAATGGTAAAAATGAGTCCGCCGAGGGCAGCAAAAAATCCGGTTTTTTTGAGGGTCAGTCCTCTTGTAAAGATATAGAGAAGCAGGAAGCCCAGCGTGAAAAGAAAACCTGCAAGGGCCATGATGCTCCAGGTTCGTTCAGGCATTGCATGCACCGCCTTTGAAATCCAGGTCCGCAGGAAAAACTCCGGGACCTCCTCAAAGGCGTCTGATTTGTAACGGGATAGGAATTCCAGGTTAAAAGCAGCATCCCCGTGGGTGGGATCCAGTTTGAGCGCCTTTTCATAATAGAGGGCAGCGTATCCAATGCTATTGGAACGAAAGGCCGCGTTTCCCATATTATAATATAAGTCGGGCGATTCAAATCCCCCGTCAATAATCCCCTGCCAGCTCTCAAGTGCGGCCTCGAACTGACCATCCTCATAGAGGCCTATGCCATTGTTATATAGCGTATCCGAAGAGGCAAACAGTGGGCTTGCACTTAGAATCAGAATGATGCTTAGTTTAAGAATTTTCATCACAGGCTGTTTTCCAGGTTTCTAATTAATTGTACAGCATCCCTGTATAATTGATCTGTGCCGGACTTTTCGGATGAGGGCGCAAACCTTGAGAATTCACTTTCATCCAGGATCCTGGAAAACTCCTCCAGCAGTTCGGGTTTCACTTTCCTGGAGCTCAGCTCGGCACCGATTGCCTCCCGTGAGAGCCCTGAGACCTCAATTCCAAGTTTATCACCCAGGTAGCCCCAGATTGCTTTACCCACTTCCTCGTAGAAGCGATCCTCATTACCGTCTTTCCGATACCTGTCGGCCCGCTTAAAACGGTTCTGTGCCGAGCGTTTAGCCTGACGGTTCCTCACCAGTCGCAGGTCTGCATTCCGCCGGGTAACCGTTCGGATATAAAGTATTACCAGGATTGCAAGAATCAGTGTCACCAGGTAAAGTATCTGGTACCATCGCTGCCCCATCAGGCTATATGCCACGGGTGTCAGCTCCGGGTCCGTTCTGTGGATATCCCTGATATCTGTCCCCAGATTCTCCACACTTTCCTGCCTGATTCCCGGAACATAGACCGCTCCATTACCGGTTTCACCTTCCCCCTTCAGAACCGTGAAGGTATATTCTTCTGAGCTTATGGACTTATACTTTCCACTACCCGGATCAAACCATGCAAACTGAATAGGTGCAATCCGGAAACGGCCGGCATGCCTGGCCACAATGGGATATTCAAAGGTGGCCGATCCACTGATCCGCATGTCTGACACCGAGGTATTCAAAGACCTGCTCACATCGTAAAGATCATGGTCGGGGGGCAGATTCACCTCGGGCTCTCCCATCAGGGGTAAATTACCAGTACCGCGAATTGTGATTTTCAGGCTCAGTGCCTCGTTGACTTCCACTTCGGTATCGGAGAGTTCAGCCTTCATCGTAAAACTCCCCACCCCACCTGTGAAACCTGCCGGAGCACCTGGTGGCAAAGGCTTTACATTAATACTTACCGGCCTGGTGAAAAGCTTTGTGGGTACTTCCTGAACACCTCCAAAAAAGGGATCATCAAAGAAGCTGTCAAAAGCGCTGCTGTTACTTCTTCGTTGAATCCGCTGTTGAATCATCCATTCCGACTCAAAGGGTTCAATTACAATCTTTCCCGATTTCTGGGGGATCAGGATGTGTCGCTGGATGACCTGGGTCACATATTGTTCACCATTGATATCCTGCCGCGTGGCACTGGCATCCGGATCGAGTGATTTCTTATAAAACCCTTCATAAGGGATGTCTTTTGTCCCCGATGCAGGCCTCGTGTTTACGCGGGTGTATACCCTTAACGCACTCACAAATTGCTCTCCCACATAAAGTTCTCTCTTGGAGGGGATGACCCTGAGAAAAACCGGATCAGACGCGTCTGCATCGACTGTGGCACCTCCTGGATCTACTGCAGCAGCACCAGCCGTCCCGCCTGAGGCATTGCCACCCTGCTGGTTCTGCTGAGATTCCGCCCCGGTGACTGTTATTTTTATGCTATTGGTTTTGTAATCCTTTCGTCCCACCCTGATCTGAGCCGCGGGGATGGTAAAGGTCCCTTCAGTAGCAGCCCTGAGAATATGGGTGTAAGTTACCACCGTCTCCATGGTATGCTTGCCATTTATCCACTGCGAATGTGAAGAGAAGGAAGAGAATGGTCCGGCCAGCAACTGAAAACCATCCATGGCAGGGAGTTTGACTTCGCCCTGTTTTGAGCCTTCGATGACATACTGGAACTGTTCGCCAGCCTTTACAACAGCCGGTGCAGTTGCTGTATAGCTCTCATCCTGTCCAAAAACTGCAAGGGAGCCCAGAAGCAGGAAAAATGCCCATATGTTTCGTTTAATATACATGTGGATTAAAAATCGTTCAATTTACCAATCCTTTTCTGTTTTTACCTTAGCAGCAGCGGCCTTTTTCTGATCCACCTTCTCCTTTACATCTTTTTCCTGCTGCTGAATCGCATCCAGCATCCGCTGGGCATCCTCCCTGGATATCTCCAGAGGTTTCCCCTGTTGATCCTGTTTCTCCTGTTTCTCCTGGTCCTGGTTTTCCTGGTCCTGATTCTCCTGATCCTGCTGATCCTGATCCTCCTGATCCTGCTGATCCTGATTCTCCTGGTCCTGCTGATCCTGGTTTTCCTGGTCCTGCTGATCCTGGTTTTCCTGGTCCTTTTGATCCTGCTTGTCCTGCTGATCCTGGTTCTGGTCCTGGTTCTGCTGCTGCTCCTGCAGCTTTTGTTTTGCATAGGCCAGGTTGTACTTGGAATCCTGATCTTTGGGATTTAGTCTCAGGCTGTTCTTATAGGCTTCAATACTTTCCTTGTATTTCTGCGACTCAAGCAAACTGTTGCCCATATTGTGCCATACAGAGGCCATGGATTCAGGGTCTTCAGCTTTATCTACAAGTTTCTCATACTGCTTGAAAGTCTCCTCGTATTTTTCCTGTCCATATAGCGCCGCTCCGGTGTTGAATTGCGCTTCATAGGATTCATGGTTGATATCCTCTGCCTTTCTGAACTGGACTTCGGCTTCGCTGAAGTCGCCTTCCTCATAGGATTTAACTCCCTGGCGTATCACCTTACGGTCGTTCTGGGCCTGGAGCGAAAATGAGCTGGCAAAAGCCAGGCAAAGCAGCATAAAAGTCCCGCCGATATGATATGAACTATATTTTCGGATACGCATCATTCCTCCGTTTTAAAAAGGTTGTATCGTTTCAAAATGGGATTCTTTCGTGAACGAATCACGCCTTCAAGAAAGAGAAAAAGGAGGGCAAACCCTGCAAAATACTGGAAGCGTTCTACAAAATCGGAAAATACGCGTGTACTAATATCACGCTTTTCAAGCTGAGCCAATTCGTCCACAAGGCTATTGATCCTGTCGCCTGCGATATAGGCTCCCTGTCCTGCAGAAGCCACCTCTTTGAGGAGCTTATCATTCAGCTTACTCACCACCACCTGTCCATCTTTGTCGCGCCGTGTAGCTGTACTTCCAGGCCTTACCGGGATAGGCACGCCATTGGGATCGCCCAGTCCGACCGTATAAACCCTGATCCCCTTTTCGGCAGCAGCCTTTGCCTGTCCAACCGCATCATCCTCATGATTTTCCCCATCGGTAATTACAACGATGGCCTGACTGGGCTTCACCAGTCCCCGGGTATCTTCATCAGAAGCACCAGAAAATGACCTGGTTGCAAGATTGATGGCAGCCCCAATGGCCGTTCCCTGTTTTGAAACCATATCGGGTCCTGCCCCGGCCAGAAACATCTTTACACTGGGATAGTCGTCTGTTATGGGAATCTGGGTATAGGCATCTCCGGCAAAAACAATGAGGCCGATCTTGTCATTGGTCATCCGGTCGACCATGCGGTTAATCATCTGCCTGGAGCGCTCCAGCCGGGAAGGCTTGATATCTTCGGCAAGCATGCTGTTGGATACATCCAGGGCGATTATAATCTCCCGTCCCCTGGTTTCAACTTCCTGCAGTTTCGAGCCCACACGTGGTCCGGAAGCAGCCACAATCAGTAGTGTCGTTCCCAGAAAAAGCAGGAAAAATTTCCAGTGATGTGCGCTCACCGAAGCGTCGGGCATCAACTCCTTCATAAGCTCCGGATCACCCATCTTTTCCAGGGAGCGTTTCCTGTGTCTCCAGTAAAGGCTGTAACCCACCAGCAAAAGCAGCATGGCAGTTAAAAACCAGAGTATCTCTTTATGTGCAAACTGTATCATTCTATGGAATGGTTCTGAATATGGTATACCTGAGCAAAATTTCTAATAGGAGAATCAGCATGGCTGCCAAAAGAAAGGGGAAATACTCTTCCTTCTTGTTGCTAAACTGCTTCACATCCATTCGGGTCTTCTCAAGCTGATCGATCTGCTGATAGATCTCTCTGAGTTTATGATTATCGGTGGCCCTGAAATAGGCACCATCAGTAGTGGTTGCAATTTTCCTTAATACGTCCTCGTCAATTTCCACAGGCATGCTCCTGGTCACCGTGCGACCAAAGGCATCCTGTACCGGCACAGGTGCATTCCCGTGAGTACCTACCCCAATTGTATACACACGAATTCCAAAGCTGGCTGCGATCTCAGCTGCAGTTACCGGTCCCACATCTCCCTGGTTATTTACCCCGTCGGTGAGCAGGATTACCACCTTGCTTTTGGCTCTGCTATCCTTAATCCTGTTTACAGCGGTTGCCAGTCCCATCCCAATGGCAGTTCCATCTTCGATTACCCCAAAATCTATATCATTCAGGAAGTTAACCACCACTCCCCTGTCGGTTGTCATGGGACACTGGGTAAAACTTTCACCGGCAAAGACCACCAAACCAAAGCGGTCGTTCTCCCGGGCATTCACAAATTCAATACCCACATCCTTGGATGCTTCCAGCCGGTTTGGCCTGAAATCCATGGCGCGCATACTGCCGGATACATCCATGCACATCACTATATCAATTCCCTCGGTGGTTACCTGTTCCCAATCGTTTGAAGACTGGGGTCTGGCCAGTGCCACGATGATGAGGCTGACTACGGCAAGCCGGAACAGAAACAGCAGGTGGCGCAACCAGATCCTGGAAGATCCAATCCTTTCATCCAGGTTTTCAAACCCGGAAAGGGTCATTGAACTCGTACTCTTTCTTCCCCGGAAAATATACCAGGCGATCATCACCGGCAGCAGTGCCAGTGCCCAGAAAAAGGCCGGGGATGCAAATTCAAGCTTACTCATGGCTTTCCTCCTTTTCCTCAAAGAACAATGGATAAGTCTTCTGAACAAAGAGATAGGCAGTGTTCAAATTTGTAAGATTCTCGGTCGGCAGGGGATCCTCCTTGGCAAATTTGACAAGGTCGGCCAGTTCCAGCAATTCCTTCAACATTTCGTCCAGCACTGCATCCTCTGTATTTGATCTCCTGAAGGCATCCAGAATCTCCTCGGTGGTGAGTTCCATGGCCGGGATTCCGTACTGACGTTCAATATAGTGCCTTGATATTTCAGTAAGTCGTGTATAAAACAGCTTGACCTGTCCCGATTCCCACATTTTTTTCTCCTTCAGCTTGTCAAGATTCCTGAACGCCTCAATATGTGCAGGCTCCTGGGGTTTGAGTGAAAAAGCTTCCGGGTCGCGCCGTCTTTGCCTGTACCTTTTGATCAGCACATAAATAATTACTGCCACCAGCATGATGGCTATTCCCAGAGCTGTCCATGGAAGTATCTCCCTGAAGGTAAGCGGGGTATTCACAGGGGGTTTAATGGGCTTAATTTGCTGGGAAGTATCCACGGCCGGAGCATAGACCTGAATCATCAGGGGCATACTCCGGGCTGTATCTTCAATGCCGTTCAGACTATATATTACCTTCTGTGAAGGTATCATCTGCAGTCCCTCTTCAAACCCGGTAATCACATAGCTGTGTTCGATTATGCGTCTGCCCTCTACGTTCATGGATGTATCTGCCCCATAGGGCGCCAGTACCTCAATGTCCCGGCTCAGGGTATCAGTCAGAACCGGCATCCTGAAGCTCAGCTCTTGGGCAGCATCCACATGGAGTGTATAGAACAACTGATCGCCAATCATCATGGAATCAGAACTGAGCTTCGACTGAACACTAATGATCTGTGCCTGCAGTGCCATTTCTACCAGGAGCAGTACGATGGTTAATATATGTTTAAGCCAATGCTTCATTTTATCTCTTCTTGAACAATCTAATCAGGGGTTTAACATAGTCAGTACCCGTACGCAATGAGACGTGATCCACACCGGCACGGGTAAATATTTCCTGCATCATTTCTGTGTGACTCTCCCATTTCATCGCGTAGTTATCCCGGACCCGGCGCTTGGAGGTATCAACCCATCGTTCCCTGCCCGATTCGGCATTCACCACCCGGATGAGCCCCACGGCCGGCAGGGTTGTTTCCCTGCGGTCGTAAATATGCAGAGCCGCCACATCGTGCTTATTATTAGCAACCTGCAGTGACCTGGCATAGCCTTTATCCCGGAAGTCTGAAATCACAAAAGCCGTACATCTTTTCTTTATAACATTGGTCAGAAAACGCAGGCTCTCGGAAATATCCGTTCCCTTGCTTTCGGGCTGAAACTCGATCAGTTCTCTGATAATCCTCAGGATGTGCTTACGACCTTTCTGGGGAGGAATAAACTTTTCGATCCGGTCGGAAAACATTATAACCCCGATCTTATCGTTATTCTCAATGGCAGAAAATGAGAGAACCGCTGAGATCTCTGTAATTAGATCCCTTTTCATCTTCTTTTCCGTACCAAAGCTTCCGGAAGCACTTACATCGATAAGTAACATCACGGTAAGCTCCCTCTCCTCTTCAAACACCTTTACATAGGGATGATTGAACCTGGCTGTGACATTCCAGTCGATGCTTCGGATATCGTCACCATACTGGTATTCACGCACTTCTGAAAATGTCATACCCCGCCCCTTATAAGCGCTGTGGTATTCACCGGCAAAAATCTGCCTTGAAAGCCCACGGGTCTTAATCTCAATCTTCCGTACTTTTTTTAAGAGTTCTTTTGTTTCCACCGCTGTTCTCTGATTAATCGCTTCTCTGCTCCTTTTTACGCTCCCGAATGGTAAAGTACCACTCCTGCTTGATCAGTTCGACCGAGATGGTATCCGAATCGGCCAAAAATTCCCACTCGAATTCACCTTTCTTTTCGTACCTGCTGTTGATATCATCAAGGACCGTGTCTAAATCCATATAATCGCAAACCACCTTGGAAGTCTGACAAACATCCTGATCGTTGAAATAAATGATCCAGGTCCTGGTCCTGGGTCCGTTCACATACTTCACATAATTAAAGCGCTGCTTAATCACCGAATCATCTTTCCGAAACTCCTTGTGATCTCTTTTTACAGCTTCAATTACCTCCTGTTTGGTGAGCCCCACCATGGTTTGTCCGAAAAGGAAACTCCCCGCTGCCAGGATGAATGTGCATATGAACACTGTTTTTTTCATTTCACCAGGGTAATTCTATGGCACCTCTACATTATTCAATATTTCAGATATTATATTCTCAGTGGATATGTTCTCTGCCTCTGCTTCATAGGTTAATCCTATCCTGTGCCTGAGCACATCATGACAAATCGCCCTGACATCCTCGGGAACCACATAGCCCCTTCGCTTTATAAAAGCATAGGCCTTGGCTGCCCTTGCCAGGTTGATGCTTGCCCGTGGGGAACCCCCATATTGAATCAAAGGCACAAACTGTGCCAGTCCGGCCTGTTCGGGATTTCTTGTGGCAAAAACAATGTCCAGGATGTAATTCTCGATCTTCTCGTCGAGGTATACCTCTTTTACAACTTCCCTTGCCTGCATGATGTCGGAAGGCTTTAGAATCTGCTGAGCCTTTGGAAATTCGCTTGCCAGGTTCTCCCTTACAATCAATTTCTCCTCTTCGCGGCTGGGATAGGTAACCACTACCTTCATCATAAACCTGTCCATCTGGGCTTCGGGGAGCGGATATGTTCCTTCCTGCTCGATGGGGTTCTGAGTGGCCAGGACCAGGAAAGGCCGTATAAGCGGATAAGTCTCTTCCCCAATGGTGACCTGCTTCTCCTGCATGGCCTCAAGCAATGCACTCTGCACTTTTGCAGGAGAGCGGTTAATTTCATCGGCCAACACAAGGTTAGCAAAAATCGGGCCTTTCTTCACTACAAATTCTTCCTTCTTCTGACTGTAGATCATGGTTCCCAGCAGGTCGGCCGGCAAAAGATCGGGAGTAAACTGTATGCGGCTGAATTCGGCATCAATGGCTTGTGATAAAGTGGTTATTGCAAGCGTCTTCGCCAGTCCGGGTACCCCTTCAAGCAAAATATGGCCGTCGGACAGTAATCCGATCAGGAGCCGCTCGACCAGGGTTTTCTGACCCACAATCACCTTCTGTATCTCCATTGTGATCAGATCTACAAATTCACTCTCCTTCTTGATCCTCTCATTGAGCTCTTTGATATTCACTTCCTGAGTCATCTATGGATTCTTTTTAGTTAATATTCTTTTCCTTTTATCCAATATACTTACGGAGTGCAAAAATAGTCCCGAATTTGTCCATAAGAAAGGGCAAAGGGGTTAAAAAATGTTAAGAAAAGTCTAATTTTGATCATAAGCGCAAAAACATGAGCAGGTATTTCATCCATATGGCCTACGACGGAACCGATTATCATGGCTGGCAGGTGCAGCCCAACGGCATTACTGTGCAGGAAGTGATGGAGAATGCCCTGTCGACACTGCTGCGGGAAAAGCTATCCCTTACCGGTGCAGGAAGAACCGACACAGGGGTTCATGCCGCACGATTCATAGCACATTTTGATCTCAGTGATCGCACGAATGATGAAACATCTTTAAGTCCCGACGACCCCCAATTTCTTTTTAAGCTCAACCGCTTTCTACCCAAAGATGTGGTTGTATATTCAATCCAGAAGGTAAGTCCCGAGCTGCACGCCCGCTTTTCGGCAAGCTCCCGCACTTATCACTACCACATCTCTACCCTGAAACCCCTTTTCAATCGCAATTATGCACACTATAATTTCGGAAAACTGGATGTCGAAGCCATTAACAGGTGTTGCCAAATCATCCTCGAAACCAAAGACTTCACCAGTTTCAGCAAGCTGCACACCGATGTAAAAACCAACAACTGTGATGTAAGCCAGGCCTCCTGGAAGGAAGTAGATGGAGGATACCTTTTTGAGATTAAGGCCGACCGTTTCCTCAGGAACATGGTACGCTCCCTGGTCGGAACCCTGATGGAAGTGGGACAGGGTAAACTTGACAGTGAGGGGTTTCGGGCCATTGTGGATGCAAAGGACCGCGGAAAAGCCGGACAGTCAGCCCCGGCCAAAGGATTATTTCTTTTGGATATCGAATATGAGGGTTTCAGCTACCAGCCCATGTAATTTTTGCCCGTATCACTTCCTGACCATCTTCCTCCCTGGTGGCCTGGAGCATCAATGAACCATCCTCCTTGGAAATTCCACCCTCATCAGAAATCCTACCTCCCGAAAGAGAGGCTCCATACCTTGAACCAGAGGCTCCATTCACCCCCTTCAACACCACATGGTCACCCAGCAGAGCTTCGTGAACAAAATTGATTTCAAACTCCGCAACCGCCCTGTCCATCACTCCTTCAGGCATCGCTGCATCAATGCACCATTCCATGTACTTCACATTATTCACATGCCCCACAATATCCACATCGGAAAAAACCACCCTGTGTTTTCCAAGCACTTCAACAGCATC
Source organism: uncultured Bacteroides sp. (assembly GCA_964601975.1). Lineage (GTDB taxonomy): Bacteria > Bacteroidota > Bacteroidia > Bacteroidales. The sequence continues at coordinate 25,514 of CAZRPW010000046.1, forward strand.
CGGAATATCGATTTTCTCCAGTTTGGAATCGAATACCTGATCGCCATATACAATATCTGAGAAACGTGCCAGTTCTACTCCCGGTCTGACAGGTCTGTGGGTTTCCAAATTGACAATCAACCAGTAGGTGGTAGCCACTCCCAGCAGATTCCCAGACAAATCCGTCACCCGAAAATCCCGGGTGGCAAAAATTTTATCAATTCCACTTGGCCAGGTTTCTACCGAAATGGTATCATTCCAGACCGGGTAATTGAACATGCGTATCTTCATACGTGAGAGCATCCAGAGGGTTTGCCGTTCTTTCATCTGGTCAAATCCAAACCCCATCTTATTGGCATGATGGTAGGCAAGTTCCTGGAAATAATTGGCCATGGTGGTGAGACGGGCCTCTCCGCGTGGATTTAATTCATAAGATGTAATTGTAAACTCCTTGCTAAATACAGATGTCATTGCTAATTACTATTTGTTCCAAATTTCCCAGGAAGCTTCAGCCTGGTAAACCAGCATCCTGGCTCCATTGGCTATGGCAGCTCCCTGCTCCCTTCCAAGGCTCAGAAAGCGCGTAAGTTCGGGATTATAGACCAGATCAAACAGGAGGTGCCTGGAAGTAAGGGCCTCGTAGGGGATGGCCGGACAAGCATCCACCCTGGGAAACATACCGAGCGGGGTGGTGTTGATGATCAGGGGGTGACTTTCCAAAATGGAAGAATCCAGCTGCTCGTAGGCCAGCAGCCCTTCTCCCCTGCTGCGACTCACCATCCGGTAATTGATTTCCAATTTCTTAAGCACAAACTCCACCGCCTTTGAGGAACCACCGGTTCCCAAAACAAGCGCCTTCTGGTGATGAGGCTGGAGATGCTCCAGCAGGGAACGTTCAAAGCCACTTACATCGGTATTATATCCCAGCAGGCCTACCTGACTGCCTTTTCGGCAAAAGAAGATTGTGTTTACCGCACCTATGCTACGGGCAGTCTTGTCCAGCGCATCGAGGTAGGGAATGATCTTCTGCTTATACGGCACCGTAACATTTAGTCCCACAAGTCCAGGCTCTGCTTTTACAAGCTCCTTAAAATCGCTTATCTCCTCCAATGGAAAATTCCGATATTCGGCATCGACCTGCTCTTCGCTGAATTTCTTTGTGAAGAAAGGAACCGAAAAACTATGTCCCAGGGGATAACCAATAAGTCCGAATAGTTTCATAAGTAAGACAGTTCTCAATACTCAGTGCGCAGTGCTTGGTATACAGTGCGCAGTGCTAAGGTCTATTGCGTTTTTCTTTTTGACAGGACAATTTCCAATAATATGATGAGGGCAATACCCATACCTGCCATCAAAAGGGCAAGCCAGAACATGTCCCCAGAGTCACCCAACGAAGGAAGGATGTTTTTCTCAAGCAGCGGTTTCACTTCCCCATCCACAACAATGGTCTTCAGGGTTTGCTTCCATGGCCATATTTTATTCAGAGAACCAATCATAAAGCCCACAAGCACACTTATAGTAACATCGTGGTACTTCTTCAGCAACCAGGAAAGCAGGTTGGAAAAGAGGATTAGTCCCACTAAAGCACCTATACCCAGTAGCGCGAGATCAGGAATTACCCGTTCATTTACTGCCGAAAGCGCAAACTCATATTTCCCCAGCAGCAGCAGAATGAAACTGCCCGATATGCCCGGCAGGATCATCGCACAACTCGCCAGTCCGCCCGACAATACCACAAACCATGAAGTATCGCTTGTGGTTGCAGGTGTCACACTTGTGATATAGTAGGCTATTCCAATTCCACCAACCAGGGCCAGTACTTTGGCATAATCCCATTTCTTAACATTCCGGGACACCGTGTAAGAAGAGGCCAGGATCAGTCCAAAGAAAAAGGACCAGATGAGAATAGGATGGTTCTCAAGCATATGTTCAAGGATCTTCGCAAGCGAAAGGACAGAGATGAATACGCCTCCAAATACCGACAGCAGGAAGTTTCCGTTCACTTGCTTCCAGAAGGATTTCCAGCGGCCTGTGAACAGCAGTTTTAATGCTTCAAGGTTTATGCTTTTTATGGAGAAAACCAGCTCCTCATAGATGCCGGTGATGAAGGCGATGGTGCCACCCGAGACCCCGGGAACCACATCGGCTGCTCCCATTCCCATTCCACGAAGAGCAATGAGCAGGTATTCTTTAATTGTTCGTTTCAATATTTTACAGTTTTCTGGAATGGAATTCTTCAGGCAGGACATCAAAAAATGTATCACCCCTCATGCCACAGCGGAGTGCTTCCAGGGCCACCACCTCGTTGGGGGCAATGTTTCCAAGATTCACATTCGCTCCAAGCATCTGGATAAACATGATCTGCTGGGCTTTGATCGGGGCTTCCCAAAGGACGTCGTCAACCGATATCTCCTTCATAATATCATCGATGAGCGCCCGGTTGGCAGATCCGTCGGACTGGTAAAGCCCAATGGTGCCACTCTCCCGTGCTTCTCCGATCACTTTCCACGAACCCGCAGCAAGCTCGGTCTTCATATATGAAACCCAGACTTCATTGGATAACTCAACGCCTTTCACCTTGGTGCCCACTTCGGATAATACCTCGAAATCCTTTGCCAGAATTTCAATGCATTTTAACTTTTCGTCGTGCTCCATCCGGATGGTTCCATCGGATACCTCCACATTTTTAAGTCCCGATTCGGAAACAAAACGCCGATAATCATCAAATTGGTTCCTCACAAAAAACATCTCAAACAGTGTTCCACCAAAATAGGGCTTCAGACCAGCATCCTGGTAAAGCTTCACCTTCTTCTTGAGATCCCTTGTGATCAGGGCAGTCCCAAAACCAAATTTCACCAGATCGGTATATGGTGCACTGGAGTCGACATAGTGTCCGGCTTCGGCCAGACTCAATCCTTTGTCCATCATCATGGTAAGTCCATGATCCCTGATTCCGGAGGTTCTCTCCGGTACGTGGTTTAACTTAAAGTTCATATATGCTTATGGTTTATACTGTTGGATAACTCGTTTAATAGCAATCTTATAAGATCCTTCCGGAAAGAAGTCCGTAAATTCTGACAGAAGGGAATAATCCACCTTCAGGACTTCTCCCAGAAATTTAACTGCAAGTGTCTTCTCTCCCAGTTTCAGGTTGCACACAGCCATCTTGATCTTTATTTTAATCTCTTCCGGATGATGTACAAAAGCTTCCTTTAGAAAGTTGAGCGCCAGTTCAAAATCGCCCGCCTTCATCAGTAAGCCTGTCAATGCAAGCCAACCGTCAAGATCAGCCGTATCGGTCCGGGTCACAAAGGCATAACACTTAATGGCCTCCTCGTTTAAGCCGGCATCCTCATTGGCATAGCCCAGGTTAATCCAGTAATCCAGGTTATTGTTATCAAATTCAATGGCCTTAAGAATGTAAGTAATTGCCTCCTGCTGCTTGTTTTGCCGGGTATAAATCATTCCTGCTCCAAACCAGCCTTCAGGATCCGTATTATCGATCTCTATGACCTTCTGAAATGCTGCCATGGCATCGTCGAAGCGATCCATCTGCTCGTAGCAATCGCCCATGTAACAATAAGCCTGGGTGTTTTCAGGTTCAACCTCCAAAAAATCTCTGTAGGCATTGATGGCATTCTCAAATTTCCCTGCATTGATCCAGACTGTAGCCTTATTAAAATAGGCTGAAGCATAATCGGGATTAATAGCAATTGAAAAATCATATGCATCTACGGCCTTTTCAAACTTCTCTGTTTTATGATAAACAATCCCCAGATTATACCACACGTTATCGGAGTAGGGATCAAGATCGAGGTACATCTCATAATACTTGACACTATCGTCGAAGCGATGAAGTCGATCATAGAAGTAGCCCAGATCGTATAGTACGGAAAGGTTTTCGGGTTGCTGCTTGTATGCCTGCAAAAGGTATTTTAAGGCAAGCTCGTAATGCCTTACATTCTCAAAGGCAATGGAAATATTCAATAAAGCCTCAAATGTCTCCTCCCCTGAAATCTCCAGGGCGCGGTCGAAATGCGATTCTGCATCCTTCAGCTTACCCATGAGACAATAGCAGGTCCCCTTCAAAAAATAGGGTTCAGGGTTGCCCTTTTCCCATACCGGAATTTGCTCCAGCAGGGCCAGCGCCTTCTTTGGCTTCCCCTGCTCGATTAAAATGTGGACAAACTTGTACTTTATCTCTATGGAAGACGGATGCTGCCTTTCTCCAAGATTAGCAGCCTCCCTTGCCTCGTCGTATTTGAAATCGTCCAGGTAATAATCGATGATCTGCTCGAATTCCTCCACATCAAAAAAGATGGATTGAACACCACTTCGCATATCCTCATATTTCCTCAATAAGACCTGGAACTCCTCGTTCTCAAATACCTGCTCCTTATTCTCACTCATCTAACTCCTCAATTTGAAGGTGTAAAGATAATGGCTTTTTGTAAGATAAATAAATCTACCCCCCTTGGCCCAAAACCCCAGGCATTAGATATTAACTTTTTATCAAGGATTTTAGTCTCCCTGGCTGATAATAGTCAGCTCATCTCATTAAGCAATAGGAATAATCCTGTCTATCACTTCACTCTTGACCAACAAACATTAAAAAAAACAAATGACACATCATCCAGAGCAAAAAACGCAGATGAAACTCCAAAACGGAACTATCAAGGGAAAGGAGGTAGTTTTGATCTATTTTGAATACAAAAATTCAATCATCGAATTGCTCAGAACCTTCAAAGGCGCATGGTGGAGTCCGGATCTCCATTGCTGGTGTATCCCACAGGATGTTTTTGACCTGGAATGGTTCTTCGTGGTAATAGGCCCACTTGCAGCGATAGATCACACAAGGCTAAAAGCAGGTACATCTTCCCCTGGAGCACCTGTGTCTAAACCAAAGCCAGAACAAAGCCAAAACACTTCCCGAAAAAAACAAAAGAAAAAAGAGGTTCTACTTCCCCCCGACTACCTGGAAAAGCTTGAACGACTAAGGTATAGTCCTAAAACAATCGCCATTTACACCTGCTATATCAAAGATTTCATTCGTGAATTCGGATTTGACAAGCTGGAAACCATCAGTGTGAAGGAAATCAATGCCTACCTGCACAGGCTGATTACCTACAATAAAATTTCCGAATCCCAACAGGACCAGCGGATTAGTTCCATTAAGTTTTATTATGAAAGGGTGCTTGGACGAGAAAAGGAATACTACCAGATTGAGCGGCCCAAAAAATCCAGGACCCTACCCAAAGTCCTGTCCGAGAAAGACATAATTACAATGCTTACCGTAACAATCAATCTGAAGCACAGGGCCATCATCGGCACCATCTATTCCTCGGGATTACGCAGAGCTGAACTAATCAACCTCCGAATCGAAGATGTGGACTTCAACCGGCGAATGATTTTTGTCAGAGGAGGCAAAGGCAAAAAGGACAGAACCACTTTGCTTTCTGACAGCTGGGCTGTCATACTGAAGCAATACCTGGAAACATACAAACCCAATTACTGGCTCTTCGAAGGCCCAAATCGAAAAAGGTACAGCGCAACCAGCATCGTTAAAATCGTAAGGCGAGCAGGCGAGCAAGCCGGAATCGAACAAAGAGTTACCCCCCACATGCTCCGGCACTCCTTTGCTACCCACCTTCTCGAGCAGGGCATAGATATAAGGTACATCCAGACCTTACTTGGCCACGAATCAAGCCTTACCACGGAAATTTACACCCATGTCTCTAAAAAATCCCTGGCAGCCATCATAAGTCCCCTGGACACCATCCTCAAAAATCACCAAAAAGACTGATCCGCCGCCCGAATATGATTTCTGCACGAAAATATTTACATTTATCAGAGCCAAACCCAACATTCTGATGAGACTATCCAAAATTTTGAATCCATTCTGAATAAATCTCGTATTAAAGAATATTGGAATTTGCCATTTGCAAAATTTACAAGCTGCATTTAACACATTTTCCGCCTGCATTGCGCACTTTCAGGCTCATCCAGGCAACCAAACATAAAGCTGATATATACACCATCAAATTATACACATACGTTATGCACAAGCTTAAAAAACTTCATTGCATTTAAATAGCTTGACAATCAGATT
>CAZRPW010000047.1:0-31053 GCA_964601975.1 uncultured Bacteroides sp.
TTGTAGCTCCAACAGGACTCGAACCTGTATCTACGGTTTAGGAAACCGCTATTCTATCCCTTGAACTATGGAGCCGAATCCTGCAATGATCGAGGCTTGCTGCCTTTTGGCAGTGGGCCTCAATTTGCGGGGACAAATTTAGTTTAATTATGATTTACCGCCAAATATCATTTGAAATTGATTGGAAATCTGTATTTTCCGGTCTAATCTTAAAGCCAGTTTACAATGAGTTACTACTTTATGGCCGGGATATCCATCCATAATAAGGAGGAGTACAAGCGTTACCTGGAAGGGGCTGACGAGGTTTTTGCCAGGCAATTTTAAAGCACAGGCTTAATGGCTCTGAGAGTAATACGATCCTGATCAGGGGCAAAGATTCGCAAACGAGAAATACTAATCCCTAACGATATTATCCAATGGAATGTCAGAAACACCTTTTTCAAATCCCTGACGGGATTCATTACCTGAATTGTGCCTACATGTCCCCGCTTCTTAAGTCGGTTGAAGAGAAGGGGATTGAGGGAATGCGGCTTAAGCGGAATCCGGTCGATATAAAGCCTATTGATTTTTTCACCGGGGTAGTGGGTATCAGGGAGAAGTTTGGAAGAATTGTAAACTGTGCGCCTGCACAGGTAGCCTATATGCCTTCGGTATCCTATGGGATGAACAGTGTAATCGGGAATATTCCCTATGTGCCGGGTCAGCATGCCCTCACCATATCTGAAGAATTCCCCAGTTGTTACTATACGGCGCAGCGCTGGTGCAAGACTCACGGAGCGGAGTTGAGGGTTGTGGTGCGTAAGGATGATGTGCCTGAAAAGGCCAGGGAGTGGAACGAACGGATCCTTGAGGCCATAGGAACGGAGACGGCCTTTGTGGTGATGGCTTCTGTGCACTGGATGAACGGGACAAAATTTGATCTGGAACGTATTGGAGCCAGGTGTAAAGAGGTGGGGGCACGGCTGATTGTGGATGGATCACAATCGGTGGGGGCTTTGCCCATTGATGTAAAAAAGTTTCATATCTCAGCCCTGGTTTGTGCGGCATATAAGTGGTTGATGGGACCTTACTCCACTGCTCTTTCTTATATCCATGAAGATTTCAATGGGGGAATTCCCCTGGAGGAGTCCTGGATGACCCGGCCCAATTCTGAACGCTTCGACAGGCTAACCAACTACGAAGAGGGATATAAGCCGGGGGCGGTCCGGTTTGACGTCGGACAGAGTAGTAATTTCATCCTCGTTCCCATGTTGGATGAAGCCCTTGGTCAGCTCCTGGATTGGGGTATCGCAGAAATTCAGGAGTATGGGAGGAAACTTTCGGAACCCCTGATCAGCTTTTTTCGTGAGAAAGGATCCCGGGTTGAGGAAAAATCCTACCGGGCGCACCATCTCATGGGCTTACCACTGCCTCCCGGAACCGACGGTGAGGCTTTGGTGGGTGAGTTGCAATCGCGGAATGTTTTTGTCTCCCTGCGGGGGAGTAATATCCGGATTAGTGTGAATGTCTTCAATACTGAAGAGGATGTCCGGGAGCTTATGGCTGCGCTCTGATGGCTTCCGGAATCAGGGTTAATTTTTCTCCGTTAAAGGGATGTGAAACATATCGTAAAAATTGACATCTGCTTCGCGATTTTGTATCTTGGGAAAAGCAGAATATAAATCCCGTTATTATGAAAAATCACTATATATGCCCACATTGCCGGGGACATCTTCGTGTTGGAGAAAATATTGTGTTAAAGGTGCGTAATACTCTCAGAGAGAAGGGAATAATGCTTTTACATCCTGAAGTTGGAAACTATACAAGCCTTATTCATCCCGATTTTAGTGTAATCGAGGGGGAGCGGCTCGATTTCTTTTGTCCGCTTTGTATGAATTACCTGGATGCTGCCATTGACGAGAATCTGGTTCACATGATCATGGTCGATGGGCAGGGCACAGAGCATAAGGTATACTTCTCTCGGGTGGCGGATGAGCAGAGCCCTTACCGGGTTTCGGACGATGGGTCTATGATTACGGGGGTACACTCATACAAGTACGCTCATTTCGAATCTTCGGACCAGCAAATGTCTTCTTTTCAATATTAGGCTGAAAACCCGGGTTATCCTTTCTAACAAAAGTTGCCCTTACTTGTTATTTCTCTAAATGTGAAGGAAATGACAGTGGACAGGAATGTAGTTTTAAGAGTGAAGCCTCTCGGCTTTCCCTGGGAAACCCAGGATCCTTTTCTTTTTTGTGTATACCATGCAGATGACTACCCGGCAGGGAATGAGGATTTTGGTCCTGATACACCACTGGAGGGGAGAAATATTGGGAACGATTTTGTACTAAAAGATGGCTGGCGCATGTATCATGGGTCAAAGGTGCCGGGCTTCCCTGTGCATCCTCACAGGGGCTTTGAAACAGTTACTGCTGTTCGCAAAGGTCTTGTGGACCACTCCGATTCGATGGGGGGAGCCGGAAGGTATGGTTTTGGAGATGTGCAATGGATGACCGCGGGGAAGGGTATTCAGCATGCTGAAATGTTTCCACTGTTAAACCGGGAGCAGCGAAATCCGCTGGAATTGTTCCAGATCTGGCTGAACCTTCCCGGAGCGGACAAATTTGTGGAGCCCCACTTTGCCATGTTATGGGGAGAGCAGATCCCGATCGTTGTGTGGGCTGATCAAAGCGGGCTTAAGACCACCATCGATGTGCTTGCAGGTTCATTGGGTTCGGTTCACGCCCCGGATCCTGCCCCGGCTTCATGGGCGGCCAATAAGGATCACGAAGTGGCTATCTGGGTTGTAGAGATGGAAGCCGGTGCAAAATGGATACTTCCGGCAGCTAGCCGGGGAATTAACCGTACGCTTTACTTTTTCGAGGGAGACTCAATTGTTCTCAATGAAACTTCCTTCAAAGATCATTCTGCGCTGGAACTGGAGGCTCATCAGGAGGTTCTTATTGAGAATGGTCCGGAGAACACCCGTCTGCTGATCCTGCAGGGAGCCCCGATAAATGAGCGGGTTGAAAGTTACGGGCCTTTCGTTATGAATACCAAGAAGGAGATTGAGCAGGCCTACGGGGATTACCAGGAGACCCGTTTTGGAGGCTGGTCCTGGCCCCGGCACGACATGGTGCATGGCCGCGAGCAGGGGAGGTTTGCCCGTTTTTCGGATGGTAGGGAAGAATTTCCGCCTTCGGCCGACTAATACGCTTCAAAAAGCAGCCAGTGATCAGGATCAAAGACAACTTCAACGGGTTTGGTCGCTGAATCAATCATAAAAGTCTCTGAAGCTTTACGAATGTGCAGGCTTTGGTCGATGAAGGTTCCATCTTCCAGTTTAAGCCTGATTTCCAGCGGGAAATCGAATACATTTTGTTCCTGGTGCTGAAGGATGCTTAGTTTTATCCTACCCCTTTTGTATTTCCAACTGGCGGATAGTACGGGATGTCCTGCTGTATGGAACCACTGTTGGAAAAAGGCCTTAAAATCGCGGCCCGACAGATATTCAACCACCTGCAGGAAATCGCCCGTGAGTGCATTGTCATATTTAAAATCGTTATAAAAGCTGCGGACGCAGCACTGGAAGAGTTCATCTCCCAGTTCGTGTCGCAGCATGTGCAGTACCCAAGCCGCTTTTTCGTATGAGTTTTTGTTGAGTAAGCTTATGGACACAGGCAAGGTGGTGTCCACAACTGGTGCAAGCCTTTTCCTGGCAAATTCCAGGACCTGTGTTTTTTCATCAAGCATGGAGGCGAGAAAGGCGTCCCGGCCATATTTATTTTCGATGTAGATATCGGTGAGGTAGGTGGCAAATCCTTCGCTGATCCAAATGTGGTGCCAGTTAAGTTCTGAGACTGCATCGCCGTACCATTGATGGGCAATTTCATGTGCAAATAGCGACTCATTGTTTTGCTTGTCGTTGACGGTTCTTTCATGGTAAAAGATGCAGCTTGCATTCTCCATGCCCCCATACCTGGTTTTTGACTGCACATTTGCAAGTTTTGACCAGGGGAAGGGCGCAATATATTCCTCAAAGAAATCAAGGGGGTCAATGGCCACTTTGTAGTCGTTGAATCCGGCTTCGCGGTTCTGAGGGTATACCCAGCTTGAGACCTGGATTCCCGATTTACTTTCCAGGTATTCCACTTCGAAGGGACTAACGCCGAAAACCATCAGTTTTGTGGAGAGGGGCGTATGCATCTCCCAATGGGAGGTGATCCGCTCTTCATCCCAGACTTCACCTGTAAGTGAGCCGATGGAAACAATTCCGTAGTGCGAAGGAGCCTCCACAATAAACTCAACTGTGGCCTTGTCTGATGGGTGATCGACTGTGGGAAGCCAGTAACGCGCCCTGTTTGGCCAGTTGTCGCCAAAAAATGTCCGCTCGCCAAACTTGTTTTCTGAGATAATCAAACCATCGGATGGGATTCCATGGTACTGAATGCGATATTTCCTTGTATCCCCCTCTTTGATTTCATCTCCGGGAATTTTTAAGAGATTATTCTCGTGGATAAAAGCAACTTTTTTGCCACCTTCTGTGATACTGTCAATGAGCATTCCGCAACCATCTCCTGATGGTCCCACCAGGTCAAGGTTGAAATACGGAACTGCCGATTTAAAGAAGATTTCTACTTCTGCCATACAATGGATGACGTCGCTACTGTCGTTCAGGTCAATTTCGAAACAGTAGTGTTGAACATCGAGGCTGTTCCAGCGTTCATAATGGTATTGTCCCACGAGGGGGGATACAGCGAAGGTAGTGGCAAAACACAGCGCTATAAGCCTTGAATATCTCTTCATTTTCGGGATTCGGTTAAGGAGTGCAATTTAATCATACTTGCCAATTAAGATTATTGACTATTTTTATATGCTTAATTTATTTCTATGAAAATTCTGGTAACCGGGGGTGGTGGTTTTATTGGTATGGCTTTGATCAAGCGATTGATCACAGAGGGTCATAAGGTTACCAGCTATTCCAGGAGGGAATATCCCCTGCACTGGGCACTTGGAATCAGTAGTATTCAAGCTGATATCAGGGACCTTGATGCTTTGAAAAATGCATGTAAAGGAAAAGATGTGATATTTCACCTGGCGGCTAAAGTGGGTATCTGGGGTAATTATGATGATTTTCATTCCATTAACGTTACAGGAACTTCGAATTTAATAGAAGCTTGTCTTGAAAATGGGGTGGGTCGACTGGTTTTTGCCAGTTCAGCGGGTGTGGTATTCAATGGTTCAGATTTGGAGGGTATTGACGAATCCTTTCCCTATCCTGAGCATCATGGTTCCCATTATGCATCTACAAAGGCCATGGCTGAACAACTGATACTGGAGGCTAATTCGGAGAAGCTTAAAACCATTGCACTCCGTCCTCATCTTGTCTGGGGGCCCTATGATGCACATTTGATTCCCGGCATTTTAAAAAGGGCCGGATCGGGTAAAATGAGGCGTATCGGAGATCACGAGCACTTCATTGATTCCACCTACATTGATAACATGATTGATGCACTGATTCTTGCTGCCGAGGCCCTGGAATCAAATCCGAAGGCAGCGGGTAAGGCGCTGTTTATTACCAATGGTGAGCCTGCAAGAATATGGGATTTTATTAACTCCATTATTCAGATTGCCGGTCACCCTCCGGTGCAGAGAAAGATTCCTGATAAGGTGGCTCTTTTTGCGGCAGGTGTTTCGGAGTGGTTTCATAAGGTATTTAAAATTAAATCGGAGCCGTTCATGACTCGTCATGCAATCAAGGAGATGATAACCAATCACTGGTTTGATATCTCAGCGGCCCGTGAGATCCTTGGTTTTGAGCCGGCTGTGAGTTATGCCGAAGGCTTCAAGCGACTGAAAAACTATTTGAAAATCGGGAAGAGATGAGTACAAAGAAGCATGCTGGAAATCCACATCTGACTGGTGAGCACAGATGGGGAGATACACTACAACTGATCCTGTTACTTATTTTCCTGGGCATTTGGATCTCAGACTCCTTTGTTTTTCACTATTCCACCTTTCTGAGGGAGATAGTCCCGAATTTCATCAGGGCGCCCCTGGCTGCCATTGTTTTGATAACGGGGTGGATCCTGGCCCGGGGAGGAATGAAAGCGGTGTTTGGCACCCCCAGGGATAAGCCTGAAGTGATTGATTCCGGAGTTTTCAGGATTATCAGGCACCCCATCTATACGGGGGCATTGTTATTCTACCTGGGAGCTATTTTTACGACGCTCTCCATTGTTTCAGCAATTTTCTGGCTGGTGATCCTGGTTTTTTATATCCTGATTGCCCGCTACGAGGAAAAAATCCTTACCGAAGAATTTGGTGAGGAATATACCCGTTATAAAAAACAGACGGGAATGTTGTTTCCCCGCCTGTTCGGTAAATCATATTGAATTCTGTTTATTCCCTTTCATTTTAAGATTTAAAAGCATACTTAAGCAGGGTGGCCAGGGTGGGTTTTTGACCCTGTATCAGGATGGCAGTCCGGAATACCCTTGCTCCAACCCATACTGTAAACCAGGTGAAGAGAATTACGCCCACCAGTCCAACGATGGGTTGCCACAGGGGAATCGTTACTGTTGTGGCCATTCGGACCACCATCAATGTGGGAGTGAATATGGGGATCAGCGACATGGTGGTGGCAAAAGTTCCACCCGGATCCTGTATCACGGGCATCATCAGGAACATGGGGAGAATGGCCGGAAGCATCCCCGGAAAAGTAAGCGAAGAAGCATCCTTGCTGTCATTGCAGGTGGCCCCAAGGGCTGCCATGCCCGAGCCTACCATCAGGATGAAAAACACGGAGAATATAAAGAACCATGGAAGAACCTGGTAAGGAATCAGGGAAGGCATACCGGTGTAGGTGAGGGTAAATACTCCTGCGGCCACATAGATCGCTGCGGTGGTGAGTGATACCCCTATGCCACCCAGGACCTTCCCCATCATAAACTGGAAGGGTGTGATGCTGCCAAGCAGAACCTCTGCAATTTTCTCATTCTTTTCTTCCATCACTGCAGTGAGTTGAGGGATGGCTCCCATCATGACCAGCATAAACATCATGATCATCATCACATATGGCACCACAAAGGATTGCAGTTCGTTGGTCTTTTCGGCTTCCAGCTGCTCACCGGTCTTTTTATCAACACTCACCAGGCCCATACCCTCGATACCGATCCATTTTGTAAGGTGCTTTGTCTGTTCATCATCCAGGTTGAGCTCTGCCGCTCTTAAAATCTGTGCCTGCTTGTTCAGGGTGTTGCTAAACCATCCTCGATGCGGGTCATTGAAAGAATGCTCGGAATAGTATTTCAGGTATGCTCCGTCTTCATCACTTGTGCCATGGATGAAACCCGGTCCAATCTCAATGAAGGCATATAGCTCGGCCGACTTAACCCTGTTGGAAAGGGCAAGTTGCTGACCGGTGGGGTCTTCGCTGTCATACGCCTGGAAATCAACAATGAAGGCGGGATCTGTTTGTTCGCCAGACCTGGTGTGGATGATATCAATACTGTTGTGTTGCTCAACTGCATCCAGAAGAAATTCCTGCATTTCACCACTATGATCGATTACTGTAAAGTGTTTTGCCTCGGTATCCACCTTGTTTTCCATGATGATTACAGCTGCAAAACCGCCGCCCATCATAATGGGAACCAGGACCAGGCTGATGATGAAACTTTTGGTTCGGACTGCAGCCCGGTATTCGCGTTTGAAGAGGGTAAATATTTTATGCATGACTGGCCTCCTTTCTTTCGGGAGATGCTATCCGGATGAATATATCGTTCAGGGAAGGTTTCGTGATTTCGAACCTGGTGATACGGGTAATCTTTAACAGATCGGTCAGGATCAACTGTGGATCTGTACCCTGGCTAACCCTTATCTCCTGAAGTTTTCCGAAGTTGTTTACGTGTTCAATGCCCTTCATTCCTTCGAGCGCGTCGACTCCCATATCAGACTGGATTCGAATGGTATCATTTCCATATTCATCCTGGATCTGAGAAAGGGTACCATCCAGCACTTTTTTCCCTTTATAAATCATAAAAATATAGTCGCACATAAGCTCTGCTGTGCTCATGTCATGGGTACTAAAGATGATGGTGGATCCCTTCTGCTGCAATTCCAGGATCACATCCTTCATTGTGTCAGCATTCACCGGATCGAGTCCGCCGAAGGGCTCATCCAGGATGATGATCTCGGGCTGGTGAAGGATTGTAGCAATAAACTGTAGTTTCTGCCTCATTCCCTTACTCAGTGTTTCCACCTTTTTTTCTTTATAGGCTTTTAAATCGAGTCTGTTCAGCCAGTAATCTATCCGGGTTTTGAGATCGCTGCCCTCATTCAGTTCCCCATGGAACTGGAGCAACTCTCCCAGCTTCATTTTCTTGTATAATCCCCGGTCTTCAGGCAGGTAACCCACATTTGAAAGACGTTTTGAATCGTGTTCCCGGCCATTAATGTGGATGGATCCGCTGTCGGGGTACATGATTTTCATAATCATGCGAATGGTGGTGGTTTTCCCGGAGCCATTGGGACCGATAAATCCGTAAATGCTTCCCCCCGGCACCGCCAGATCGAGATTATTCACAGCTTTGACCGACCCGAATGTTTTGGTGACCCCGGCTAGTTCAATAATGTTCATATGTAACCCAATTGGTTTTAATTAATTTATATTCTGATGCCTCAGGAAGCGTGGCCCAATCGTAACCATTGTCCTGGATCTCTCTTAATTTATCGTTTATGACTTCCTTGTAATACGCAGAATTAGGGTGGCTATCGATCATATTATCATACTGCCCATTGTCTTTGACCATATCGTATAATTCATAATCAAGCAGGTCCATGTTGTTTATGTAAGCCATGTCAGGCTCCGAAAACCGGTGAGTTCTGGGGATTGTATCCTTATCCTTACCCAAAATCATCACATCGTCTACTCTTACGGCTATTTCAGGGGATGTTCTATAAAAAAACCAGAACAGCGGCTTAAGCCGATCAAACTTTTCCCCTTGCAGTAAATTTAAAATACTAGTTCCATCTAAATCCTCTTGCCTGGGCGCCTTTATCTGTAATATGTCACAAATGGTTGGCATGATATCTACAAACCCAACCGGTTCATTGATTACCACGTTCTTTTTATCTAAAGCCGGCCAATGAATGATTCCAGGTACCCTGATTCCACCGTCATACAGGTAGCTTTTAACAGCTCTGAGACCTCCGTTTGAAGACTGTCGATAAGAGCCATTGTCAGACAGGAGTATCACAAGTGTGTTATCAAGAAGTTTGTTACTATTTAAATAATCGATTATGCTTCCTACTGCTAAATCCAGGTTTTCAATATTGGCCATGTACTCAGCGTCATTGATTGGTAAATGCGAATAATTTTTAACCAGCTGAGGCGGTGAAGCGATTTTCATATGAGGTTCATGAAATGCTACATAGCTGAAAAATGGCTGATCCTTATCAGCAAGTCCTTCAATCCAATGGATCGTTTCTTCTGCTAAAATCTGGCATGAATAGCCTTTTTGTTCTGGCAGTTTCTTGCCATTTCTCACAAAATTTACTGGATTTAGATGAGAGGGTATGGCGTTGTTTTCTGTACCGAATGAATATTCAAATCCTTGCTCATCCGGTTGTGGATGATTTAGGGTAGAATCCTGAGGCAGGCAGCCCAAATGCCACTTCCCGATATGGGATGTATGATAACCCTGACTTTGTAATACTTCAGCAATGGTTACTTCATGATTCCTTAAGTGCATGGGATGCCCTGGTGGTCGATAATTATACATGCCAACCATGGCCGGACTTCTGCCGGTAAGCAAGCCCGCGCGAGAAGGAGAGCAATTCGGAGCGGCAGCATATAAATCTGTAAACAGAATTCCGTTTTTTGCCAGGCTATCTACGTTTGGAGTATTCGCAAGGCCACCATAGCAACCCAGGTCGCCATAGCCCATGTCGTCGGCCACCATTAAAAGAATATTTGGCCTGTTTTCTGACAAGGGTTTCTGATGAGCAGCGCAAGAGGAGAGCATGACGATCAGGGACAAAAAACAGTAGAATTTCATTTTCAACGGAATATTATATCAATCTAAGATATATAATTCGGCCGAAATCTTTTTATCCTTAAAAGGTTTGTTTCGACTCCTACTCCTCAAGGGTACTCAGGTCACCCTCGTCCTGTCCCAGGGCTCTTGCCTTCAGGACCCGCCGCATGATTTTTCCACTCCGTGTTTTGGGCAAAGAATCAGCAAATACCACAAATGCAGGTTTGGCAATGGGGCCAATCTCATTGCTCACGTGGTTTTTTAGTTCATTGGAAAGGGCATCCGAAGCAGTTGATCCCTGGGCCAGGATCACAGTAGCATGAATAATGTTTCCTTTCAGACTATCGGGTAGTCCAATGGCTGCGGCTTCAGTGACGGCGGGGTGACTGACCAGGGCGCTCTCAATCTCGGCCGAACCCAGCCGGTATCCACTTACTTTAAGGACATCATCATTTCTGCCAATGATCCAGACATACCCGTCTTCATCTATTTTTGCAGAATCGCCCGTGAGGTACCAGCCTGTTTTCTCATACAGTTTCCAGTATTTTTCAATGAAGCGGTCCGGGTCGCCGAGGATGGTGCGTGCCATACCGGGCCAGGGATTTTTTATAACCAGGTTTCCTTCTGTGCCATGCTCCATGGTTTTACCTTTTTCATCCACTACGGCGATTTCATTTCCAAAGAACGGCAGAGTCGCTGATCCGGGCTTGAGGGGCGTAATTGGCAGCGGGGTGATCATAAACCCCCCGGTTTCGGTTTGCCACCATGTATCCATGATGGGACAGCGGCTTTTCCCTATCACCTCGTAATACCACTTCCAGGCTTCCGGATTAATGGGTTCACCTACCGATCCAAGGAGCCGGAGGGAACTGAGATTATGTTTGTTTGCCCAGGATGCACCATATCGCATCAATCCACGAATCGCGGTGGGTGAGGTATACAAAATGGTTACCCCGTATTTTTCTATCATTTGCCACCATCGATTGGGGTAGGGATGGTTGGGAGCTCCCTCGTACAATAGGATGGTAGCTCCGTTAATCAGAGGCCCGTATACAATATAAGAATGACCGGTTATCCAGCCCGGATCTGCGGCACACCACCACCTGTCAACGGCTTGAATATCAAATACATATTTAAAGGTACTTGATACATAAACTGAATACCCTCCATGGGTGTGAATCAGTCCCTTGGGTTTACCGGTGGTTCCGCTGGTGTATAGCACAAATAAGGGATCTTCAGCATCAGTTTTTTCAGTATCACACCTTGGCGAGGCAATAGGCATTCCCATTAAATCGTGCCACCAGAAATCCCTGTCATTTTCCATGTAGCAATCCTCACCGGTTCGCTTCACCGCAATACATACATCAATAGTGGGCGATCGGCGCATGGCCTCATCGGCAATGCTTTTTAATTCAGTGGGCCTCCCACGGCGAAAACCACCGTCGGCAGTGATCAGGATACGACTGTGCGCATCGGCAATTCTTTCGGCCAGTGCTTCTACGCTGAATCCACCATAGACCACACTGTGCGCTACACCAATTTTTGCACAGGCAAGCATCGCAATGATGATCTCAGGTATTTGCGGCATATAGATAGTTATAATATCCCCCTTTTCGGCCCCCATTGCCTTGAGTACATTGGCAAATTTGGAGACCTCCCTGTTCAATGCAAAATAGGAATAGGTCTTAACATCGCCTGGCTCTCCTTCCCATATAATGGCCAATTTATTTTTAGTTTCGGAGTCAAGGTGCCTGTCAATGGCATTTGCAACGATGTTGGTCTGGCCTCCAACAAACCATTTATAAAAGGGCTTGCTGGATTCATCAAGCACTTTTTCCCAGGGTTTATACCAGGAAAGAGATTTTGCTTCCCTGGACCAGAAATCCTCCCGGTTGGCGATAGAATCTTTGTAGAGCTTTTCATAATCTTTGATGCGTGCCTGCTTTACTACTTCCTTGCCGGGATAGTAAACAAGATCATTCGACTTTAATGCAGATATTTTGCCCATGATTATTTAATTAGATTAAATAAAAATAAGAAATCAAATGATGAAAAGCAAAAGAAGGGGTCTGATAGGGAACTGGAGCTTTCTCAGCTGCGCTTTCGGATCAGGATCTTCCAGTTTTTTCTTTGGGCTATTCTGAGGAGTTTTTTATCAGGATCCACCGCCACAGGGTGTCCCACTGCGCTCATTACATATTCGTCGGTGAAAGAATCTCCGTAATAATAAGCTTCGGCCTCATTGTATCCGTGTTCCTTACAGTAGGATCGAAGCCGGGTTTCTTTCTCCCTGGCATAGACCAGTGTTCCCCGGGTTTTGCCGGTGAGGAATCCGTTGTGCGATTCCAGTAGAGAGCAGATCAGGTCATCCATCTTGAGGTAGCTGGAAACCGGCCTGCATATGGGCTCGGTGGCTGAAGAAAGCAATACCACAGCTCCATTACGTGATCGGTGTTCCTGGATGGTATCCAGAATTTCGGGTCGGATTTTGTTTACAATTTGCTTGCTGAAAATCTCCTCACAAAGTTGATTTATCGTATCCTCTCTAAGGCCTTTCAGCCAGGAAAGCATCCTGATAATCATTTTTGTGGAGTTCCCGATTCCCAGTTTGTAAAGGATGGAGAGCCAAACGGCATAACGGAATAGTCTTTTACTCATGATGCCTCTTTGCCTTGCTTCATGTACCAGGTGGGTGGCACTGTTATCCTCAAGGATGGTATGATCAAGGTCGTAGAATGCGATATAAGCGAATTTCTTCCCGGTATTCATTGAATCTATTTTCGAAAAAAATGGTCTCCTTCAGGATTAAAAATAATATTTACTGCCGAAGGAATTACGCCCACTTCAAAAATAGTATCAAAAAACAGCTCTCCGTCTACATGGTAGGGAACCTCTTTTTTAAAGCTTACCCTGATCTTCTTAGTCTGGTAGTAGCTCACCTTGGGATCACTTACATGACTGCCCTTGGGAACCTTGGTCAGGATTTTCAGTCGTTGCAGGAGATTTAGTTTCTTGATCATACATACATCCAGCAATCCGTCATTGGCTATGGCTGCCGGTGTGAGATAAAAGCTTCCGGCAAAACGTCGTCCAACCGAGATGGTATTGATGAAGCAGTCTGTATCGAGGCTTCTTCCCTCGGAGGTAATATTGACCTTTCTTTCCTTGTAAAAGAGCAGCGTTTTTAAAATGTGCCAGATATATTTGCCCTTTCCCGATCCTTTTGCTACTTCACCTGGTTCCACATAGTTTTCTGCAGCAACCTGGGCGTCGAAGCCCAGTCCCATCCCATTGAGAAAATGCCTTCCGTTTACAATTCCCACATCCATAAGGATGGTGGGTTGAGCGAATAGGAGGTCCCAGTGTTCATCTTTGAAGCGGTCGGGGAAACCCAGGATCTGGATGAAGTCATTTCCCGTTCCTGCAGGAATGAGACCCACGGTTATCCCGGGTTTATTGATGAGAGGTCCGGCCATTTCATTCATGGTTCCGTCCCCCCCTATGGCTATGAAGTGTGTAAAACCCCTTCCAAGGCAGTCGCTGGCAATTTCAGTAGCGTGCCCGTGATACTCGGTCTGGATAATCTCGGCCGATATGGGCTGTGCCTTTACACGCCTTTCAAGTTCCGGCAATAATTCTAAACCAAAGCCGCCTCCTGAGGTGGGATTTACAATGAACACCCATTTTTCCTTTTTATTCATTTGTTTTCTTGTCTAAGTTTGCCGATTCAATTACCTGGCTTACCCGGTCCATAATCGCTTTGTCACTGACGGGTATAAGAGAGCTGCCCTCCATGGGAGGGTGAATTACGACTCCAAGCTTTGCCCCGAAATTAATATAGAACCTGTTTTTTGGCTTTAATTTGTAGAAGCCATTAAGGGTTACCGGAAGAATATCGTGACCGCTTGCCCTGAGGAGGTGTATGAATCCGCGGTAAAATGAATTCAGTTTCCCGTCCAGGGTCCTTGTTCCCTCGGGGAAGATCGCCACAGTATTGTGCTGCGCTTTTTCTTCAAGTAAAGAGAGCATTTTTCTCGTATTTGTAACATTGCTTAATCTCATGGGAATATAGTCGGTCATAATAAGCATCTGTTTGAATAGGGGAATGCGTAGTAGACGCTCATGACCAAACCAGGAAACGTCGGGGTAGAATGCCATGATGGCAATGATGTCAAACATGCTGGAATGGTTAGCAAGTAAAATATATTTCGCCCCTTTTTTAAGGTGTTGCTTCCCTTCGATGTGCAACTTTTTTCCCATGATTGGAAAGACGGTTTTTGCCCAGAAGCTCATTAATAGCCTGATGCCTTTTTTCCACCTCAGGTAGGCCATTATAAGGATCAGAAATACGATCACAGCGGTGTATGAATAGAGATAGAGAAATACGGGTACAGATAAAATCGTATAGAAGCGGCGTTGAATCATTCAGTCAAAAGTTACATAATTATTTCAGTTCGAAAAGCTCTGGTCGCTTTTCGAGCCAATCAATCATTTGCTGGTCTGGCGCTGAATTAAAAAAATCATAGCCTGTAAAGGCTTCCAGTGAATCTACGGAGATGACATAGTTGCTTAGCTCATTTCCCGATCCTTCATTGGGAAGCAGAAAGGCAATCATGCCGTGTCCCGGAGGAGAGAGATCCACCACTACTTTGAAATAGTAAGCAGGAACGGCCACTTCGTTTTTCCCGATGGAACTTTCCACCGTATTTAGAACGGGTCCGGTTACCACATAGATACTGTCCCTTTCAACAGCCAGGTCCCTCACCTCCTGTTCAAGTTTTTTCCAGATACCCCGGTTGAAGGAGGGGTTCTGGGGACTCATATTCGACAAAAGAAAGGACTGGCTCATGGCCTCCTTGTCCCACGTCATGTCGCCCGCCGGGGCAAGATGCCCCCGGTCGTATCCGGATCCCCGGTAATCGGCCAGGGATGCCGACCCGGTGGAGATGGAAGTATCAGCTCTGAAATTATCGCTTCTTGAAACCGAGCCATTCACAACCTCATCCTTTGTGAGTACGTATACCACCCAGGAAGCCTGTTCACCTGCCTCGTTATAGCCCAGGTCAAATCCTTTATAGGATCTGATGGTATCGGTTAAGCTTGTTCCAGGATAGCCTGTAGCAAGGTTTTCCCAATGAATTAAAATTGAGGCCGGAGGGGTATTCACCAGGGCAGTTTCAACTGGTGGGGTCTTCTTCCAGGGCTCGGTGGTCACCAAAATTGCAAGGATGAGCAGGATAAAAAAAGTGATAAGTCCGAATCGGTGGTTCTTGTTCATTGCCATGGATCAAAAATAATATTTAATTTTCCATTGTTTTTGGCTTATGAAAAATTACTGGATCATAGGGGATATTCACGGCGAAATTGTGTTACTGGATCAGCTTTTGGCGCGTATTGATTCATTTAAACCGGAACTCATTGTATTTGTAGGTGATTTCATTGATCGCGGTCCTCATACGAAGGAAGTGCTTGATCGGATCATGAGCCTGGAAACGGAAGTGGTTTGCCTCCTTGGAAATCATGAGTTAATGATGCTTAATGCTATGGATGATTTCGGTTTTGGGGGAAGTCCGATCGAAACCTGGTACTACAACGGGGGAGAGGCTACCCTTCAGTCCTTTGGATTTACTTCATTTTTCAGTTTTAAATCCAGGATGGAGTCACGCTACCTGGATTTTTTCCAGAATCTCGGTCTTTCTTATGTTTTTGAGCCGGCGAAGGGAATGAAAATCCTGGTGACTCATGCCGGGATTTCCCCTGTGATCCCGTTAGCGGACCAGCTGCAACTGAAGAACTACAGGGAATTGAACCGATATCTGCTTGATAATCAAATCGATCCTCTGGATTCTTTTCTATGGACCCGGGAAGAGTTTTTCAGGAGTGATCCCCTTCGCTGGGATGGATTTATCTTAGTGCATGGCCATACACCGGTGATGAAGTTGAAACGCTTTATTGCCTCTGATGGCGGAAAGGATTTTTTCTTTGCCGAGAATGATATCTGTATCAGGAAAGCAGGGGATGGGGAGAGCATCGCCTCCATTGATATTGATTCCGGATCGGTCATTAGTGGAAGGTTGAGCGGATTGGGTTTTTTTGTCGAAAACGATAGTGTTGAAAAGCCGCTTGTTAGGATGCGCAGCATGACGGTTGCCCGTGAAGATATTTTCCCGAGGGATATGGGATTGATTAAAAATTGAATATGAGCAGAAACGGACAGATTGAAGTCATTGGATTTGATGCAGATGATACCCTCTGGGTGAATGAACCCTATTATCGGGATGCCGAGAAGCAGTTTGTTAATCTGATTAAAGCCTATGGTGTGGAAGGCGACATTGCGGGAGCTTTGTTTAAAACGGAAATTGCGAACCTGGAATTGTACGGATATGGCATCAAAGCTTTTATGCTCTCACTGGTGGAGTGTGCAATACAACTGACCAATGGCTCGGTAAGTGCACAGACCATTAGCAGGATTATCGGGATTGGAAAGGAGATGTTGAAGCGTCCCATCGAATTACTGGATGATGTGAAAGAGGTCCTGGAGACCCTGGCTCCGAATTATAAGCTGATTGTGGCCACCAAGGGTGATCTGCTGGACCAGGAAGGCAAAATGAAGCGCTCTGGTATTGCATCCTGTTTTCATCATATCGAAGTAATGAGCGATAAACAGGAAGCGCACTATGTGCAGTTACTGAATCACCTGGATATTGAACCTTCACGTTTCCTGATGATTGGAAATTCAATGAAATCCGATATTATTCCCCCTTTGAGTTTGGGGGCAAGGGCCATTCATGTGCCCTTTTTTACAACCTGGGCGCACGAGGAGGTGGAAAAGGATCCCGATTCGGATCGCTTCATCCGTGTAGAAGGGATCAGGGATGTTCTCGGGTTGATTTAACCGTTGAAGGTTCGGATTCGCTCAATACGCATGGCAAAGGGCACGTTGTCGTGTGAGAATTCATACTCAATAGCATGGGAACCTTCAGTCCTGGTGAGCGCTTCCAAATCGGTGTTTTGAATGAGGATATCCAGTTCGGCGCTGAATTGTTTCTCTACAACCAGCTTGATGGTTCCGTAATAGAGTTCTGTAATCATAAAGACCCTTCGGATGGTGCCGTCGTATTCCTTCCACCTGCTGGCTTTCATCTTTTCCAGGTAACTGTCAATGCGAACCCTGATCAAGTCGTTCATCTCTCGGACCATAATATTTCCAAAGGTGAATTTGCTGAGTTTCTCTGTGATAAATTCGCCGTTTATTTTACCCACTTTGGGATGCATTAATTCATTTACAGATTCCACATTCACATTCACTGTGCGAGAGGCAAGATGGGCTTCCATGAAAGGTGCCAGGCTGCTCTCTTCTCCCAGGGCGGACCACTCATTTTTTGTGATGAGGCCCGCATCAAGGAAGGCTGTGAAAATAGTATTGGGCATGCCCTTTTTGGAAAAAACAGGAGAACCTATGATGGGATCCCAGACCAGGTCACCTGTGGAGATTCCCGCATGGGAAGCGGGAATAAGTTCAAGCTGATAGGCGCTTCGGAATTTACGGATTTCCATGACTGATTTTTTTTACAATAGCGGACCCGAGTTTTCGTTAATAATTAAAGGTCAACTATTTTTTGATCCAACGCAAGCAAAAACATTCTCTAATTTCGAAAGAAATCCGTTAATTTGTGGCGTTTTACAGCAATTGAATGAATATCCTTGACATTGTTTTTCTGGTGCCATTGCTTTTTGCTCTTTACAGGGGATTTAAGAAGGGGATGGTGTATATGATTGCATCACTTCTGGCACTTGTGCTGGGGATATTAGGGGCCATGAAATTCAGACCCTTGTTTGCCTCTATACTGGATTCAGTTTTTAACATTGATCCGGCACATATGAATGCAATCGCTTTTGCCGTAGCCTTTGTAAGCATTGTGATTGTGGTTCACCTGGCTGCATTCTTTCTGGATAAGCTAATAAAAGCTGTGGCTTTGAATCTTGTAAACCGCTTATTGGGAATGGCATTTGGAGTTCTGGTTACTGCATTTATAATCAGCATGATCCTCTGGCCGCTGAACCAGGTGAATGCCGAAAGGCAGATTATTAAGCCACAGCATATCGAAGGATCCCTGTTGTATAAACCGCTTTCTGCCATTGCGCCTGCCATTTTTCCCTATTTGAAGAAGGAGGAATGGAAAGAATATATTCCGGGTAAGAAGGAGAAACGAAAGCCGGTAACGGCTTCAATTTAAAGAGATTGAATAGTGGAATTGAATAAGAAACTGGTTGAAGAACTAAAATGGAGGGGCATGATTCATGATATCATGCCCGGTACCGAAGAGTTACTGGGGAAGGAACAGGTAACTGCTTACGTGGGGATAGATCCTACTGCTGATTCTTTGCATATTGGCCACATGGTGGGTGTAATGATGCTTAAACGCTTGCAGGAAGCAGGGCACAGACCCGTTGCACTAGTGGGTGGGGCCACAGGAATGATTGGTGATCCCAGCGGTAAGTCCCAGGAGCGGAACCTCCTGGATGAGGCTACTCTGAGGCACAACCAGGAGGCGTTAAAAATGCAGATTGCCCGTTTTCTGGATTTTGAAACCGAGGCACCCAACAGGGCCCTGATGGTGAACAACTATGACTGGATGAAGGACTTTTCTTTCCTTGAATTTATCCGGGATATCGGGAAGCACATTACAGTCAACTACATGATGGCAAAGGATTCTGTAAAAAAGAGACTGGGCAGTGACAGCAAATCGGGAATGTCCTTTACCGAGTTCACCTACCAGCTTGTTCAGGGTTATGATTTCCAGGTACTCTATCGTGATCATGGCTGCAAACTTCAGATGGGCGGATCCGATCAATGGGGAAATATTGTCACCGGAACCGAACTCATCAGGCGTATTGAGAGGGGTGAGGCCTTCGCCCTCACATGGCCGCTGATTACCAAGGCCGACGGAGGTAAATTCGGTAAAACAGAAGAAGGAAATGTTTGGCTCGATCCTCAAAGGACCTCACCCTATAAGTTTTACCAATTCTGGTTGAATGTGTCAGATGAGGATGCCGAAAAGTATCTTAAGATATTCACCATGCTCGGGAAGGAGCAGATTGAAGCGCTGACCGAAGCGCATAAGGAAGCACCTCATGCCAGGGTAATGCAAAAGAAACTGGCCGAGGAAGTCACCTCCCTGGTGCACTCACGCGAGGAGTATGAAATGGCCGTGGAAGCTTCCGGAATTTTATTTGGGAAAGGAACCACGGAGTCTTTAAAAGCCATTCGTGAAGATGTTTTCCTGTCAGTTTTTGAAGGAGTACCTCAGTTTGAGGTTTCTCTTTCTGATCTGAATAAGGATGTCCTGGAGCTTCTGGCTGTGGATACAGAGGTTTTTGCTTCCAAAGGAGAGGCCAGAAGGCTGATTAGCGGTGGTGGTGTCAGCATTAATAAGCAAAAAATTACCAGCATTGATCAAGTCATTTCGGAGGCAGATTTCATCAAGCATAAATACCTGCTGGTTCAAAAGGGTAAAAAGAACTATTTTCTGATCAAAATCAAGTTATAATAATCATTGTCATGGAAAACAGAGAACAAAAAGGTTACAATTTTAACTCGGTAGATCTCTTGATCTATATCTGGAATAAGCGGGTGGTTCTGATGATTGTGGGTCTTGTGGCTGCGATTGCCTCACTTATAATATCGCTGACCATCACCCCTATGTTCAGTTCATCGGTCATTATGTTTCCTGCTTCCAGTGCTTCTGTGGCCAGGGGCTTGCTGGCACAGAATTACAGTGGCAATCAGAGTGTATATGGCTTCGGGGAGGAGGATCAGGCCGAACAACTGCTCCAGGTCCTGCACTCAGAACCCATCAGAACCCGCATCATTGAAAAGTATAATCTCATGGAGCATTATGAGATTGATCCGGAAGGTAAATATCCGCTCACTGAACTATACGAGATGTTTAAGTCGAACATTAAGTTCAGCCTGACCGAATACCAGAGTGTGGAGGTATCCGTAATGGACAGTGATCCGGAAATTTCAGCTGCCATTGCAAACGATATTTCCGACCTGGTTGATACGGTTTTTAACTCCATGAAAAAGAAAAGGGCCATAAGAGCCCTTGAACTGGTTGGGGTTGAGTATGATGAGGCTGAGAACCAGCTTGTAACCATGCAGGATTCCTTAAACCGGATTAGCTATGAGTTATCGCAAAGCATCTCCCCCTCGGGCGATCCCACCACTAAATTAATCACCGCGTTTGCCGAATACGGGGTCTCCTACATGTACATGATTCACCAGATGAGGTATGAGGTGGGGATGGCCAATAATATGAGGATCAGGTATAATGAGGCCAGGTTGGAAGCCCAGCAGAACCTTCCCCATAAATTTGTGGTGGAGAAGGCGATTCCGCCGGAGAAAAAGGCTTATCCAAACAAATCGCTCATTGTCATTGTATCCACCTTTGCATCGTTGCTTTTTGCGCTGATTGTACTGATTGTGATTGACAATGTAAAATCCAGGGTTGCTGCAATTCAGGAAAAATGATACTGGAATCCGGGGAGAAATATCCAGGGAAACTCCTTTGGGGGATCCTGATTGCTTTTGTGGCATTGAATACGCTGATGCTGGCGTTGGAAATTTACTATTTACCCCTGCTACCAGCTGTTCTCTTATTTGTTGCACTTGCCATTGTTTCGGTGGATAAATACCTGCTGGCGGTTGTTTTCTTTGTTCCCCTTTCCATACCCTTGAGTTATCTTTCAAAAGGGCTTGCCATCGACATGTACCTGCCCACAGAACCCCTTCTGGCAGGATTGTTGCTTCTGTTCATGATCAAGTACCTGATGGGTGACAGGATTGATATCAAGGTGCTCAGACACCCGGTAACCATTGCCATCTATTTTCACCTGGCGTGGTTGTTTCTCGCCAGTCTGACCAGTTCTGATATGCTGGTTTCTTTTAAGGCATTTGCCACACGGCTGTGGTTCATTGTAAGTTTTTACCTGATTGCAAGCCAGTTATTCAGGAAGGAGAGGAATATGCATACCTATGCATGGGTGTTTATTATAGCTTTTACCGGGGTTGTAATTTATACATTGATAAACCATTCCCAGTACGGTTTTGATAACCAGGTCATGGCACACAATGTGTGCAGGCCATTTTATAAGGATCATACCTCATACGGGGCTACCCTGGGAATGATCCTGCCAGTTTTAGTTGCCATGTTCATGCTCATCAAACGTGGCGACATCAATACCCGCTTCCTTATGGGCCTGTTGATTACCCTGGTCCTTTTCGCCACGGTGGTATCCTATACACGAGCTACCTGGCTCAGCATCCTTGCCTCCATCGGTGTTTGGGCCCTTATCAGGTTGAAAATACGTCTTGAAATCATACTTGTGAGTGCTGCCATACTGCTGGGCCTCTTCTTTTCGGTTCGCACACAGATGATGATCCAGTTGGAGAAAAACCGTGTCGAATCTTCCGGAGAGCTGGCTGAGCATGTGCAATCCATGTCGAATATTTCCACCGACCAGTCGAACCTGGAACGTATCAATCGCTGGAGTTGCGCTTTAAGAATGTTTAAGGATAAGCCAATCTTTGGTTTTGGACCAGGAACCTACCAGTTTGAATATGGGCGTTACCAGCGGTCCTATGAAAAAACAAGAATCAGTACCGACTTTGGAACCCGGGGTAATGCACACAGTGAGTATCTTGGTCCGCTGGCTGAAGCGGGTGTATTTGGACTGCTAAGTCTGCTCCTGGTAATTGGCACGAGCATTTATACAGGTATCAGGGTCTATTATTCTTCCAAACGGAAAAGCATCCGGATCATGGCCATGGCCGCATTGATTGGCCTGGTATCCTATTATTTTCACGGTTTGCTGAACAATTTCCTGGATACGGATAAGATATCGGTGCTTTTCTGGGGGTACACAGCTATGTTGGTGGCCATGGATGTATACCACAGGCAGACGCTGGAAGATGAGGTGGTAAAAGAACCTGTTGCTGAGATTCCTGCTGAATAAGGCGATTCCTGTTTAGACAATTAACTGAACCCCTGCTTTCCTGGGAATTCGGCTCCGATAATTGAGATATCATCAAAAATGGCTGCCGAGCCTTCCATAATTTTCTGGTTTTTGATGATGGTAGCGATATTATCTTCCAGTGAATGCGGATTGCAAAGTTCCCTTTCCAGGTCCTCAGTTCCAAATTCAACGCCCGAATCCTGGATCACTTCCACGAGTCCGTCCGTATAGCAAAAAAGCTTGGCTGGTTCATCCACTGTGATTCTTGCTTCATTTACGAAGGGCAGCTCATCCAGCATTCCCATACCTACACATCCGCTGTCCAACTGGGTCAGTTTCATTGATTCGGGTTCATAGAGGAAGGGAGGATTATGTCCTGCATTTACATAGAGTAGTTCCCGGGTATAGTAGTTATACCTTGCAATGAAAAGGGTTATAAATTTTTCCCCCTTGGCACTGTTCATCACGCTCTGGTTCAGCTTAGTCAGGGTATCTTCCATGCCCTGTTCGGCCGTATAGAGTGCCCTGAGGTTGGCCTGGAAGTTTGACATCAATATGGCTGCGGAAATTCCTTTACCTGATACATCTGCAATGCAGAATCCCACCTCATGATCGTTAAGCTGGATTACATCGTAGTAGTCTCCTCCCACCTCGAAATGAGGATGGTAAAAGGCCTTCATCCGGATAAATTCATGGGAAGGGAGCTTTTCACTGGTAGGGATCAGCATGGTCTGCATCTTGCTGGCAAGCTCCATCTCTCTCTTAAGAGCTTCCTGCCTGAGAGACTCCTGGAAGAGCCTTTTATTCTCAATGGCAACCACGATAATATTTGAGAGCGTCTGGATAAAGCGCAGGTGCTTGATAATGGGGCTGACACCCTCACCTTCCTCTTCAATATCACCTATGAGTACATAGGCGATGGGCTGGTCCTTATGGGTAACCGGGATGACAATATCCACCAGTTCGGGGAAGTGCTGTGGCTCAGAGGTGATGAATGAAATTTCTTCGTAGACGTGAAGGTCTCTGGCCATATCCACCTGGCCAAAAAAACGGTTTCCAAAGCCCGAATTCAGCAGACACTCCCATTTGTCTGAGAACTTCAGTACGATCACCTTTCCAATGTCCAGGTCGTCGGTGAGCATCTTCTCATACCTCCGGATGAGTTCGGAGGTGGAAACATTGTCGTTGATGGCCAGGGTAATGTCCAATAGCGCATTCAACTTGAATGTAGAGATTTTCAACCTGTTCTCGGAAAACTTACCCATGGTTGATGCTGTTTATGTCGGGGTTATTTCTTTACTCTTTCCGAGTAGGAGCGGTCCCTTGTGTCTACTTTGATTTTTTCTCCGGTATCGATGAAGAGCGGAACCATGATCTTCGCTCCGGTCTCAAGTTCAGCGGGTTTCTGGGCCGATGTAGAGGCGGTGTTGCCTTTTTCTCCGGGCTCTGTATAGGTAATTTCCAGTTCTACAAAAGGAGGAAGGTCGACCGTTAATGGGGTTTCCGTATCGGCATGAACCACGATTTCCACCGCCTGACCCTCTTTCATCAGGTCGGCATTCTCCAGTTGATCGCCCTGAATAGTAATCTGTTCAAAGGTTTCAAGGTGCATGAAGTTAAATCCCAAATCGTCCGAATAGAGAAATTGGTAGGGTCGTCTTTCAACCCTGGCTGTGGTGACTTTCACTCCAGCGGTAAAGGTGTTCTCGATAACTTTTCCGGTGGTCAGACTTTTCATTTTCGTTCTGACAAAAGCGGGGCCTTTACCTGGTTTTACATGTTGAAACTGCACAATGGTAAAGAGGTCATTGTTAAATTCGAGGCATAAGCCATTCCTGAAATCTCCTGTTGTTGCCATATTCTGATTTTAATGCAAAGATATAATTTTGTTGCGAAGCCTCTTCCTAAAGGATTTTTTTCCTGGGTATGGTGGCTACGAAATCCTTAAGGTAGAAAGGTTCAAAGTAGGCCACGTCCTCAAAATCAGAATTTAGGAAAAGGTCGAGTACCGGTGAGATCATCGCAGCTGATGATGGGTTCACTCCTTCGATGAAATGCGCATTTTTATTTTTAATAAACTCCTTGCATTTTGCTGCACCATTACCGAAGAAACAGATCTGCTGCTTCTCCAGTGTGTCTTTATAGGAGCTTTCATCTATGATATCGGCTGTAACCTCCTTTATATATTCACAACTGGTAGAGAAAAATGCGGTATACACCTCCATTCTGCGTGCATCCAGCATGGGGCATAGCAGAAGTTGATCACCGTAAGTGGAGATGAGGGCCTGTACTCCGGGGTGTTTTAGTGCAACATGTGCCATTGAAAGGATGGTGCCACAGGAAAGAAGCGGCTTTTCGAGGGCATAGGCCAATCCTTTGGCTGTGGAAACCCCTATCCTTAGTCCCGTGTATGAACCGGGTCCTTTGCTGACTGCAATTGCGTCAAATTGCGAAAGATCCTTTCCTGCTTTTGTACAAGCCTCACGGATAAAACGGTTCAAAAGGATTGCGTGATCCCGTTCCGGACCACTTTCAACCAGGGCCACCAGTTTTTCCCCTTCAGATATGGCCACGGAACAAATATCGGTGGCTGTTTCAATGTATAGGATCAGGGGTTCCGCCATGGATTATTTCTTCTTCTTGTCTTCGCTGAACAGGTCTTCCTCGCTGACCACCTCTACGCTTATGCCATTTTTAAGCTGCCTGGAAATCGCAGAGTAGGGTGCTACCACAATTTCATCGTCTTCATGGAGCCCTTCGGTTATTTCAATAAAGGTGTTGTCCTGGATTCCTGTTTTGACCGGGACGAGCTGGGCTTTTCCTTCTCGGATAGTGAAAACTACCACGATGGGTTCATCATTTGTTGGTTTGGCAGGCGTACTGATGGTTTCGGAGGAGGCAGAACCATCGGAACTAATTTGTCCTACCGTCTCTTTTTCAGCCGAGGGAAGGCCCTTTAAGCCTGCTGTATCGAGCCTGGTGGTCACAGCCTGTATGGGGACGGTGAAAATTCCACTCTTACGATCGGTCTGAATATCGGAGGTGGCCGACATTCCCGGCCTGAGGGGATAAGGATTCGCTTGACTTACCTTATCGGCATAGGACTCGGGGAGCAGGAGGATCTTTACCATGAAGTTTGTGACCTGATCGGTGGTTACACCGGTGGTATTGGCAGATACAGGGATTTCAGAAACAAGCCCTGTAAAGCGGGTGTCGGGATAGGCATCCACTTCGATCATTGCTGTATCCCAGAGGGCAACCCTGACAATGTCGTTTTCGTTTACTTCCACTTCCACTTCCATTCTCGACAGATCCGCAATTCGAAGCATCTCGGTTCCGGACATCATGGAGGTTCCCACCACCCGTTCGCCAAGCTCTACAGAAAGGCTGGAAATGGTGCCCGACATGGGCGCATAAATGGAGGTTTTTGTAAGGCTCTCATCTGCTTCATCCAGTGTGGCCTCGGCGCTCAGTACAGAAAACTCTGCTGCCTCTTTTTCGGCAAGGGAGGTATTATACCCCGTAAGCGACTGTTGAAATTCAGCTTCAGAAATGGCTTTCTCCTCATACAATCTGCTGTTTCTTTCATAATCGAGGCTTGCCATTTCAAGTTGTGCCTCAGATTGTTTCAGCCTGGCTTTGGCGTTATTCACGGAAGCCTCTGCCCTGTTCCGGGCCATCTGGTAAGCCTCTGGTTTAATTTTTAAAAGGTACTGGCCTTTTTTCACTTCGTCGCCTTCGTTCACAACAAGATCAACAATTTCTCCGGAGACATCGGGTGAAATGGCAACTTCTGTTTCCGGTTGTATTTTTCCGTTGGCTGTGATGATTTCTACGATCTCACGGGTGACCCCCTTTTCGACGGATACCTTAAGCAGGCCTTCATTGCCAAACCAACCCTTCTTTTTTCCAACCCCCAGTACAACAAGCAGTATAAGGGCAGGAATTCCTATGATGAATAGTAATCGTTTAGATTTCATGTTTGTTGATTAAAGTGTAATGGGTTCCCCCTGGTAAAAGTTAAGGATCTTAATTCGGAAGATAAAATCATATTTTGCCTGGAGAAGATCTGACTGGGTAGAGGTCAGTTGATTCTTCGAGGTATTGTAATCCACCGTATTTACAAGACCCACCTCAAATTTTTTCTCAGTGTATTTGAATGATTCTTCCATTGAGACAAGTGCGCGCTCGGTGGCCCTGAATTTTTTCAATGCAGCAAGCGCATCTGTATATGAAAGTTGGATGGAAGCATAGAGGGCAAGTTTTTGGCTCTGAAGCTCCAACTGAGAATTTTCAAGCATGATTCTGGCATTGGCAATGCTGGAATTCACCTGCCATCCATTGAAGATTGGGATGGAGAGCCCCAGTCCCACACCTGCCGATCTGTTATCAATCAGCTGGTTTCCAAAAGGATATTTTCCATAGGTGGGAAGGTTGATTTCGGGGCCGTATACATTGGTTCCGCTAAAATCGGGTGAGGTATTTCCAATAATTGGTGAAATCGGCGTTAAAGTGGTAACCTGCTCCCTGATATCGGAATATCCGGAATTAAAATTTCCTGAAAGGTAGAGCTGCGGTGATCTGCCACCCTTGGCGATACTCAGTTGTTTTTCAGAACTCTGAAGCGAAAGCTCAGCTCCTCTTATCTGTGGCATCTCCTGTTCCGCAATGCGGTATACTTCCATGGCACTCATGACGATGGGGTCTGCAGCAGGATCTTCAAGTTTCGGAATTTCCACATCAAAGGCTGTATCTATGGGCAGGTCGAGGGTCTGCTGAAGATTCAGCATGGAAATAGCCAACTGATTTTCGGCATTTACAAGGTTCAGCTCTTCAGCAGCATATTGTGCCTGGATCTCCAGAAAACTTCCTTCGGCCAGTTTTCCGGCATCCACCATTTTGCGGGTGCGGTCGACCTGTTGAGCCGTAATTTTCAGCTGATTTTCAGTGACAGTTTTCAATTCTTTATTGAAGAGGATGGTCAGGTAGGCGGCCGCAATATTGAGAGAGATATCATCTTTTATCTTTTCAACATCCTCATAACTGGCCATCAGGTTTAGCTTGTTTTGTTCTATGGTATTCTTGACTTTCAGACCATTGAAGAGGTTTACCGAGGAGCTAATTCCCATGCTGATGGAATTGATTTGCTGGTTGTCGGTGAACTGGTAAGTGGTCTGGTCCAGTGCGCGTCCCCATGAATATGTATAATTGGCGCTTCCATTCAGGCTGGGAATCTGACCCATCCTGGATTGTTTAAGCAGGTTCTCGTTATATTGCGTATTCAGAATGGTCTGTTTAATCTGGATATTATTTTCCATTGCATATTCGATACAATCTTCAAGTGACCAGGTGTTATGCTTCGCTTCCTGGGCCTTTATTTGAAAAAGAATATTGAGCAACAAGAAAACCAGGTAAATGGATTTTCGCATTTTATTCGTTTTTTTATAAAGCTTAAAGTTATGGATAAGCATTTAAATCTGAATGAATATAACTGAAAATATTGTGTATTACATGGATATGGGGGAGATTAGGTATGTCAGAAATCGCAGGGCAAAGAATCTTGCCATCCGGATTGGGCGGAATGGGGATGTGCGGGTCACTGTACCTGGCTATGTGAGTGTCAAAAAAGCTGAAGCCTTTGTGTTTTCCAAAAGGAGTTGGATTATTCAAAAGATCCGGCAGCAGAAGGAGCAGGCTGCAACTGCTATGAGAATCGGGGAAGGGGATGAGATTGAAGTGCGTGGAAAGAGGCTTACAATCAGGCTGAAGGGTGAAGGAGATAGTGTGGAGGAAGCCCTTTGGAGGATGCTGCATAGAGAGGCTGCTGCTATCCTGCCCGGAAGGGTCCGGGAGCTAGCCCGGGAACACGGACTGAGCTATTCGGATGTGAAGGTGCGTAGGATGAAATCGCGCTGGGGCAGCTGTAATGCAAAGAATGGTATTAACCTGAACACCTGGCTGGTAATGCTACCCACTCACCTGTGCGATTATGTAATTCTTCACGAATTGGCGCATACGAAGCATCGGGATCATAGTTCCAGATTCTGGGACTATCTGGATGGGCTTACCGGGGGAATATCCAAGCAGCTGAGAAAAGAATTAAGGACTCATCAAATCATGCTAATAGACACCAAATAAAAACTCTGCTGTTAGGTTGATTGTATTGAAGGGGCGTTGCGCCCTGACATCTATGTTGAAAGAGGGGTAGATATTCAAATAGGTATGCTTATCCAGTTGTCGCTGGTAGCCCACTCCGACACCCAAGTTGGTTCGGGTGCGTGATTTAACCTCTGTTCCTTTCAACACAATCTCTCCATACTCCACATTGTTGGCTTTCAGATGTGCTGTGAACATGGTTTCAAGGGAAACGGTTATCAGAAGGGCATCCTTCCCCGATTCGTAGGGTCTGAAATAGACGGTCAGGGGTACACCCACCAGTTGTTCATTAATATCGACATTTATGAAGTCGTCCGGACCAAAATCAGTCACATCGAAGATTTCAGGGTATTCATAGGAGGAGGATGCCTTGTAGTGGTAGTCAATCCCGGCTTTGATAAACCAATATTCATATTCCCAATACACAAAACTAAAACCTCCGCCAAAACCGGGTTTAAAGGAGGTTTCCTGGCTCCTGATCCAGGAGTAATTACCCTGCAGATTTCCCCCGATGTAAATATTGATCTGGGCCCCAGCAGTGGAGGCAGTAAGTAGAAACCCAAGAATGTAAATCGCTCTTTTTAATCTCATAACAAAGCCCTTTACACAAAACTACTACAATATTCTATTGCTTGTGGAGGAATTATTTAACAAAAAAAAAGACTGCCTCAGTGGAGACAGTCTCTTAACTTTCAATCTGTTGACCCGCCAGGGCTCGAACCTGGACTCTTCTGAACCAAAATCAGATGTGTTGCCAATTACACCACGGGTCAATGATGGTTGCGAAAACCGGGTGCAAATATATAAAATATTCAATTTATTCTGCAACTAATTCTAATCCTTCTTCAGTCATTTGCCAGGTTTTTCCAGCCATATTCCAATCTGAAAGGTGATTCAGGTTGCGAATACCGTCCAGGTAGTTCCTGGTTTCACGATCTATTACAAGTACTTTTCCTTCAGGAACCATCACGATAGTTTCCACCCTGGGGAACCTCCATTTATTCTCTAATCCCACTGAATAGTAGGGGTCCAGGATTAATTTATTGTCCCGGGTATGAAATCCATAATCGATATTTGCAGCATTTTCGCTGGCCCGGTCCCAGTTTTTACCTTTCGATTCTTTGTCAATTTCAAGTACAAATTGGTCGCCGGAGGCCTTTTCCACATCGATGCTGATGCTGCCGTAAAATGCTTCTGCATCTTCAAGCAAAAACCACCTGTCATCCAGGTCAATAATCGACTCATCCTCAAGATACTCTTCCTGATCGGTATTGATCGTCAGGTAAAGTGTGTCGGAATCAATCGCCAGTTCCTGGCTGATGTTACTCCGGCCAAAATCTGAATAATTACTGCTCTCAAAGGCCACAATTCCGATGATGGAGAAGAGACAAACAAGCCAGAGTACCAATGCACCGACGCCCAGTCCCTTGTTATGGCCTTTTACATTGAATATTAACTTAATCAGGGCATAGAGCATGGCTCCTATGGGAATCAGGATCAGGAGAATAACTGCAATGGTCAAGAGGGTTACCGAAACCGGATCTGTGAAAGGAAGAAGAACATCACCAAGGGAAAAATTGTAAGATTCAAACGGAAAAAGGTGCACTCCCGCAAAAGGGAGGGTGATGAGCCCGATTAGAATCCCGATACCGCCTATTACAAGGCTGGTGCCAATAATTATAAGGATGACCTTAACGAACACCAGTAGAATTTTTCCCAGGACCTCAAAAAAATCTGAAGCTCCATTCTGCGCTTTTTTATAGGTGTCAGAACTTTTCGCCCGGGAAAAATTGTCCTTCACATTATCCTTTACGTTGTCGTATTCCTCACGAATTTTTTTTTCCAGGTTGGAGACGTTGACTTTTTCACCTCTCATCTCCAGTTTCTGTGCTGCAGTTTCAGCTTTTGGCAGGACAATCCAAAGGATTACATACACCAGAATGGAGGCTCCGCCAGCAAAGAAAAAGATGACGAACAGCAGCCTGAAAATGACCGGGTCCACTCTGAAGTAAGCAGATAATCCACCGCAAACTCCCCCAATTACCGAGTTTTCAGGGTCGCGGTAGAGTTTTTTGCTGGTAGAGTATGATTCGTGAAAGGATCTTTGATCTTCAGTCCCCTCACCCGTATCAGCAATATCTTCAGGATTTCCCATAATATCGATAACCTCGTTTACAATGGTCAGCGTGATCACCTGGTTTTCTGCCGACACCCGCTCCTGGAAAAGTTCAGCAATCCTTGACTCGATATCATCAATAATCTCTTTGCTTTCCTGTTTGTTGGAGAAGTAACGGCTGATGGTGTCCAGGTAGGATCTTAATTTTTCATAGGCATCGTCGTCTATGTTGAAGATGATCCCGTTCAGGTTTATTTTGATCGTTTTCTTCATGGTATATGACTTTATTTGTAGTTCTTGATAGATTCAACCGATTTAATCAGGGTACTCCACGAACTGTCAAGTTCCTTCAGGTAGGCCCTGCCAATTTCGGTAAGAGCATAATATTTCCGGGGCGGACCCTGGGTGCTCTCCTCCCAGCGGTATTGTAGAAGCCCGGCATTTTTTTGCCTGGTCAGCAGGGGATATAGTGTTCCTTCGACCACAATCAGGTCGTTCTCTTTTAAAGCTTTGATTATATCAGAAGTATACAGGTCCCGTTTATTTAAAATTGAAAGCGTACAGTACTCAAGTATACCTTTCCGCATCTGTGCTTTAGCGTTCTCTATATTCATGGGTCAGAATTTTAATGCGGTGAAGTAAATGATGAAACTAAAGATAGTTATTTTCCTAAAAATCAGAGGGTACCATACCAACCCTGTCCTGCTTACAGTATGATTGGCCCTTCTTACAGTATGATTGGCCCTT
>CAZRPW010000048.1:0-6255 GCA_964601975.1 uncultured Bacteroides sp.
ATCCGGTTTCAGATCATAAGAACCACGAATCAGGAAGTAGGAACCACGAATCAGGGGATAAGTTTCGAAGAGAGGCAAAATTTGCAATCTCTGACCGGGTTGAGGGGCGCTGGCGTCCGGGATCTGGTGTTCCCAGGAAGCTGGTGGATTCGCTTTTTGTGACGGCCATGTATGGTGAGGACCAGCATGGTCCGTGGACCATCGTTACGCTGGACCAGGTGACCCTGGATTATGGGGATGTCGATATCATGAAAAGCCCGCTTATTCAAAAGCTGGGGATCCCAAAGGAAAGAATTGTGCTTTTGCCTTCTCATTCACATGCCACTCCGCCACTCGATCCTGAGATTTTACCCCTGGTAGTTCTGGAGGCGGTAACAAAGGCACGGGACGACAGGACTGAGGTGGAAATAGCTTCCCTGAATTTGCAGCTGGATGGAAGTAAGTATCTTATAAACCGAAGGGTACACGTGGAGGGTGTGGGTTCCAGGACAGTCATGTTCAATGATGGCTGCGTGGTTCATGAAAATTACCTGGATGCCACAGCTCATATCCGCGATTGGATCGAAAACCTTGGGACGGATCCGGAGAAATTCTTTGAGAATGGAAGGAAATATGTGACCGATGGTGCGCTGGATTCTAAGCTTCAGACCCTGTTCATACGCGATCGGGAGACGGGCGAATTGAAGGGTAGTTTTACGCGCTTTGCAGCTCACTCGGTGATTGTTTCTGCCAAGGTAGTAAACGGTGATGTTTCTGCCGATTATCCGGGTTATCTGAAAAGAAAGCTTGAGGAAGAACTCGGTGGGATCGCACTATTTGGTCAGGGTCCGAGTGGAGATCTGCGGCCTCTTAACAAAGCCTATTCACATGCATTTGCCAGGGCTTATGGAAACCGTCTGGCCGACGAGCTTATTCGGGAATATACTGAGATGGAGTGGCAGGCATTAAGCAGCCTGGAGTTTTTTACCGAGCCAGTGGAACTAAGCCTGATGGATAATATTTTTCTGTCGGCCGAGCAGGTGGAAGCTGAAATGGCGGCCCTGGAAGCACAATTCGACCTGGAGGAAAATGCTGAAGAAAGAAGGATTTTGCAAAACAAGTTCTGGGGTTTATACCGTACACCCTGGAATCATGAAATGGTTCGGCCCCAGTGGAAGCAGAAGGGGCAGCTCAGCCTGAACCTGTATGCCCTCAAACTGAATGAGCAGGTCCTCCTGGCCACCCAGGGTGAAATTTTTAATGAGATAGGAGAAAAGATGCTGGAACCTTATGCGGATCATCACCCGGTCCTTGTAAGCATCGCCAATGAATATATTTCCTACCTGCCTACCGATGAAGAGCGCTTAAAGGGTGGGTACGAACCCAGCGTTTCAATCGTGGTTCCCGGTAGTCCGCAGATTCTGATTGAAGCTTCTCACCGCCTCTTGGGGCGTATTTACAATAAATAGGATCCTAAAGTGAAGATAAACAGTGCCCCCTGTGAAATAAGTAAGTCAGTTGGTTTTTACACAACTTTTGCCCGCAAATCATTATTAGCAGGAGAAATTGAGGGTGTGGAGACAAGCTTTGTGGAACTTGGCTGCGGCAGGAAGCAGGTATACAATCCCGGGGAAGATAAACTAAGTATGCTGCTCTTTTTGGGAGGTGAGGGGATGATCTCGCAGGATGAAAAAAGGCTTATTTCCCAGGATGATACAAGAATCGCGGTGGGTAAGCCCGGCCTGTTTGTTTCCGGACTGAATGCGGGGTTTAGCATGGAGGCTGGCTTACAGGGACTGTCTTTCCTGGAGATTGTGATGGATCTTACAGAACAGGATATAATTGATCTTAAAAGGAGTGAGTCCCGCTTTCCTTATCATGTTCACTATGCTGAATGCGCGCAGTACAGTGAGGCAATCAAAAGCGAGAAAACGATTAGCAGGATGATCCTGCCCGAAGGTATTGTGCCCCGGGTTTGTATGGGAACTGTTGAGACCAGCGGTCCGGATGAAGTAGCATCCCATACACATCCCATGCTTGAACAACTGTTCCTTGGTCTGAAGGGAAATGAGGTAAGGGTGATCGCTGATTCGGAAAAAACAGCGTTCGGAGAAAATGAGCTGCTTCATATTCCCCTGGGATCTAATCACGGGGTTCAGGTGGCAGAAGGGAAATTGCTACATTACCTGTGGATGGATATTTTTTCTGACCGGGACAAAATGGATTATATGAGTAATGTGCACACTATACTTGAAGAATAATGGGAAAATACAAGGTTGAGAAATCAGATCGCATCATGTCAGTGGATGCATTGCGTGGTTTTGACATGCTGATGATTATTTTTGTGGGGCGTTTTTTTAACGGATTGAACCAGGGTGCAGACATACCCCTTACCCGTTTTCTGGCCGATCAGTGTCATCATCCCGAGTGGTTCGGATTTCATTTCTATGACATCATCATGCCGCTTTTTTTGTTTGTCGTTGGGGTGGTTATTCCATTCTCAGTTGATAAAAGATTGAAGAAAGAATCCAGCAGACAAAAATTGTACATGCACTTGCTTCGACGTGTACTCATATTGTTTATCCTGGGCTGGATTGTTCAGGGGCGCCTTCTGAATCTGGATATCAGCAAATTTCATGTATATAGCAATACTTTGCAGGCCATTGCTGTGGGGTATTTTTTTGCATCCCTTGCCTATTTGCATCTCTCCAAAAAAGGACGATACCTCCTCTTTGCTGTTTGCCTGGTTGTATATGCCATCCTGCTGACGGTTCCGATGGTCCCCGGAGCAGGAAGAAGTACCTTATTGCCCGATCAGAGTTTTGCCCTCTATGTGGATCAGCTTTTGATGGGCAGGTTTGACGACGGGACTCAGTATACCTGGATTCTCAGTGGGTTCGGTTTTATTGCCACGGTACTATCCGGTTTATTTGCCGGGGAAATGATTCGCTCGGGTCAAAAAAGAGAAAAGATTGCCCTGAACCTCTTGCTCATCGGACTGGCCGGGGTGGCGCTGGGTTTGATATGGGGAATATGGCACCCCATTGTGAAGAAATTATGGTCCAGTTCGTTCGTGCTTTTCTCGTCCGGTTTGTGCTTTCTTTTACTTGCATTATTCTATTGGATAATCGATGTAAAGGGATATCAGAAATGGGCTTTCTTTCTGAGGGTGATCGGCATGAATGCCATATTTGCCTATATGATTTCGAATACCATCAATTTGCCCGCCATTTCAGAGAACCTGCTATTCGGACTGGCACAATATGTGGGGCCTTACTATAAGATGATTACAGCCATGGGAGGATTTACTATTATTTATCTGCTCTTATGGTATATGTATAAGAACCGTACTTTTATTAAAGTATAAGAAACTTTAAAAAGGGAATCAGATGACGGTAAAGAGATTCTTTTCAATGTGTTTGTTCACCATCGGTGTTATGCTGCTTGGGCTTAATGTATTTGGCCTGTTTAAATCTCTTCGAAACGAGGAGCTTTACTCTGAAATTACACCTTATAAGAACGATATATCCATTCGTTTTGAGGATGCAAAGAAACAATGGAAGCGGGGCCATAATGAATTGGAAAGAGATTATGTGAGCCGGATGACCATGCTTATAAATCATTCAATGGCGCATTATTGGAAGGATGAGGGAATCAAAAAATATTACATGAAAGTTCCCCTGTGGGAAAATTACGTCCTTCGGGTGAAGCAATGGGTCACAGGGAATGAGAAATATGAATTCCGGAACTACAAGAAGGTAATTGAACGTGGAGTAGGGATTTGCTCGCAACCCTGTATTGCCCTGCAAAATTTATTGAATGCCAATGGGATAGAGGCCGATTTGTGGGATCTTAAGCAACATATAGTTGTGGGAGTAAGGTTTGTGGATGGGATTGAATATACCCTCGATCCAGATTATGGCTACGTGATTCCATTGGGAATGGAACAGCTTAAGAGTTATGCGCCCCTGGTCAGAGAGGCCTACAAAAACCATGACCAGGTCTATGCCAGCCATGTAAAAACACACAAACATACCGAGGATATTGTCCAGATGTATACCCAGGAGGGGAACAATATCTATCACATGGAAAAAGCATTTGAGGATTTCTCCTACTATCTCAAATGGATCCTTCCTGTTTTGCTGATGATTCCCTTCTTATTAAAACTCATTTTAAAAAGGAAAGCATGAAAAATT
Organism: uncultured Bacteroides sp.; assembly: GCA_964601975.1. Taxonomy (GTDB): domain Bacteria; phylum Bacteroidota; class Bacteroidia; order Bacteroidales. The sequence continues at coordinate 4,176 of CAZRPW010000048.1, forward strand.
CACCTCTTTTATCACTGGCGGGTCTGGTAATTCTTTTGCTTGGATTTGCTTGCACGGGGACTGCCGCTCAGCGGGCCGACCAGGTGAATAATGAAGCTTTTCAGCGGATATGGACCCATGTATCAGAAACATCCGCGGTGATATACTGGCAGCTGGACGATATCAGCAAGTCTGCCAACAGCTTTGTGGAATATGGAAAGACCAAGAGCCTGGGGGAACAGACCCTGCCTACAAAAAAACCGCGCCTGGCCCACTGGCACCGTCTGAAGCAGCTGGAGTCGGGGGAAACTACCTTTTACAGGATGGTAAGCATTGATCCCAGGGATGGCAAGCGGACCCAGAGCGAGATTTTTGAAATACATCCTCAGAAAAAGGAAAATGCAATTCGCATTCCTGGCGATATAAGCGGATCAAGCCCCTATGTGCTGGATCAGAAGGATGCCCTGTATATTCTGACCGAAGACATTGTTGCAGACGGTACGGCTATTGAAATTGTAGGTGAAGGGATTACCCTGGACCTGGACGGGCATACAGTGCTGTTTGGTAATAATTCCGAGGAACAGGTCTATGGTGTCAGGTTTGCCGATCCGGGATCGTCAACCCTGTGTAATGGTCACATCCTCCAGGGAAAGAAATCCCGCGACTACAGCAAGGCGGTGGTCAGCCTCGACCGGCCTGTACCCACCGAAATCTATGGGATCAGTACAGACGTTCACCTGCCCAATGCATTTCCACTTTATATGACCCATGCCAATAAGGCCCATATTCATCACAACCAGATTTACAGCCGGGTCACAGAAATTGAATGCCGGCACTACCCGGGTAATGCCCTGATGCGGGTGTATACCTATGGAGGCGATATCCATATTCATGACAATCTGCTAACGGAAGGTTGCCACTGGGGAATCAATGTGAGAATCAGCAGCAGGTCGGCAAAGAATATTGAAATTGACCACAATGACATTCAGCACCACCAGCAATATGTGAATGGCTATGCCCTGGCACCCAGTGAGGGGGCACTGGTTCACCACAATAAAATCACCTCTTCGGGGAGAGGGGTGCATTTGAAGGGAGAGGGAACCCAATTCTACAACAATTATATCGATACGAAGGGGCACCAGCAGTTGAGCGACTATCCTGCCAGAACACGTCCCTTTCAGCACAGGCTGATTGAGTTGCATGGGATTAAATTTGAAGGCAATGCTGCCAAAAATTGTGTGATTTATAACAATTTCGTACGCATCACCCAGTATCTGCCGGTAGATTCCGACGGAAAGGGAGCACCTGAAGATAAGATGGACAACGGGGTATATATCCGTTCAACGGCTTCGGAACTGCAGGCGGACCGACTTGTGGATTCGAAGCAGGATTGGGAAAAGGACCGGTGGAGATATTACTATGTGAAGTACGATCCGGATTTACCACCTGCCAAGATCACCGGAAATGATGCCCATACACTGTATGGCGATTTTAAATCCTTGGATCCCGGTGAATATACAATTTACATGATCTGGGAATATGTTCCTCCGACACCCTTGAACCTGGCCTGTTATGATCCCAACGGGATGAATGAAATCTATGATAATACCTTTATCGGGATCACTCATTATAAGGATGTTTGGCGGGGAGATTATGGGGATACAGGCGATTGGGCCACGGCCATCATGCTGATTGGCATGGTGAACGGTGAGGCCGAACCCGGAAAGTATTCGGCCTATGTTCACAACAACCAGTTCTTCAGCAACGATCTTTTTTTCAATTCCGGATACAAAGTGAATATGACCATCAAATTGGAAAACAATACCTTTACACTACTGAAAGAGCCTTTTACTGTTGAGAGAAATAACAGGATATGGGACGTGGGGGAATGGTTTGAAAATGAGGTCAGAAACAGTAAAAATACTTTTATTGAATAATTTATTGTCATACTATGAAATCGAAAATAACCTTTGTTGCCCTTATACTGGCCCTTATGTTTCAGGCGTGTGGGACCAAACAGAAAAACCCGGCCGCCAAACAGTCTGCCGATCAGACTGCCGCTCATGCCTCCGATCAGCCCATGGCTGAGTCCGAAGCATTA
>CAZRPW010000048.1:6355-30622 GCA_964601975.1 uncultured Bacteroides sp.
CGATCAGACTGCCGCTCATGCCTCCGATCAGCCCATGGCTGAGTCCGAAGCATTATTTGCCTCTCCAATGGTAAACTTCTCTCCCGGCGAAAATAACCCTGTGTTTAAAGGAACGGATGCGGATACATGGGACAGAAACATCCGTGAAAGGGGCTTCATCCTTTTGGAGGATGGAATCTACAAGATGTGGTATTCGGGTTATAAGGGGGGCGATTCGGATCCGAAGTACCTTGGGTATGCCACCTCGGAGGATGGGATTGAATGGACCAGGTATTCAGATGAACCAGTGTTTGCAGATAAGTGGACCGAGGATATGATTGTGGTGAAGCATGGCTCACGCTATTATATGTTTGCCGAGGGAAAGAACGATGTGGCGCACCTGTTGACTTCCGGGGATGGGATTCAATGGAAGGAAGAGGGAGATTTGATCATCCTCGACACAAACGGGAATCCGATACCACCTCCCTATGGGACACCGGCAGTTCTGGTTGAGGATGGGCTTTGGTACCTGTTTTATGAACGTGATGATCTTGGAATATGGCTGGCCACATCGGACGACCAGCTTACATGGAAAAATGTGCAGGACGAAACTGTAATTGAAATGGGTCCCGAGTTATACGATGAAGGTGCTGTGGCCGCCAATCAGATTGTGCGGTATAAGGATAAGTACTATCTATACTACCATGGATCTTCTAACCCCGATTGGGCCGACCCGAATTCGAATGCACTGTGGACGTCCAATGTGGCAGTATCGACAGACCTTTTGAATTGGACAAAGTATCCGGGAAATCCCATTGTACCGGGCGACCACTCCAGTCCTATTCTTGTCCCCGAGGGGGATAAATTCCGGCTCTATACAATGCATGATCAGGTGTGGCTATATTTTCCGAAGTAAGTGATGAATCAGAAAATAAGGATCCCATGAAAAGTGCCTTCATGTTTTTTCTTGCAGCAACTTTGCTTCTTTTTTTTCCGGGTGGCACAAGCCATGCACAGGAGGTATGCGAAGTCCTTGTTCCTGAGCTTCAGGGTTTTTACAAGGGAATGTGCAGGAAGGGCCTGGCCCATGGGCAGGGCAGGGCAAATGGTATTGATGCTTATGAGGGGCATTTTGCTAAAGGTCTGCCAGATGGTTTCGGGAAATATACATGGGAAAATGGAGATAGCTATGAGGGTGAATGGGTGAAGGGCCTGCCACAGGGTAATGGCACCAAGGTTTACCTTGTTGAAAATGGAGATTCGGTCGTAAGCGGAATGTGGAGCGAGGGTTTATATATGGGAAAGGAACTTCTTCCTCCTTTCAAAATTACACGGAAGAGTGGTGTTGTAAGACACTCTGTCTTTAAATTAAATGATACAACGAACGGGGTCCGTGTTTCTCTTTTCCTGGCCGGCAATTTCAATGTGGATGTGGAGGATTTTTCAATGGCCTATGACAGTGGAGAGGAATACCGATCGGGCAGGTATTATATCCTGCAGAATGCAATTGTTCCCTACTCTGTAAGCATTACTTACCGAACCTGGAATGCACTACATTCTGCCCAGTCAAATGTGGTATTTAACTTTGTGATTAATGAACCGGGAATGTTTGAACTTTCCATAACTAACTGATATGATTATGAAAAAAAGTGACAGACGTCGGACACTTGCCTTCTTGCTCATTCTGCTGCTGTGTTCAGGAGCCTCACTAATGTCGCAGGAGAAATGTACGGTGCTTGTGAAGGAACTGGAAGGCAGCTATACAGGTGATTGTAAAAAGGGCCTTGCGCATGGCATGGGCCTGGCTCAGGGCACTGATTTTTACGAAGGAAAATTTTCAAAAGGCCTGCCTCATGGCAGTGGGAAATATACATGGTCCGATGGGCGGGTTTACGAAGGGGAATGGCGTAAAGGGCTGCGTGATGGAGAAGGAACAATGACCTATCCTGCTGAAGGACAGGACTCGGTGAATGCAGGTTTATGGGAAGAAGATGTTTACATGGGGAAGATACCTGTGCCGGCATATAAGATTACAAGGTCGACCGGCGTAGCACGGTCATCCATTACAAAAAGAAGCGATACCGGAAGCGGATTCAGGCTTAGTTTATTATTGGCAGGACAGAATAATAAGAGTATAGAAGGTTTTTCAATGGCGTGTGGCAGTGGTACGCAATTTCAGTCAGGCAGTACTTACGGGATACAGGATGCAGTGGTCCCTTATTCGGTGACGGTCAGGTACCGCACCTGGAACAGCATGCACTCCACCCAACATGATGTGGTTTTCGAGTTTCTCATTAATGAGCCCGGAACATTCGAAGTTTCCATTTCAAATTGAATCGATGACCTCAAGGGAAAGAACCCTCGCTGCCATCAATCACCGTCAGGCCGACAGACCCCCCATATATGTTTCCCTGACACCCCAGATTGCTAAAGCCCTGAGTGAACTCAAGGGGCTTCCCTACGAACCCCCTGTGGATGCGATGGAATCCTCGAGGATTTCCCACATGGAGCTGCTTACAGGAATGGGGGTGGACCTGGTTGCCATTGCACCCACTGCGCCGCCTGCAGCACCCACCAGGACACTACCCGATGGCCGGATTATGAATGAATGGGGGATGATTTTCAGGGATGTGGGGATCTACACCGAATTTGATGAATTCCCGCTTGCCGGGGCTTCAGTTAAGGAAGATATCAAACAATATCCTTTCCCGGATCCGCAGGCTGCAGGCAGATATGATATTGCCCGTGAGATGAAAGAAAGGTACGGCAAATCATATGGAGTTATCGGCAATGTGGAAACCATGTTTTTCGAGCTGTCGTGGTACATGACAGGCTATGAGAAATTCCTGATGGACCTGGTCACAGAAGCTGAATACCTGCCCCATCTGATGGATCGCATCATGCACTATATAATCGATGCGGGAAAGGTTCTTCTCGGCATGGGCGTTGATATTCTCTGGTGCGGAGATGATTTCGGCGGTCAGAATGGCATGCTGATTGATCCTCTTACCTGGAGGAGTTTGATTAAACCAAGAATCCGTTTCATGTTTGAGGAGTTCCGGAAGGTTCAACCCGATATTAAAATTGCCTGGCATAGCTGTGGATCTATTTTGCCCATCATCCCCGATTTCATTGAACTGGGCCTCGATATTCTGAATCCCATTCAACCCCTGGCCAAAGGAATGGAACCGGAGTTTTTAAAGCGTGAATATGGAAAAGACCTTACTTTTTTTGGGGGCATTGATGTCCAGGAGCTTTTACCCATGGGCAGTCCCCAAATGATAAAGGATGAAGTAAGGAGACGGATTGATATCCTTGGAAAGAACGGCGGTTATATAATTGCTCCGGCCCACAATATCCAGGCGGATACCCCCCTGGAGAATGTCCTGGCTTTTTTTGAGGCAGCCCTGAATCCCTGATCCTATTTGCTGGCGGGGTTTGATGGATCTCCTGGGTTTGATGGATCTCCTGGGTTTGATGGATCTGCAGGTTTTTATTGAGTGGCGGGGTTCTCCAGAAATTCGGAAATATGTGCGATAATGTCTTCCATGCGGTCGGTGGGGGTATGTCCGGATCCGGCGAAAGCATGCAATTGGTGGTAAACCCCGGCCTTCTCCAGGCCCGAGGAAAGCAATTCACTATTCCGGAATGGTACCAGCTCGTCCTTATCTCCATGGATGATCAGAGTTGGAGGATCATTCGGCTTAATCCCGGCAAACAGGGCTTCATTATCCGGGCTGCCCCAGAGATTAATAAAGGCCCTGATTCTCTGGTTATGCTTTTCTTTTTCTTCCTGGAAGCAGAGGTGATTCAATAGGATTCCCCCCGCAGAACCGCCACCGACAATTATATTTTTTGGATCATAATCGAATTCATTTCCATGGTCAACTACCCAGTCCAGCGCCAGGTGAATATCGCTGACTGCATCGTCGATGGTTCCCTGATAGTCTGCTCTGGGTTCTTCCCTGAGCCTGTAATCCGCCGCAATGCAAACATAACCTCTCGCTGCAAAGGCGCGGCAAAGCGTAACTATGTATCCCTGTTTTTTGGTGCCGCCCCTGAATCCCCCACCGTGTACCCAGAGGAAAACTTTATGATTTGCCTCCTGCTTATAATCGGGCATATACACATCCAGTCTCAGTTCTTCTGCCTTCCCTTTGTGATTCATTACTTCAGCAAACTTTATATTTTCAATCAGGCCGCCTGGATTTATAAGGGCCCTTTGATTCAGTGTGATGCGGCAATGCCATTCATCCACAAGCATGAAAACAACATTGGGTTCCACTTCAATAATGGTCGAATAGCAGGTGCCTGCTTGTTCCATAATTTTTTCATCAGCCCATGTGAGTCCGCCATCCTCGCTGATAGACAGGCTTGTATAGCCATATCCGGGGAATTCAAACCGGCCTTTATCACCTTCAGGGCTTATAAGCGACCAGCCCTCGGGGAAACGCCTGCCCCAACTTAAGGCCACACGTCCGTCCTGAAGTGTAATCAGGCAGGGATCACATCCCCGGTCGAGACCTGTGTACATGGGTGCTGACCAGGTTTTACCATTGTCCTTACTCCAGGAAGCATAGAGGGGGTAATGGTGTCCCGATCTCATAATGCACAACAATCTGCCATCCTTCAAGAGGGTCAGGGCTGGTTCAACGAAACCTTCCCCTAGGGGTTCTCCCTGGCTGGGGGCGGCTATGGTTGACAAATAATGCCAGGTGCGTCCCAGATCGTTCGATGTGAGCAGGATGGTCCGTTGCATATAGGTCAATTCCTTCTGTGCATCTTTGTTGGGAGGGATTATAGTATCTGATTCAAAATTGCCATACATGGTCATGCACCAGGTACCATCGGGCAATTCAAGAATGGTTCGGTAAACAAACAGGCCATACCATTCCCCACCTATCCGATCGCGTAACGGTCCTTCGGGAACATAAAAGGTCACAGACTCCTCCTGAATGGTTTTTAATCCGTCAGTTGATCTCCAGGCTTTCCCCGAATAAACGCCGGGGCTAACAAGCTGTGTTGGACCATCGAGTGCATAAAGAAGCGCATCATTGACCAGAACAGCACGTTCGGGAGCAGCGTTAATGTCTTCCACATCAATAAGTTTCTGGGCAATAACAGTTTTGCCTCCGTCCACGCTTTTCCTGTGATCCTCAAAGTATATGGTGCCATCAGTTGCACGAAAACAACGGGTCCACTTATTATCATTTCCCATGCTTTGCCTTGTACTGATGTTTTTTATAGCGTTTGTCGGCTCATCAGTGTGGTCCTTGTGACTGCTGCACGAGTATCCTGCCAGGGTGATCGCAGCTAAGGAAATCAGTAGAAATCTCATGGTTATGTGTTTTTATTGGTGAGGATCAATACATGAGTAAAGATAAGGATTCGTAAGAACAAATCCCTATCTTTAGCTAGCATTGTCTTACTAATCATCCTTCATGTTTTATGAAAAGCATTATACGTAATTTATTTGTCCCCCTGGTACTCGCTTTAATAACTGCCTGTCAGCCGGGAAATCCACACCAGGAACAGTTTGATATTGTAATCTATGGGGGGACCTCTTCAGGTGTGGCAGCAGCCATCCAGGCTTCCAGGATGGGCAAGCGTGTTGTTTTGATAGAGCCCACCAATCGTATCGGGGGACTCACTACCGGGGGACTGGGACAAACTGATATTGGTAATAAGCAGGCCATTGGTGGTATTTCACGGGAATTCTACCAGCAAATAGCGGTCTATTATAACCGGCCCGAGCACTGGACCTGGCAGGAGAAATCGGAGTACAGGGACGGCGGACAAACCCGGACCGAGGAAAAGGAGGATGCCATGTGGACTTTCGAGCCTTCGGCTGCCCTGGCAGTGTATCACGATATGCTGAGCAAGGAAAAGGTTGAGCTCAGGTATTTGCAGAGGCTGGACAGAACAAAGGGGGTCATTCAGAAAAAAGGCTCAATCACCTCCATAGCTATGGAGACCGGCGAGGTGTATTCCGGAAAGGTTTTCATCGATGCGAGCTATGAGGGGGACCTGATGGCTGCTGCCGGGGTCAGCTACACAATTGGCAGGGAAGCCAACGAGCAATATGGGGAAAATCTGAATGGTGTGCAGGCAAATGATACCAGTCGAAGCCTGCTGGGGATACTCTCAGCCAACGGGCAAAATCATAATTTCGTGGAGGGGGTTGATCCCTACATTGTGAAGGGAGACAAGAGCAGCGGGGTATTGCCCTGTATTGATGAAAGCGGACCTGGAGAAGCAGGAGCCGCAGATCACAGGGTACAGGCCTATTGTTTCAGGATGTGCCTGACGGATCATCCGGACAACAGGATTCCCTTTGTAAAACCTGATGATTATAATGAAATCGATTATGAATTGCTCTTCAGAAATTATGAGGCGGGTTATGATGGGATTCCCTGGATCCATAGCAGCATGCCTAACCGGAAGTCAGATTCAAATAACAGAAATGGATTTTCGACTGATTTTATAGGTCAGAACTACACTTACCCGGAAGCATCATACGTAGAACGCGAAATGATTGTGGAAAGGCACCGGTCTTATCAACAGGGACTTATGTGGTCCCTGGCCTATCATCCCAGGGTTCCGGAGAGGATCCGAACTGAAGTAGCACGGTGGGGGACCTGCAAGGATGAATTTGAAAGAGAAGATGGCTGGCAGCAACAATTGTACATTCGGGAAGCCAGACGGATGGTCAGTGACCAGGTGATGACCCAAAAGCATTGCGAGGGGATTGAGACCGTAGAGGATGGAATCGGACTGGCAGCATATGGAATGGACTCCCATCACGTACAACGGTATGTTACCCGCGAGGGAACTGTGCGAAATGAGGGGAATGTGGAGGCGCATGTAAAAGGGCCTTTTCCCATCTCTTACAGTTCTATTGTACCCGGGAGTAATGAATGTGCCAATCTGATTGTTCCGGTATGTATAAGCGCTTCTCATATTGCCTTTGGATCGATCCGGATGGAACCGGTATTTATGGTTTTAGGTCAGACTGCAGCGACCGCAGCGTCCATGGCAATAGATGAGGGAAGCACGGTCCAGAATGTAAGTTATGAGCGTTTAAGCGCTCAGCTCATTAAAGACGGACAGCGATTTTAATCAGCGTTCTTAAAAGGAGGAGTGGCTTGTGATAAAAGTGAGATTATCTTGGGACGAAGCCATGAGTATGAATGAATAGAACATCCAGACAGACTAAAATAGAAGAATAGAAAACACTTGTAACATGAGAACAAGACATTTGGTGTTTATCGCCTGCATCGCAACAATTATTGTGTTCCCTTTCACCTTGAACGCACAGTACAGCAAGTCAGTTCATCAAGCATTGCCCGATGGGGTAATTGCTGTTTCAGGTCCCGGATCATATGCAATAGCAGGCGCCACCTATATGCTCACCCGGGATGTGGTCAGTGATCGCAGCGGCATCTTTCTGGGAAAAGATGTGACCCTCGATCTGAATGGTTATACCCTCACTTATGCGGACGGGAATTATGAGCATGTTCCAAATTATGGATTTGAAGATGGATTGGAGGGCTGGGACATTTCCAGGGCGCCGGGAGCCAAAATTGAAAATACGGCGGAGGTTCATTCATTTATCGGGGATAAAATATTGAGATTAAAAGCAGGAGATATGATCAGCTCTGCCTATATCAACCTTCCTGTGGCCCGGCGTTCCTACTATGCCATGTGCGGAGTGACGGGTCACTATTACCATGACATGGGCGGTGATTTGGCGAATGATATGAAGGTAAGTGTGTACGTGGATGATGAAGCCGGAAACCAGGTGAGATGCCTGACCGCCTATGGAGATACAACGATGGTAAGTTGTCCGGTCGAAAACCGTTCAGCCCGACTGGGGGGTGGCTTTGTGGTCGCGCATTTAAATAACTTACCTGCCGGGAAATACCGCATCAGGGTGAAGGCCGAGAACGATTGCCTGGTCGATCAGATCGATATCCGGCCTGCCATGGATGTGGGAATTGGTATCGTGGATCAAACCCATCCCATGGGACACTATGATCATTTATACAACCGGAATCACAGTGCTTTTTTTGATTATACGGCTGATGTCTCAAGCGGAGAACCCACTCAGGGGATTCCCAGGGCAGAAGGAAGGGGGACTGTGACGATTAAAAACGGGCGTATAAAAAACGGAACCACCGGGGTGCTCTCCTGGGGGATCCAGTCAACCGCTCCTGAGGTCCGGATCATCATTGACAATGTGCATGTGATGAGTTCGGGAATCAATACAATCGCTGTGGATGTGCCCCATGCCACCATCACGAATTGTAAATTTGATATTCAGAGCCCCTTCATCATCAACCGACATGGATCGGAGTTTTACGCAGTCGATTTGCGCGGGCAGGTAGCTTCGGAAGTTTCCTATTCAGAATTTTACGGGGGACAGGGATGCCTGGTGTTTAAGGGGAAGCATTCCATCATTCATCACAACCATTTTGTGAACCGGCAGACTGTAACCAATCACTACAGCATCATGGCCATGGGCGACAGTTCCATGGTTTTTGAGAACCGGATTGAACCGGAGATTGGATCCGGATTGGAAATATTCAGGCACAGTCATATTGAGATTTTCAATAATGTATTTAAAATAAATGCTTCACCTCCAAGCTGTGAATATCATGAACATTACAGTACAAACGCAATACGGGTGGCCGATTATGGGGCAGCACTGGGTTCACCCAGGGGCTGTTTCGGGAACAGGATTTACAATAATACTTTTCACATAAGGGGAAGGAAATTCCCGGACTACCCCGACTATATCCCCATGGCTTCTGCTTTTTTCTTCAGTACCAGTGCAGGGGATAATTACATTTTCGGAAACCATATTTTTATTCGGCAGGACCATCCTGAAACCGATGCCGAGGCCTATGCCTTTTACATCGGAAATGCCCTGGGGGGTAAGATATACAACAACCACATCACCTCCAATGTAACCCCCATCTGGGTGGCCTGTGGATATGGTAGTGCGACGGGGACCCTGATAGCCGGGAATACTATCAGCCGTTCTCCGGCTTCTAAAACAAGTTTCAAACCCATACGAATGGGCTGGATCGAACGGGACGATTGCCTTGCGAAGGAGATAGAGTTCCGTTCCAATACATTTGAGGGTTTTGATTTCGAAATAGATGCCACGGACCAGCACCATAGTTATTCTGTATTTTGGTCATTAAATGCACGGGTGATCGATAGGAAGGGGAAGGCTGTGCCTATGGCTGAGATAAGGATATTGGACAGGACCGGCGAAGAAGTGATGGTCCGGACTACGGACGACGATGGATTAATAATGGAAGAGTTGCCGGAATATGCTGTAGATGGTGAAAAAATCTCTTACTCATCACCTTATACCCTTATTGTTAAGAAGAAAAAAAAGGAGTTCTTATTGGATAAAAACAAGGAAATTGACATCATTGTCAGATGAAACATTTACAAAAGATGAATTACGTGGTTAAATTATTATTGGCTTTTGGGATATTGCTTTTTGGGAGTTTAGATGGAGTCTGTGTGGACCAGTGCTTAACCGGCGATGGCACCAAGGAGGAAACATGGAGTGAAGACTTTTCTTTGGTGGAGATCCCCTCTGGTGTGGATGGCCATGTTCAGATGGCTTATATGTATGGATCCAGGGCTTCCGATCCGGCTCCTTTGGTAGTTAATCTACATACCTGGAGTGGAGATTATACCCAGGCAGATCCCATATCCGATCTGTGCAGATCCAAAGACCTGAACTATATACATCCCGATTTTCGCGGAGTAAATAACACTGTAAATGCCTGCTGCAGTGCATTGGCGCTGTCTGATATTGATGATGCGATCTCCTATGCCATTGAAAATGCCAATGTGGATACATCCAGAATATATGTGGTTGGACAAAGCGGTGGAGGTTATGCCACTCTTGGAACTTTCATGAAGTCGAAACACAAAATCAGGAAGTTTTCAGCCTGGGTGCCTATCTCTGACCTGGAGGCCTGGTACCGGGAAAGTTCTATCAGGAGAAACAAATATGCACTGGATATTCTCGCATGTACAAGTTCAGAAGACAGCATCCTTAATATCACTGTGGCAAAAGAAAAATCGCCCATTCACTGGGCTACCCCTGTAGAAAAACTATGCCATTCACAACTCTATATTTACACCGGGATCTATGACGGGATCCAGGGAAGTGTACCTATCACCCAATCCATCAATTTTTATAATAAAGTACTTTCCGATCTTGGCGTAAAGGATGCTTCTGCTTTCGTCTCAGATCAGGAAAAGCTGGCGCTGCTTGAGCACAGGAAAAAGTTGGGAGACTTTGGAAAGATTGCTCAAAGAGAGGTATTTTTAAGGAAGGAATACCTTAACCTGAAGCTGGTCATATTTGAAGGGAATCACGAGATCTTACCCGAATATACACTGGATGAATTGCTCCTGGATTAATCAAATTTAAAAGCACAAAACTATGAGATATCTGATCCTGTTTTCCATGGTACTGCTGGCAGCCTGCGCGCCGGGACCTGAATATGATTTTATTCTGAGAAACGGGATGATATATGATGGCTCAGGTTCTGCTCCCTACGTGGGCGACATAGCCATCGCCGGAGATACCATTGCTGCCATAGGAGATCTGCATTCTTTTAGGGGAAAAGAAGAGATGGATGTTGGACAGATTGCAATTGCTCCGGGCTTTATTAATATGCTAAGCTGGGCGGGAGAATCGCTCATTGAAGATGGACTTTCCCAGAGCGACATCCGGCAGGGTGTTACGCTCGAAGTGCTGGGGGAAGGCTGGTCAGGAGGTCCCTTGAACCCTTCCATGAAAAAGGAGCAGATCGAACAGCAGGGAGACATCAAATACCCCATTGACTGGTCCACCCTGGGGGAATATCTTGAGTCCTTTGAAAACAGGGGGATATCCTGCAATATTGCTTCATTTGTAGGTGCCACCACCATCAGGATAAATGAACTCGGGTATGAAAACCGGCCGCCCACCATCGCAGAAATGAAGCGCATGAAGTTGCTTGTCAGAGAGGCAATGGAGGAGGGTGCTGTGGGCATCAGCTCTTCCTTAATCTATGCCCCGGCTTCTTTTGCAAGCACAGACGAGTTGATCGAATTATGCAAAGTGGTGGCCGAATATGATGGCTTGTATATTACACATATGAGAAGTGAAGGAGATAATCTCCTGGGAGGGGTGGATGAGGTGATTGAAATCGCTGAAAAAGCGGGTATAGATGCTGAGATTTATCATTTGAAAGCAGCCGGTACAGGTAATTGGAGCAAAATGGACCAGGTAATTACTAAGATCGACTCGGCCAGGGAGAGCGGACTAAAAATCACAGCTGATATGTACAATTATCCTGCGGCCGGCACCGGATTGTATGCCACCATGCCAAAGTGGGTGCAGGAAGGGGGGCACGATGCTTGGGTGGCAAGGTTGAAGGATCCCTTAATCAGGGCCAGGCTCCTGGCTGAAATGCGCGCTCCCGGGAAGGACTGGGAGAATTTCTTTCAGATGGCAGGTCCCGCCGAGAATATCATCCTTGCAGGATTCAAGAATGATTCCTTAAAATATCTGACAGGCAAGACCCTGGCCGAAGTGGCTCAAATGAGGAAGGTATCACCTGCTGAAGCCATCATCGATCTGATCATTGATGATGACAGCAGGGTGGATGCAATCTTCTTTTTAATGTCGGAGGAAAATATCAAAAAGCAGATTGCTCTTCCATGGGTCAGTTTTGGGTCCGACGAGCAATCCCTGGCTCCCGAGGGAGTCTTTCTGAAAACCAATCCACACCCCCGGGCCTACGGAAATTTTTCAAGGTTGCTGGGGAAGTATGTGAGGGATGAAGGAGTTATTTCCCTGGAAGAGGCCATTCGTAAGCTAACCCATCTCCCTGCCGAAAATCTGAAGATCAGTCACAGAGGCCTGCTGAAAGAGGGTTATTATGCCGACATCGTCATTTTTGATCCGAAAGAGATCAGTGATTTTGCCACCTTTGAAGAGCCCCATCAATATGCCACCGGGGTAAAGCATGTATTTGTAAACGGACAGCTGGTGCTCAGGGATGGGGAGCATACAGGGGCTAAACCGGGACGGATTGTGAGAGGTGCTGCGTATTTCGCCAAAACTACAGCTGATGAACGCTAAAGAAAGGTTTATTAATTGCTCAGGCGTGGCTGGCTATAACATAAAACTTACTACAGCTGATGAACGCTAAAGAAAGGTTTATTACAACTCTGGACAAGGGCAGGGCAGACCGTCTTCCGGTTACCACACATCATGTGATGCCTTCTTTCCTGGATAGCCATATGAATGGGATTTCCAATGATGCCTTCTTTGATGAAATCGGTCTCGATCCCATCAAATGGGTGATGGCCTACGGATATTCCCCGGAAAAGGGAGAATATTTTGACCCCGGACATACAGAATTAGGGTTTTTGGAAGCCCGAAGGGTTTGTTCCGACAACTGGCGCGTTGAAATTGAGCCCATGGATTCGTCCTCCTGCACGACCTGGAGGTTCAATATTGTAACTCCGGATAAAACGCTCTTCATGGTTTTGCAATCCAATGAACATACAACCTGGCTTGCCGAACCCCTTGTAAAGGAGAAGTCTGACATTGAGGTGATCGCAAAATATATGACTGTGCCCTTATGCAATATTGAGGAGATAAATGAGGCAGCTGAAGCCTATGGAAACAGGGGGCTGATCAGGGGACATATCCCGGCCTTTGAAGGATTCGGTCAACCCGGATGCTGGCAGGATGCGGCTTGCCTCTTCGGGGCAGAAAAACTCATAATCGCAGCCCTGGAAGATCCGGATTGGGTGCATGCCTTCCTGGATATTCTTATGCGAAGGAAGAGGGTCTATATTGAATCCATGAAGGGAGCAAAATACGACCTGCTGGAACTGGGTGGGGGAGATGCTTCCACCACCGTCATATCCCCGGATATGTTCAGGGAATTTGTGGCTCCTTATGATTCGCAATTAATTGAGGCAGCCCATAGGGCAGGTCAGAGAATTGTGTACCATACCTGTGGTGGAATGATGCCCATCCTTGAAGATATTGCAGGCATGGGACCCGATGCCATGGAGACTTTTACCCCTGCGGGGATGGGGGGTGATGTGAGCCTTAAAGAAGCAAAGCGCCGGATTGGTGACAAGGTATGTATGATCGGTGGCTTTGACCAGTTTCATTTTTTTACGGGATGTACCGAGGAGCAAACCCGAAAGGAAGTCAGAAGATGCTTTGAGGAAGCCGGAGAGGGAGGAGGCTATATCCTTTCCCCCTCCGACCATTTCTTTGAAGCAGACATGAAACTTTTAAGGGCCTTCGCCGATGAAGCCAGAAAATGCAGCTATTGAATCCCCAATTCTAAGTGATTGAACCTCCATTTCTAAACGATTGATTCTCGATCTGTCAGGTTGAGTAGATTTGCTTCTTTTAAAACCCCTCAAAGTTTTTTGAGAGGGGATTTTAAAAGAATCATTCTGTAAGTATTTATGTAATCGAAAATGAGGTGCTGATATATTCTGTCTATTACAGCTGGCTGTTGCACCTTAGGATATTTTGTGGTGAAGCACATTCTCCTTAATGCTGATGGGATCCACATTGATTTTTAATCCAAATTTCCCTCTATTCTTTATCTGGTCTGGTTCCGAGGGATCCAGTAAAGAGGTGCCGGATCCAATTTTATCCATCATGTTATCATGTTCATAAGTCCATTCCATTCCAAATAAATCAGTGAGGAAAAGGAATCTTTTTCTGGCAGACTTATTCAAATTACTCGCAAAATAGAAGAACAGTTTGTCATAATCTATGCGGTCATTAACCTGAAATAGCACATTCCCGACCTCAATAATACCACCGCAAAGCTGGGGCTTTGTAGCAATATCCACGATAGTCTTTTCCAGATCGCTTACCATTGCTTCCACAAACTGGTTTATCCAGATGCTCTCAAAGCCGAAAAATCGGGTCGAACTATGATGTATGAACTGATATGTAATTTTCCCGAAACTCCTTATGGCCGGTTTCATCTGCTTTTTGGCAACTACATATTCTTTGGCCTCAGATACTTTTGTCTCCGAAAGGAATGATAGCCCATGAATCTTCACAGCAGAAGCATACCCGATATAGTAATCCTTATTCTGCATCATAATTATAGCAACCTGGTGGCTATCCGGTAAATAGGTTTCTGGATCCGCATTCGCGGGAATGATATGGTAATTATCGTGGGTTATTTTACATAGCATACCCTTATCGACCATATTTGCCAGTATTTTGGTCAGATGTGCAGGGTGTTTTTCGGGAAACTCCCTTACAATATCTTGAAATCTAAATCCAAGCATATTTTTGCCTGAAAACCGATTAATAATGCTCCAGCTATCCATAGAAACTATATAAATTATCGTTCTATAAGCTAAAATAGCTTTTTTAGGGATAATAAGTGTATCCTGAATGATATAAATTATCTTGATATAAGTTAATTCGGCTTATCAAAAGATAATTTATATGGCGGTGGTTATTTTTTCAGCGATTCCGCCCCAAAATCGAAATTCCGGGGCGAATCGCTGAATTTTTCGCCTCAAGCTGTCGATAAAAGCCTGGTCTGTAACATTAAGTATAGAAAATCGGCCGGGCATTTGCCATGACTTATTTATTCACCTATTGATTCTTTTAAAATCCCCTCTCAAAAGCTTTTGAGGGGTTTTAAAAGGATCTATCACGCTTGCATGGAACAAAATGGAATTGATCAAACCTTCTGAAATCTCTGCCAGAATTCTAACATTACTCGATGAGAGTGATGAAAGGGTCATCATTGTATCGCCTTATATGAATATATCGAAATGGTATAAACTTGTGAATAAGATCAATGGGTTAAAGAGCAGGGGGATTCATACAGAGATATATGTAAGGGACGACCCTGATAATATAGCCACATATCATGATCTGAATAAACTGGCACTTCAGTTTAAAAAGATCTCTCATTTGCATAGCAAATTATATCTGAATGAAAGAACCGGCATCGTAACTTCCCTGAATTTGCTATTAAGCTCTGAGATCAATTCTCTGGAGATTGGATATTCTACAGAAACCTGGGAGGAATATAATGGCTTATTGAATTTCTTTAACCGGTATATACGCATTGGCGAACCTGTTAATGGCAGTACAATTGCAGGACAGCCTGCGACAGAAGTGAATGAGATTATGCGCAGAATCAAAGAAGAACTCAGAAGATACGGGAAAAATTCCTGGATCTGGCTTAAGGGAAATACACTAAATATAAGCACAGGCAATAGAAACTATATAGTGTTGATTTACGAAGGTTATCTGAGAGTCACCCTTAGTATAAGAGGCAATATAGCTTCCCGTTTCAACACTGCTTCCAGTTTCAACACTGCTTCCAGTCTCAATACTGCTTCCAGTCTCAACAATAATTCCGGGCTTGCTTCAGGAACACTACAGGAAATTTTTCAATCTTCCGCATTGATTCCGAAAAAAGTGGGAGACCTCACAAATATGAAGGTTAGCTTGAGTCCTGGCCCCGGACCTGACATCATACAACTATCCGGACAAGCACAGAATGTATTAAGGAGTAACTCTATCTGCTGTTTGCTGAAAGATGAGGAGGCGTACATCATCGAATCTGTTGGTTTGTTTGTTGCTAATACAGATGGACTGATTATTCCCTAAGCGCTTTCGCCGATGAAGCCAGAAAATGCAGCCATTGAATCTATGCTGCTTGCATTTATTCTTCAACCTTCATTCTTCAACCTTTATGCCACATCTAAGTTACAACAATATCACCATCCCTGTAGCCGGGACGAGTCCAGCACAGGGCATGAGGTCCGGCGTAGGAGGCCAGCCTGAGTTCCAGTGCTTCACGATCCAGCCTGGCCACAGGGGTTTCCTTGTATTGCTGCGCAATTTGCAGGTTTTCCATAAGCGCCTCCATTCCCCAGTGGCCGACCGTTGCACTGGATACGCCTTCCTGGGACCAGGCATAGGATAGAAGTTCGCGAGGAGTGGCTGCTACACCAACCATGTCTCTCATCAGTTTCATGGCAATAGCGCCTGCATTTTTCTTCCTGGCCACCGGGAGGATGGCATCTGCGAAACCACCATAATTGCTTGCGTTCATGGCTGCCAGAACCACATCAAAATCGAGTTTTTCAAGCATATCCCTTCCATGTTCCGGATCATTCATACAGGAGAACCCGATGTTTTTAACGGTACCGGATTCCTTAAAGGCCTGCATGGTCTTAAATAGTCCTTCTTCAATTTCTGAAATGCTGTCGTCAGCCGTTATTCCATGAATCATCAGGAGGTCGACATAATCTGTTTTGAAATTCTTAAGACTGGCTTCCAGGCTGGCTTTTGCCTCTTCAGGATCCCTTGATGATAGCTTTGTGGAAAGGACAATCTGCTGACGATAGGGAGATAAAACCTGTCCAAATCGTTGTTCACTGCTGTCGAGTGATTTGCCATCGCCGGTCTCCCAGAATTTGGAGGCAATGTAGGAGGGAGCAGTTTCGAAGAAGTTGATTCCACCTTCCACGGCAGCTTCAAGTAGCTTTTCCCATTCTCCGTCATTGTTCTGAAGAAACTGTGAGCCTCCGCCAAATGCCAGGATGCTGACATCAAGCCCTGTATTCCCAAGCTTTCTGCGGGGAATTTTATAGGCAGTTTTGTGATTTGCACCGGATGTGCATGAATGTATTAAGGTGCCGGCACTTATCAGCGCTGCGGCTTTTGAGGTGTCAAGAATGAATTTTCTTCTGGATAACTGATGGTGGTTCTTCATTTGAATAGCTGTTTAAAAAGATTGGCTATCTATTAAAGTTTTTCTCCGATTGTTTGAAGGATGTCTTCTGACCACTGCCAGGATTCAGGTCTATCTCCCTGGTAGCGAATTTCTGTGGGACTCAGAAGGGCAGGTAATTGATAGAGATCGGTAATCCTTAGGCAGTTGAGCATTTCAATGGCAGCTCCCTTGCCATCGGGCTGACTTGGAAGGTCCTGGCTTACGGGTGGGTTTTTAAGAATCAGGGTCTCACAAGCGCCATCCAGCAATGCGGCATACATGGCCACAACGCTCATTTCATCCCTGGCAGCTATGCTAATTTTTCCGGGGTCAATCCCATCCAGGCTCCGGCAAAATTCTATGGCCCGCAAGAGATCATACACCTGCATGGAGGCAATGGTTCTGCCGGTCCACGCAGAGGCACGGCGGACATGCCATTGCAAGGCCGGGTCCCAGCCGTTTTCTCCAACTCCCCTCACTTCAAGATAAGCGATGTTCCACTTTTTGTCTATTCCCGAAGCAAAGCTTTCAGAATCCCAGCGATTCTCGTCATAATTACGCAACACAATCATCAGCGGTTTATCGGCTTCGGGATCGTTCCTCCAGCGCATGTCGACTTTTAAACGCCAACCCTTTTCAGAGACGAAACTATGAATATCCCAGCCATACCTGGCTCCATCGAGTGACCTGAATTCGTGCCGGGGATCGAATGGAACTGCCACCTCTGGGAATGCTCCGAATGTTCTGGTGTTCAGGAAGTTTTTAACCGAATCACGGAAAGCATTCAGCTCACCCGGATTTGTAATTTCAGGGTCTCCATGCAAGAGAATGAAGGACTCCTGAATGCTTGTAGTTCTGTCGTCGGCAGGGATTCCATCTGTAAACACCCTTAACTCATCTGCTGAAAGTGCATGAGCTTCTGTTTGATCGATATCGCCTGTTTCTTCGGGAGGGACTTCTTTGCCCATCAGGTGTTTGATGAAAAATGAATGGATCTCCTGCCTTGATATGGTGTGGTAGGAGTGCCCTCCGGGACTCTCCACCAGGCTTATGTGATCGGGTGATCCATACAGGTCGTATATCTTTTTAATATCATGGTGCAGGCGCTGGGCCGATTCAATGGTGTTCAGTCCATCACGATCGGCCTGTGCAATCAGGAGCGGTGTAGGCGCAATCAGTGCTCCGATATCCTGGAAATCGCGTCTGTAAGTATTGATGGGCATCATACAATCGCAGTGGCCATCAATGGTCCGGGTACCAATCTGAGCATCAAGGGTGCTGGCTCCGCAAACAGGTGCCACTGCCTTTATGCGTGGATCGGCTGCAGCAATGTACCAGCTTTGGGAGCCTCCTCCCGAGATTCCTGTAACACCCAAACGTTCTGGATCGACTTCGGGCCTTTCAGACAGGAGGTCAAGTCCGCGCATTGCATTCCATAATTCTACTCCACCCGGATTGTAGCCCCTGCTATACCAGTGGAACCAGCCTTTTGAATAACAACCGTGGTGATCACCACATACCTCTCCAAACTGAATGGTTTCGATGATCAGGCACACAAACCCAAGTTCAGCGAATTTTTTTGGATAGGGCTGGTACCTTACTTTTTGCGTGGGGGAGTGGCCACAGACATAAAGGATTGCTGGTCCGGGCTCCTTTAGCTCATCGGGGATATAGAGGTTTGCCGCTACATAAAGCCCTGGAAGCGATTCATAATAGAGTTTTTCAATTCGGTAACCCTCTTCCTGGATCGTGCCGGTAGTGGTAATATTTAAGTTGGGCCGCTGCCCCTCGAGGGGCATGTCCTGCAAGCCCATCATTTCCATAAATTCCTTGTAACGTTGGGGTCGCTGATCTTGCCAGGTTTGCAGTGTCGTTATATCTGTCAGACTTTTGTCAGTGATCTCTGAGGCCACCCGGGAAAGATATGTCCGGATATTATTTGCCTCCATGCCGTGTGCTGCCTCACCGGATACTTCCTTGCCGGGTGTATCTTTACCAGTCTGCGGGGCAGGATTCTGGCAGGAGGTCAAAGCAAGAAGAAACACAAAAAAACACGTCGGAATCAGCGGTTTTTTCACGCTAAAACAGCTTGGGAGCAGGGAAGTTTTCATCTTAAAATATTTTGGTGACGGCAGGTTTTTCATATCCGGTAGTGTTTTTAAATCTGGCTGGGGTTTTGTAAGAAAAAAAAACAGCCCATAAAGATTTCTTTATGAGCTGTTTTTCATTGCATTATTGTTTTAAGCGAACTACATTTTTAATTCACTATAGTTCAGATTATTTAACAATTACATAAGGTGCGTCCTGCTCGGGAACCGGGTCCGGATGTGCATGCGGTGCAAGTGGGTTTTTATCCCACCATACTTTTACAAGCATTCCGTCAACGCCACCGATGGCCGCCTTGGCTGCTTCATAGTTCTCAGCATTAAATGACTGCTCGCTATCAGGCCACATGTACCTTCTGGGAGAAACTCCCTGCAGGTCATCTCCGTCGTCTCCGACCTGAACCCTGGGATAGCCTGTTCTTCTCCATTCGCAATATCCTTCATAGGTTTGCATCGGATAGAATCCGGCGATCTTTTGGTTCATGATCATTTCCAGTTGCTCTTCATTTGTGCCTGTCAGCGTCATAACTGTGGCAGTGTCAGCAAAAGCATCCACCTCTTCCTGTGTAATCCTATGGAAGTCGGCATAGTCAGCAACCTGCTCTGCGGTCCAGCTGGGACGATATAATGCAAACATATCCTTCAATTGCCCGGAAGTAAGATCATACCAGTTTACGGCCCAGTTCAAGGCGGCTTTAACGCCTTTTTCGTAGAAGCCCTGGGCATCGGCCGGAGAACCTTTTATGCTGAACAGGGCTGCTTCAGCCAGTGCTAAGTATACCTCCTGAGAGCTTATCACAGTCATGGGCCATACTGGTGCGTACATCAGCAATGACCAGCGTGAAGTTGATTCACTACCCCAGGGATATTTTTGCTCTACCGGGACGTTCCCCAGCAAGGTATGTCCGCGATATCCAAAATAGTCATACTCTTCATAACCCGGAGTGGTTGGCCAGCTGGCTTCAGCTGTGTCTGCAAACACTTTCAGGCGTGGATCATAATTATCCTGCCATATATCTACAATGGTCTTTGCAGGCATCCTTTTGGTCAGAGATTCTCCCTGGGAATACAAAGCATCCTGGAAGTTTGGGTTTGTATTATCGATTATATCATCGGCAGTATTGATAAAGGCATTGTCTGCCGGATCAGTAATCAGATTGGATTCATTCAGGTCGCTCATGTTGGCAGTGGCCATAGCAGGGTCAGCATAACGCACCCGCAGGGCCAGACGAAGCCTGAGTGAGTTGGCAAATTTCGCCCACTTCTCCACATCTCCACCATACATCAGGTCATTACCTCCATAATTTGGCAGATCCGGATCCAATTGAGCTACTGCTTCTTTCAACTCCTTAAACAAATCCTCATAGATGCTTTTCTGAGAATCATATTTTGGTGTGATTACAACCTCTTCCTGGGGCAGGCATGATTCGAAATAAGGAATATCGCCATAGGCATCAGTAGCCCTGGCAAAACTCCAGACTTTCAAAATCCTTGCTATGGCAATCATGCTT
The DNA here is from genome assembly GCA_964601975.1 of uncultured Bacteroides sp. Classification (GTDB taxonomy): domain Bacteria; phylum Bacteroidota; class Bacteroidia; order Bacteroidales. The sequence goes on from CAZRPW010000048.1 coordinate 26,774, forward strand.
GCATTCTCATTTGTGCCAGCTTCAGCATCCTTATTTTCCAGAATTCGGATCAGGTCCGACAGGTTCCTTCCATCTCTGCTATAGGCATTATTCCATAGGCCTGTATTGGAATAGATATGGAAAGGAAGGTTCGCATTGGATACCGACATTCCCGGATAATTCCCTTCAGTGCCACCTCCACCACCCAGGCCCGTGACAATGCTCCTGTGCAGTACATAGGTTAATAGTAGATCGGTATTAAGTACATCTTCAGTGACGAGCGAATTTCTGGTATTCAGATCCGCAAAGTCCTCTGTACAGGCATTGGTCATCAGGACAACCAATCCCAGAACAGCTACGATTTTTATATTTCTCAATGATTTCATATTTGTCTGTTTATATATTTCAGTTGCCAATGAACTAGAACGTTAATTTTAAATTTACACCCCAGGTCCTTGTGGTCGGAATTGCCTGTGATTCAATTCCTGCATAACCAGCGCTAGTGTTTGGTGCAGACTCGGGGGATATACCCATGTCTTCCATGTGTTCTTCAAGGTATAACAGGTTCCTGCCCACGAGGCTAATTGAGATCCCAGCAAAGGGGGTATTCTCAAGTGCAGATGGTTGGAAGCGATAGCTTAACATGACCTCCCTCAGGCTGATATAACTGCCATCCAGAACAAACCAGTCAGTGGGTCCACCCCAGGCACGACTTGCCCAGTAAGTCTGGCCGTCTACTGCCTGTGTGTTTTCTTCATAGCCTGTCACATTGCCCTCAGCATCCGTGATTTCAATAACTCCGTCAAGCACACCTACGTAGGGTAACTGATTTCCCATGTCGTCCGTATCCTGAGGCCTTCTGCCTTCTTCTGTGAATTTCCCTGTGCCCTTAGCGGTCATCTGGTATTTAGTTGCAGATGAAAGCTGTCCACCCTGGACAAAGTCAATCAGGACATTGGCTGAGAATCCTTTGAAGGAGAAAGTGTTGTTCAAACCACCAATCCAGTCGGGAGTTATATTTCCAAGTACGCTTACATTGGCTTCACGAGCATATGAACCGCTGGCATTTACGATATACCTGCCATCAGGACTCTTTTTGGTTGCATACCCCACGATGGTTCCGTAAGGTTCTCCCGGATTGGCATAGATGTCATTGGGATAGTGGTCGGCAATCTGGTAAGTTTCAATACCGGGAGCCAGTTCATCTACCGTTGAAATATTCTTCGCATAGTTGAAAGAAACATCCCACCTGAAGCTATTTTTCATGTTTACAGGTGTAATATTCACGATTGCTTCGAGTCCTTTGTTACTGACCTGTCCAGCATTAATTATAATCTGACTGTAGCCGCTGGCTGATGAAATACTGATGGGCAGGATCTGGTTGGTTGTATGTCCGTTATAGTAAGTAACGTCCAAACCTACCCTGTTTTGCAAGAACCTCAGGTCTGCACCTATTTCCCATGACTCGCTTAATTCATTTTTCAAGTCAAATGGTGGAATTGTACCGCTTTTAGATGCAAAACCCTGTCCAAGGTAATTGGTCGTATAGGAGGAATAACCTACCTGGGTCAGATAAGGATCCGAGTCATTACCCACCTGTGCCCATGAGAGGCGTACTTTACCAAAACTAAGAATCTTTTCGTCCAGGCCAAAGGCGTCGGAGAATACAAAACTCAGACCTGCCGATGGATAGAAGAAAGAATAATTACCTTCTCCAAGAGCTGAAGACCAGTCGTTTCGTCCGGTTACATCCAGAAAGAGGTAGTTTTTATAGGCAAGTTGTCCCATGAAGAACACCGACTGCATTTCTTTTTGCCAGAGGTAGGACTCAGGATTAAATTCTGTTGCATTGGATACATTGTAAACACCCTCTGATTTAAGATTCCTTGCATCCATATATTCGGTGTCTCTTCTTTGATTTAGCAAACTGGCACCGAGGGTCATAGAACCTGTGAGATCCTTTGCAAGCTGTCCATTGGCGGTTAGGATGAGATCTGAGTTGATATCCCTGTGATTCTGCATGTCAGTGGTTATCCGTCCTGTTGAATAACCTCTGTCACCCACCGGATAGATTGTTTTGCGGTATTCAGTATAAAAGTCAGCTCCTACGCGCCCCATCAGGCTTAGCCAGTCGGTAAATGTTACAGTAGCAGAAGCATATCCAAGCATCCTGTCCCTGTAGTCATTATTTTTGATTTCATTTACTACGTAATATGGGTTCAGGCTAACTCCAGGCCAGCGGCCATAGGTTCCGGTTGTCTCATAGTATTCTTCAAGGAAATCCATAGGGACATACCTACCCATGATTGCAAAAGTGTTGTTCACATTGTACCTGCTTGACCCAAGGAAAGGTCTCTGGCTTCCGTCGGTATGGATATAGTTGATCTTGGAATCGAAGGAAAGCCACTTGTTTACTTTCGAAGAAGACCGTAAAGCCACATTATACTTATTGATTTTGTGGTTGGGTACGATCCCTTTGGTGGTGACATTGCCAAGTGAAAGCCTTGTGGTTGTTTTTTCATCGCTACCGGTGATTGCAATTGTATTCGAATTTGTTATACCGGTTTCATAGAATTCAGCTACATTATCTTCGGGTTGGGGAAGCAATACCATGGTTTGGGTATTCTTGTCCTCTGGATATACGAAGGGATTGATGATGGTTCTGCGACCGTCCAGTGGCGGACCCCAGCTATCTCCATGCCATGTATCCATGGTCTCGTAGTATTGACCGCTTCCCACCGGAAGTTCAATAAGGGATCCGTAAAGGTTGGTTCCCTCATAGCCCGTGGCATATTTATTCTGATAATTGGGAATCAGATTCAAAGTCTCAATAGATAAATTTGAATTGACTTCCACAGTAACCCCTTTGCTTTTCTTTCCGGATTTTGTGGTTATAAGGATTACCCCGTTTGCACCTCTTGATCCATATAGCGCAGAAGCGTTCGGACCTTTAAGGACTGACATGGATGCAACATCTTCGGGGTTGATATCACCAATCCCGTCTCCGTAGTCATTGTCACCCCACAAACCACCGGAAGATTTAGGATTATTGATGATTGGGACACCATCGACTACATACAGGGGTTGGTTACTCCCTGTGATGGATGAGTTTCCCCTGATGGTTACACTGGAAGAACCTCCGGTACCTGCAGATGTTTTTGTCACCTGTACCCCGGCTACCTTTGCTGTAAGATATCCGGTGATGTTTAATTCACGGGCGGATGTTAATTCCTCCTGCCCCAGTTCCTGCACTGCAAATCCCAGCGCTTTTTCGCTCCTTTCAATACCCAAGGCTGTGACGATAACTTCTTCAAGCCCTACAAGGGAAAGATTTAAGGAAACATTAATTACGGTTTGGTTGCCAATCGTAACTTCCTGGCTTTCCATTCCAACAAAGAGGAATTCCAAGGCTGTCGCATTCGATGGGACAGCTAGAGAATAAGATCCATCTGCATTGGTTATTGTTCCAATACTCTGGCCTACGACCACTACATTGGCTCCAGGTAATGGTTCTCCATCCTGAGAGGATGTTACCCTACCTGTAATGGTGCGGGTTTGAGCCATTATACTGCCTACCAAAGTGAGGAGTAGAATTGCGGTTAAAAGTAGATTCTTTTTCATAGAAAAAATTGGTTAGAATTGTTTTGGAGATCTGTAAATATTTGTATTACATAATGGTTAGTTATCATTCAGTAAAAAATTACGCAACGTTACAAAATAAGCTTAGAATACTTTTGTTTCATTTTGTTACGGGTAAATATATAAATTTTATTAAAATAATAAAAGAAAGGTTAAATAATACACTAAAAAAAGCGTTTTGAAACGCATATTAATTCAATCCAAGTTTCGAATAGCGTGAAAGGGACTCCA
>CAZRPW010000049.1:0-16952 GCA_964601975.1 uncultured Bacteroides sp.
GACTGGTCAGTGTGCAATTAAAAAGAGGCTGCCCCTTTTGAGACAGCCTCTTTTACTTTTGTTGTGGGAACTACTGGATTCGAACCAGTGACCCCCTGCTTGTAAGGCAGGTGCTCTGAACCAGCTGAGCTAAGCTCCCTTTAGCGCGTGCAAATATAGATGATCTACTTTAAATCACAAAAAAGAAACACACTTTTTTGTATATTTCCGTCATTGATCCCAAAAATAAGTACTATGAATCCATACCCCACCGCCCTGAAAAGGAGTGTCAGAGGCCTTTTCACTGCTTTTTTACTACTAAGTATATACGCCTGTAATCAGTCCCCTTCGGACAAAGGAAATTCTTCGGAAAGGGAAGTTATCGTTGATTCTGCATGGTATGTGATGAATCCCATGGATATTGAATTCGATAGTATGGAACAGGCAATGATCGATTCGGGTCTGGCCGATCTGATGATGGACTACAGAGATATCAGAGCCTACCACTTACCCAACTCCACCCCTCCTGCCCTGCAGTTTAATCCCCTCCCCTATGGCTTCCGCATTCCTGATCCCACAGAAAAAATTTCGTGGGAGATCCCGGTCGGGGTCACTAAACCCTCCCGGGAGCCGGATTTAGCTTTCATGTCGATTCCGGAGCTGGCTTCATTGATACGCTCAGGGGAGATCTCCTGCCTGGCGCTCACAGAGTTCTACCTGAACCGCCTGAAAAAATATGACCCACAGCTTCATTGTGTGGTCACACTAACAGAAGACTATGCCATAAAGCAGGCACGTAAGATGGATGCCGAACTTGCCCGGGGCAATGACCGGGGCATCCTGCATGGCATTCCCTATGGCGCAAAGGACCTTTTCTCTTTTCCCGGATACCCAACCACTTGGGGAGCAGGGGCATACAAAGACCAGGTAATGGATCAGACTGCCGGGGTCATACAGAAACTGGAGGATGCCGGAGCCATACTGGTGGCTAAAACCACACTGGGTGCCCTGGCCATGGGAGATGTCTGGTTTGCCGACACCACCCGAAACCCCTGGAATCTGCAGGAGGGCTCCAGCGGATCGTCTGCAGGATCTGCATCCGCAACCGCAGCCGGGCTTGTACCCTTCGCCATTGGTACCGAGACCTGGGGCTCAATTGTTTCGCCCTCGACCCGCTGCGGAACGACCGGGTTAAGACCCACCTACGGGAGGGTCACGAGGTCAGGTGCCATGGCACTGAGCTGGAGTATGGACAAAGTGGGGCCCATCTGTAGAAGTGCCAAAGACTGCGCCATCGTATTTGATGCCATCAGGGGAAGCGACAAGGCAGATAAAACAGTACTGGATGCCGGCTTTACCTGGCCGGGAGAAGTCGATCTCTCCTCTCTGAAAATTGGCTATTTCAAGTCGGCATTCGATTCAGACTACGAAGTTTCTGATTTTGACAGGGAGACCCTGAAAGTATTAAGAAAGCTGGGGGCAAATCTGATTCCTGTGGAACTCGACAACGAGGAGATTCCGGTTTCTGCACTGGGACTGATCCTCACGGCCGAGGCCGCTGCGGCCTTTGATGAGCTTACCCGCTCCAACCGCGATACCCTGCTGGTCCGTCAACACCGTTATGCATGGCCCAACACCTTTAGAACAGCCCGCTACATCACAGCGGTGGAATACATCCAGGCCAACCGTATCCGGCACGACCTGATTGAAGATTTTCATGCCAGGATGAAGGAATTTGATGTGGTGCTTATACCCTCTTTCGATGGGGGTATGCAATTACTTACAACCAACCTCACCGGGCAGCCGGTGGTGGTGGTCCCCAACGGCTTCAAGGATAACGGCTCACCCACAAGCATCAGCTTCCTGGGTAATCTCTTCGATGAGGGAAGCGTTCTGGCCGTTGCGGCAGCCTACCAGGAAGCTACCAACTTCAATAAGAAGCAACCCCTGATCTCTTCCCAATAATCATTATTCCTTTTTAAACCCGAGGATCAGGTGTTTATCCATCAGGTCAGTAATGAACTGTTCAAGGACCTCATCCAGGTATAAGCCACTCTCTATTCCGGTGGCCCGGGCGATATCACCTTTCAGGTTACCGACAGGCAAACCTTCCTCATCCATACGCGAAAGAATGTAGGCATTGAGCGCTGAGAGGTTGATGAACTGCACAAAGCCTGTATAAGGGTCTCTGAAAATCAATACGAAATATTCCCCCTGAAGTGCGGAAGATTCTTCAGCGGGGTGCATGTGGACCGGGTATTCCAGGCGGACAATTTCATACTCCGGGTTGAATGCCAGTCTATCTTCCAGGAGCTTACCCTCTTTTGTAAATACAGGAAAATTACGATCGGCCATGTTATAGACCTCTATCTCCATCCATTCAAAATAAAGCAAGTCGTCCAGGTAGGGCTTTTGAAGCCGGGTACCGGTTTCCAATCCGGCATGGTAGCTGTAGAACTCAAAGGGCAGTTTCCATATCTGTGGCGTTGCAGGCAGACCATTGGAGAAAAAGTCCTGCACCAGGTGATCCCATGTCTCCTCTCCCAGTGCTGCCAGGCTTATAGGAAAGGCCGAATCAAGCGAATCCCGTATTACATTATTCACCAAACGCCTGTAATGTCGAAGTCTTCCGGGGGTCACTCCCGGAATTTCAATCTCACTTCCGGTGCGACAGAAAAAGCCCAGGTCTTCCTGTATCCTAACGGTATCTTCATGAAGCTTCATGAGCGACCTCCCAGTGTTTTGCAATCAATTTTTTCAAATGTATAAGCTCGGACTGTAGCTGATCCAGTTCCTTAAAATTATAGTCCCTCTCCAGGAGAACCGGCACCGGTTCCATCTTCTGGATGGTCCATTCAAATAATTCGTACACCGGGTCGGCGATGGGCTGACCATGTGTGTCAATGATGAGATCAGGTTCGACCTGCTCGTGACCGGCCATGTGAATATAGGCAACCTTATCCAGCGGAAGCTTCCCGATAAACGCTCGGGCATCGTACTGGTGGTTGAAGGCATTCACATAGACATTGTTCACATCCAGCAAGAGATTGCACCCGGCCTTCTCCACGATTTCAGAAATAAATTCAAGCTCCGTCATCTGAGCAGCAACAGGGGTATAATAGGAAACATTCTCAATGGCTATGGGTCTCTGGAGAAAATCCTGCACCTTCCTGATGCGATCGGCAACATGATCTACCGCATCCTGTCTGAAAGGAATGGGCAGCAGATCATACAAATGGGCATTCTGACTTTTAGTATAACTCAGATGCTCTGAAAAAATCTCCACCTGGTAAGCATCCAGGAAGGTTTTAAGTTCCCCTAAGAAATCCCAGTCAAGTTCCTCCGGGCTTCCCAGTGAGAGGGAAAGCCCGTGACAGGTAACAGGATAAGCGGATACCGCCTTTTCAAGGCTACGCTTCCAGTTACCACCCACACCCATCCAGTTCTCGGGAGCAAATTCCAGGAAATCGGGGGTGAGCAATCTGCTTTCCAGAATCTCCTCCGCGATATCTCTTCTTAAGCCTATACCAACCTTACCTTTCATGGTTCTCTCTTTTTCTTTGAATAACAGCCCTTGTTACAATGGTTTTATCTGTCCCATTTGGAAAGAAGAGCCCCGCATTTCTACGGGGCTCTTGTTCAGACCGGATCAACCACATTTACCCTTACCACACATGGCAACCTGAACTCATAACCCGGCCCAAATCAGATCTAAGCGCCGCATTTTCCTTCTCCGCACTTACCTTCTCCACATTTGGCTTCCTTAGTCTTTTCCTCTGTAGCCTCTGTTTTCTTCTCCGACTTTACATCAGCCTTTTTTGCGTCGGACGTCTTAGCATCTGCCTTCTTGGCTTCTGTCTTCTCGCCCTCAGCCTTCTTCTCGCTCTTCTTTTCGCCTTCACCGCACTTCAGTTCTCCAAACTTATAAGTAGTGGCTTCTGATTGCTTTGACTGTATTGAATTCGCATCAACAAGGTGACTACGAAGCTGAGCTCCCGATCCCAGGTCATTATAGGCCAGGATATTCATTCCCGCTGACGGTGATGCTGCAAGTGTTGTTGTAAGCAATGCTCCGGCTATGATAGAGGCGGACTTCAAGATCTTCTTCTCTGTTTTCATGATAATAGATTTGAATTAAAATGTTTGTGCTGAGTCAGACGTCAGCAAAAAGAAGACCTTACAAAAGGAAGGGGATTTAACAACTATTTGGCATTTAGCTCGCGGCTAATTTGCTCTTTAATCTCTTCCCTGTAGTTTTGGGGAAGGTGGTGATAACATATTTGGGAGGAGCAAGCCTCGCTGTATTGCTCAACAGCTTTGTTGAGTTGTTCGATCTGACTGGCGTACTTCCTGCAGAGGTGGCAGGTGAGCAGGTGCATTTTTAGCTGCATCCAACGGTAGGGCCCAAGGCGGTGATCGTGCCGGTAAGAAATCAGGAAACTGGCCTCATCGCAGGCAATCATATTCCTGCTCATAAACACCATAACTTTATGCATCATCCTCTTAAACATCCCATTTACCCACTTACCCATTTACCCATTTACCCATTTACTATTTACCCATTTACCCATTTACTATTTACTATTTACCTATTTACCTATTTACCATTTACCCATTTACTATTTACCACTTACCCTTTTACCCATTTACTATTTACCCATTTACCCACTTACCCATTTACTATTTACTATTTACCCACTTACCCATTTACCATTTACCATTTACCATTTACCATTTACTTTCTATACACCCCCGCATTTTCAACCTGGCCCTGTGCAGCATAACCCAGAGGTTAGACGAGCTAATTCCAAGTTCCTTACAAACTTCCTCCGATTCTGTTTCATCAATCATCTTCATTATAAATACAGAGGCCAGATTAGGCGGAAGCAGAGAGATGCAAAGCTCTATGATCTTCATAAGATCAGCCTGCTCCATCTCCCCTTCAGGCATCAGGGAGTGCGAGTTGGGCCCCTTGCCATCAAGCCAGTGTCCCTTGAAAGGTTCCGCTCCCCGATAATAATCCCCGTCCCGGATATCTACCTCATATTCGCTCAGTGAGGACTCCCTGGAAGCGGCGTTTTTACGGTAAGTATCAATGATCTTCCGCTTCAGGATGGAAGTAAGCCAGGTCCGCTCCGAACTACGTCCCTGGAAACTATCCATGGCTTTCAGTCCGGCCAGGAAAGTATCCTGTACCAGGTCACCCGCCTTCTCAGCATCATTAACCCTTACAATTGTATAGTTGTAAAGATAATCACCATGCCGATCTACCCATAAACGGGGCTCCAGGGTATGTTTTTCACCTTCAGTCATTAGAACAAGAGAGAACAATATATAAAAAACCCCAGATTTCTTCAGGAAATTGTAATTTTGTGCCTGAAAAATTTTTAAACGAATGAATACGATAGATACGAAGGGACTTACCTGTCCCCAACCACTGATTTTGCTTAAAGAGGCCCTCCTGGGGATTAAGCCCGGAGATGAACTGGAAGTGATTACCGACAATGATACTTCGCTTAAAAACCTGATGTCCTACCTGAAAGATCAGGGTGCCCATCCAGAGGTAAGCACTTCCGGATCTGTCCACACGATCACCCTCAGAAGACCGGATAGCTCTATTGAAGAATCGAATCCTGCTGCATATTGCTCAAGCGAAGCGGTAAGCAGTGAATATGTGGTTTGCCTGAAAGGAACCCTGATGGGGAATGGAGATCCCGACCTGGGCAAGCTGCTGATGGAGACTTTTGTGGAGAATCTGAAGTTACAGAAACATCTTCCCACCCATGTTGTAATTTACAATGAAGGCGTCAAGCTGGCTATGAAAGAATCACCCGTCTGCAGTTCTCTCTGCGAACTTGAAGAGCTGGGCTGTCGAATCATGCTCTGCGGAACCTGCATTGACCACTACGGGATACAGTACGACATTGGTGTTGGAATGATCTCCAACATGATAAGCATCACCGAGACCCTGGTTCAGACCGGCCATGTAGTTTCTCCCTGATCGCAGGAAATCTTAAATCCATGAGTAGAAAATTCGATTTGCTGACCACCATCGAATACGGGGGCTGTTCAGCAAAGATACCGGCCGGACTCCTGAGCGAAATGCTAAAGGACCTGCCCATTGCAAGCGATCCCAGGCTAATGGTGGATGTCGACACCCACGATGACGCAGGTGTCTACCGAATCAACGATGATACGGCCCTGATCTTCACCACCGATTTTTTTCCGCCCATCTGTTCAGATGCCTATGAATTTGGGGAGATTGCTGCAGCCAATGCCCTGTCGGATGTTTACGCCATGGGGGGAACTCCCCTGATGGCACTGAATCTGATGATGTTCTCCCCTTCCCAAATTCCCCTGGAAGTTTTCGGGGAAATTCTGAAAGGAGGCAATTCCAAGGTAATGGAGGCAGGTGCGCTCACTGTCGGCGGACATACAATCGATGATCACCCTCCCAAGTTCGGACTGGCTGTGGTGGGAACTGTGCACCCCGACAAACTGATTACCAATGCCGGGGCAAGGCCCAACGACCGGCTGGTGCTGACCAAAGCTATTGGAACCGGGGCTCTGGTATCCGGACAAAAGAATGGTCTGGCCGATCCCGCCATGTACCGGGCAGCATTGAATCAGATGAAATCCCTGAATAAAGACGCGGCTGCAGCTGCCCAAAAATACGGGGTGAAAGGCATGACCGATGTTACTGGATTTGGACTGGCCGGACATGCCTTGAAAATGGCGGAAGCCAGCCAGGTGAGTTTCAGAATCCAATGTGATGCTGTACCTCTGCTGAGTGGCGCAAAGGATATTTTTGAAAAGGGCAGCATTCCCGGGGCCAGCTTTCGCAACCAGGAGTTTACCGGAAACGAAGTCAGTTTCACCAGGAAGGTGAGCTATACGCTCAGGATGCTCATGCACGATGCCCAGACTTCGGGCGGATTGCTTTTGTCGGTTTCCCCCGATCTGTCGGGAGCACTTGTGGAAGAACTGAATCAATCGGCTACAGGCTTTGCCACTGAGATAGGCGAGGTTCTTGCAGAAAGCCCCAGAAGGCTCTACTTTGAATAGTACTCAAGAGGAAATTTGCTACATTTGACCTATGATTTACCATGTTCAACGCATGATCTTCATGGTGTTTTACACCATTTCCATGGTGGCGCTTTCCATCCCGCTTATGAGGCTGGTAATAAGCCTTTTTCCCGACAATCTCTACCCCATGACCGTTGCATTGTTACTGTACATGATCGTTGTGGTAGTCCTGGGAAGCTTCATTCACACGCTTATTTATATACCATCCAAACTTTCAGCCGATTTCGATCCCATTAAAAATGACATTGCCTCGGGCGAAATCAGGGATTTAAAGAAGCTCGGGAAAAAAATCTCACTGTTTGTTGTGGAATTCTTCGATTTCACTTTTCTGGACATAGACCATGCTTTTCTGCATACCGAAGAGACGGGCGTGGTTTCCTGCGAGGACCTTCCGGAGGCTGCGCTTGCCATGGAGGAATTTGGGATGCTCGAAAAGAGTAAGACCATCAGGGAGATAACCCGGGCAGGAAAAATCAGTCATGAAAGAGGCAGCTACCATCTTTACATCCTGCCCATATGGCTTGGAAACCAGTGGCTGGGATACATGGGACTCATGACAAAGAGAAAAATCGGCCACTTCCATCAAAAATTCCTGACCGAGTTTGAAAACGTTTTCCTGGATGATCAGCTTATGCATGTAAGCCGTATCTCCCAATGAATCACCTGCACATGATCTCCATAATTCTTTCTCTTACACTAATAAGCATCAGCTGCCTGATTATTTGGCGCTCTTCACACGGTTTCGAATTGGGAGCAGACTTCCTGGGAAGAAAACTGCCCGCAGGCATTAAGGGTGCCACCATCAATGCCATTGCAAGCTCAATGCCAGAATTCCTCACCACCATTTTCTTCCTTTTCTACCTGAGGGATGCAGATGGATTTTCGGGAGGATTGGGAGTGTCTTCGGGGAGTGCGCTGTTCAACCTGCTCATCATCCCTGCCATGGCAGTCCTCATGCTTGTTCACATGAAGCGAAAGGAGAGAATTACCCTGAATAAAAAGATTCTGCTACGTGAAGGATTGGTATTGCTCCTATCCCAATTTCTTTTTATCGCTTTTCTTTTTCATAACGACCTGAATGCGATAAATGGGCTGGTACTGGTACTGGTTTACATGGCATACCTGGGAGTGCTCTTCATGATCAGCAAAAGAGGAAAAAAAGTGGATCCGGGTTTTGAAACCCCCAAAGCAAAACGGGAGCTTCCATGGGCCCTGAGAATCATCACCCTAGACATAAGCTCTGTGTTCCTTAAGGGAAACCCAATGACCGCCAAAAGGGCATGGATCCTACTGGTAATCAGCACCCTGGTAATGAGTGCCGGCACCTGGATCCTTGTGAAGGGAACCGACCTGTTTGGAGATGCAACAAGCATTCCCCTGATTTTTGTTTCCGTGGTACTCTCTGCTGCTGCCACATCCGTTCCCGACACCATCCTTTCCATGAAAGATGCCAAGAAAGGAAATTACGACGATGCCATTAGCAATGCCCTGGGCAGCAATATCTTTGACATTGCCTTTGCCCTTGGACTACCCATCCTGCTCTATAATCTGATCTATGGCCATTCAATTTCTTTACCCCCCCAAATGCAAGACTTCACCCAGGAAGTGTGGATCTTTCTCTTACTGTCCACCATCCTTGCCCTGGTGATAATGTTATGGGGAAAGCAATTTACCCGCGGGAAAGCCTGGCTACTGCTGGGGATTTATTTTCTGTTTATTCTTTTTGTAGGAACCCAGGTCAATAAAGGGTTCAGCAGCATTGGCGATCCCATTAAGCATTTTCTGACCTTCATAGCCGACTGGCTGGGAGACCTTCTGTACTGACAGAATCCTAAGCTTCAAGAGCCTTCCTGGCCATACTGGCCACCTCAACATCCGCTTCCAGCCAATCGACATCATCCAGCTTTGCGGGCGCCAACCAGCGGTATTCCATGTGTTCAGTAAGGGATATAATTCCCTCAAATATCTGACATATAATGGGAATCAGCTTAATGGATTGCTCCTGATAGTGATGGGTGACAGGTCTGAGTACCTGCCTTACCTCCACCTCAACACCCAGTTCCTCCCGAATCTCCCGCACAATACATCGCTCGGGACTCTCACCATCCTTTAGTTTTCCACCCGGAAACTCCCATTTCAGGGGATGGGGCATGCGCTCGCTTCGTCGTGTGGCCAGCACCCTGCCATTCTCAACAATAATTGCGCAGGTAACTTCTATCATCGTTTGGGAATATCTACATAACTGTCTCTTACATGCTTCCTCCCAATCTTTCGCCAGCTTTCACTCTCAAGTGAAAGTACTACCACACCCGCTGTGGGCAGATTTTCCAGGGGCTTATCCAGGAACTGATTCGCATAAAGCGTAAAAGCAGGATTATGTCCGAATATGGCCAGACTCGCCATTTTTTCCGGGGCCCGTTCCACCACCTCACCTATCTCCGAGACATAAGCCAAATACAGCGCATCATGAATATGAAGAACGGAAGGGTCCAGACCCCAGATCCGTTTCATGATTAGTGCTGTACTCAGCGCCCGGTTGGCCGGACTGCTATAGATCAGTTCCGGCACAAGCCCTTTTCCCATCAGCCTTTTGGCCATAAGTTCTGCACTCCGGATTCCCCGCTCATTCAGGGGACGATCAATATCGTTCAATCCCTCATTATCCCAGCTGGACTTTCCGTGCCGAATAATATAAAGTTTACGTTCCATGATCAAAGCAGGTTGCTGGCAAGGTCGGCCAGGTAACTCCTTTCACCCTTGACAAGGTGAACATGTGCAAAGATATCCTGACCTTTCATGCGGTCAGCCAGATAGGTGAGTCCGTTGGACTTTGTATCCAGGTAGGGAGAATCAATCTGCTGAATATCGCCCGTAAAGATCATCTTGGTTCCTTCTCCGGCACGGGTGATGATCGTCTTCACCTCGTGGGGCGTAAGGTTTTGGGCCTCATCCACAATAAAAAAGACCCGTGAGAGGCTCCTGCCCCTTATATAAGCAAGGGGAGTAATCATCAGCTTCTCGGTCTGTTGCATCTCTTCGATACGTGAGAATTCCTTGCTTTGTGGTTTGAATCGTTGCTTTATCACCGACAGATTATCAAAGAGGGGCTGCATATAGGGCCCGATCTTATCATTCACATCACCTGGCAGGTAGCCCAAATCCCTGTTTGCAAGGGGAATAATCGGTCTGGCAAGGAAAATTTGCGTATACTCTTTGCGCTGATGAATGGCAGATGCAAGTGCCAGCAGAGTCTTTCCTGTTCCCGCCTTGCCGGTCAGAGCTACCAGCTGAACCTCAGGTCTCAGAAGGGCATCCAGGGCAAATGTCTGCTCGGCATTCCTGGGGTCAATACCATAGGTCCTCACTTTCTCCACCCGGTTTACCACCTTGTTGAATGGATCATAGTGCCCCAGTCCACTTTTAGATTCATTCTTAAAAATGAAGTACTGGTGGGCCACAGGAGGTTTTGGCAAACCAAAGCGCTCGACCTCCACTCCCTCGGGAGTTTCATACATCTCCGAAATCACTCCATCGTCAGTCACATCACTGGACTCTATGCTTTCATAAATGTCGTCGATGTTCTGGACCATGTCGTTATGGTAATCCTGGGCCATAATACCCAGGCTCTTGGCCTTCATCCTCAGGTTAATATCCTTGGTAATCAGGATCACAGGACGTGCAGGCGCATTTTTAAGATGCAGATACTCGGCAATGGCAAGGATCCGGTGGTCAGGGGTATTCTCCGGGAATGAAGTGCTCAGCTTCTCAGAAGGCCTCTGCCCGGTACATATGCTTAGCTTCCCTTTTCCCCGCCCCAGCGTCAGTCCGCCGTTGAAGATTTTATCCCCACTGAGTTTATCCAGCTCCCTTGTAAACTCACGGGCATGGAAGTTAATCATATCGTTACCCTTCTTGAAGCGATCCAATTCCTCCAGTACCGTAATAGGCACAACAATGTCGTGTTCATCAAAGTTGTGCATGCACTTATAATCGTGCAGCAGTACGTTGGTGTCCAACACGAAGATCTTTCGATTTTTTTTCACAGCAGTTGCCATATCCCTCTCCTTTAAGTTAACTTTACACTGTTGAGATCAGGTAAAGAATCCCGTTCTTTTATGGTTTTAAATTTAGACTAATTTACCTCGTTCCCGCCCCGTAATTATCCACATTAAGGCAAGTTTTACACACAGTTATGAACTATCTGAATCATGAATTATAAAGAGGCAATCACCTTTCTCTTCAACAGTCTGCCCATGTATCAAAGGGTGGGAAAGGCTGCCTATAAAGCCAACCTGGACAATACCCACCGGCTGGATGAGTATTTTGCACACCCCCACCGAAAATTCCCCGTGATACATGTGGCCGGAACCAACGGGAAGGGTAGTGTAAGCCATATGCTTGCCTCGATATATAGCAGTGCGGGTTACAGAACAGGGCTCTACACCTCACCTCACCTGCTCGATTTCAGGGAAAGGATTAGAATCAATGGAAAAATGATCCCTGAAAAAGAAGTGAGCAGTTTTGTGAATGACCACCAAAAAATAATCAACGAGCTGTCCCCCTCATTTTTCGAAATGACCGTTGCCATGGCCTTTAAATATTTCGCGGACCAGGGAGTGGATATTGCCATCATTGAGACAGGTATGGGAGGACGGCTCGACTCCACCAATATTGTGCAGCCCGTTCTCTCAATTATCACCAACATCTCCATGGATCACAGCCAGTTCCTGGGAAGCACCCCCGAAGCCATTGCCAGGGAAAAGGGGGGCATTATTAAAGAAGGGATCCCCCTTGTGCTTGGAGAGAGCAGCAGTGCAACAAAGGAGGTGCTGCTTAAAATGGCCAGGGAGAAGAAAGCCACCCCCTGCCTTGCATCTGAATGCTTCCGGCCGGCTTTCCAGACTCTCAACGCCGATATGACTGCCAACTTCACACTGCAGAATTTGGACCAAAAGCATATGGAGACTTTCACCTGCGATCTGACCGGCTCTTACCAGGGTGAGAATCTCTCGACCGCACTCTCCTCCATTAAAATTCTGAAGAAAGAGGGATGGGAAATTCCTGAATCTGCTGTGAAAGAAGGACTTCGGTCTGTAGTTGCAAAAACCGGGATTTTAGGCAGGTGGCAAATCCTGGGAAGCAATCCCCGGAGCATCTGCGATACAGCACACAACAGTGCCGGAATCGGGGCAGTTATGGAACAGGTAAAACAGACCCCCTGGAAGCACTTACACATCGTCTGGGGCATGGTCAGTGATAAGCAGACAGACACGATCCTCCCCCTGCTGCCCTTGGAAGCAAGCTACTACTTCACACCTTCTTCGGTTCCCAGGACGCTGGATGCTCAGACCTTGCAAACTGCAGCGCTCAGCTACGGATTAAAAGGTGAAACCTACAGCTCGGTTGCAGATGCTTATCGGGCAGCCCGGAAGAATGCCGGGACCGAGGATATGATATTCACCGGTGGCAGCAACTTCATTGTGGCCGACTTACTGGCATCGCTCAGGTAATTATTTTTTCACTTACTTTGCAGCTTCAATGAAAGAGGAACTAAATTACAGAACAGCCTGTTTTAACGCCATGGAGGTTATGAAAAGAGCCGCCAGCTATATTCGGGAGATACACGAGAACAGGGAAAACCTGGAGATCGAGGTCAAGGGAGAACATAACTTTGTCACAAAGGTGGATAAGGAAGCGGAGAGAATCCTGGTAACGGGGCTTAAAAACATCCTTCCCGAAGCCGGATTTATTGCAGAGGAAGGCACCAGCTCGGTACGTGGAGAAACCTATAACTGGGTGATCGATCCCATTGACGGAACCACAAATTTTATTCATGGGGTATATCCCTTTGCCATCAGTGTCGGTCTGGCTCAGGGTGAAGAGATCATTGCGGGTATCGTATATGAATTCGGCCTGAACGAGTATTTCTACGCATGGAAAGGTGGCGGGGCCTGGAAAAACGGAGAGAGAATCAGCGTAAGCAAGGCGGAAACTGTAGAACAATCCCTGATCGCAACCGGATTCCCCTATACCAACTTCAGGTACCTGGATGAATTTATGCAGAGCATCAACCATTTTATGGCCCACTCCCATGGCCTTCGCCGCCTGGGATCAGCAGCCACCGATATGGCCTATGTGGCATGCGGAAGATACGACGGCTTCTATGAGTACGGCCTGAATCCCTGGGACATTGCAGCAGGCATTCTGCTTATACAGGAGGCCGGTGGTGAGGTAAGCGACTTTAACGGGAATGGGAATCCCCTGTTCCGTGAAGATATTGTCTGCTCCAACGGGCACATCCAAAAAGAATTCCAGGAAACCACCAGGAAAATCATGCTTAAAAAATGAAGCGGGTCTCCATCGTCATCCTGAACTGGAACGGGAAGGCATTCCTGGAGCTTTTTCTTCCTTCACTGGTGGAGCATACAACTTTGCCCAATGTGGAGCTGGTAGTAGCCGATAATGCCTCCACCGATGACTCCCTTGATTTTCTGAATAAAAAATACCCTGAAATACGGACCCTGGTACTGGACGAAAACTATGGCTTTGCAGGTGGATATAACCGGGCACTGGCTCATCTGGACTCCAAATACTATCTCCTGCTGAATTCAGATATCGAGGTTAGCCCGAACTGGCTCGAACCCCTTGTAAAAGAACTCGACGAAAATGAAAAGCTGGGAGCCGTCACTCCCAAAATAAAAGACCATAAAAAGAAAAATCATTTCGAGTACGCAGGCGCAGCCGGAGGCTATATTGATAAATATGGCTATCCCTTCTGTCGTGGCCGTATCTTCGACGAGCTGGAAGAAGACCTGGGTCAGTACGACGATCCCTGCAACATTTTCTGGGGTTCAGGAGCAGCCTTGCTGGTCAGATCAAGTGTATGGAAGGAAACGGGGGGATTGGATGAGCGTTTCTTTGCACACATGGAGGAAATCGACCTTTGCTGGCGTATGAAAAACCATGGATATGAAATTCGTTATGTGCCTGGCTCCACGGTTTACCATGTAGGAGGAGGAACATTGCAAAGGGGAAACCCCAGGAAAACCTACCTGAATTTCAGGAATAACCTTCTCCTTTTATATAAAAATCTGCCAGCGAAAAATCGACATGCCATTCTTTTTACAAGGAAGGTACTGGATGGAATTTCTGCCCTGCGTTTTCTCCTCCAGGGAGCCTTTCGCGATTTCTGGGCAGTGTTCAGGGCACATATGGACTATTCTGGGATGAAATCGCACTATAAAGGGTTGAAAGAATCAAACAATTCCAAGGGAATTGACGTTATTGCAAGTGGAATTTATCCAGGTAGTATTGTGATCAGCTTTTTCCTGAAGCGTAAGAAAAAATTCAGTGATTTGCAGGGTCTGAAATTTTAAAATGATGAAACACGAAGAAATTAAGAAGAGTCAGGAAGGCATTACCAATATTCCTGAAATTGTAAAGAACAGCGCAAGGCTTTATCCCGACCGTCAGGCTTTCACCAGTGTCGACGGTACCAATTATAACTATACTGAACTGGCTCAGGCTACCGCCTTTGTGGCGACCATGGTAAGTAGTGCCGGGCTTGGTAAAGGCGACAAGATTGCGATACTGGGCGAAAACAGTCCACACTGGAACATTGCCTATTTCGGTCTTTCCTCCACCGGAGCCACTGCAGTACCTATCCTGCCTGACTTCAGGGCAAAAGAGATTTGCACCATTCTTGAACACGCCGAAGCAAAAAGCCTATTTGTATCAGGAAAGATGCTTTCCCGGGTGTGTGATGTGCTTCCCAAAGAAATTGAGATTGTCTTTAATATAGATGACTTCAGTGTGCTTGATATTGTAGATGGAAAAATACAGGCACCTGCAAAAAAAGAGGGCTGGCTCACCAAACCAGAGCTGTCTGACAAATACAGCCTCGAGCAAGAAGGTTTCTGTGATGCCAAACCAGGCGATCTGGCTTCCATTATTTACACCTCCGGAACAACCGGCCGCTCAAAAGGAGTGATGCTCAGCCATGACAACATTGTCTTCGACACTAAAGGCTCAGCGACCGTTCACCAGGTATTGCACACAGACCGTTTTCTTTCAGTGCTTCCCCTGGCCCATGCCTATGAGTTTACAATTGGCATGCTTGTATCCGTGATCAACGGCGCAATGGTTCATTATATTGATAAGGCACCCACAGCAGCCGTACTTACCCCCCTGCTTCCGAAGCTAAAGCCCACCACCATGCTGACGGTTCCTTTGATAATTGAAAAGATTTACCGCTCCAAGGTGAAGCCAACACTCACAAAATCAGCCCTGATGCGGACGCTTATGAAATTTGGGCCCACCAGGAAACTGCTTTCCAGGCTTGCCTGTAAGAAGCTTCAGGCTTTCTTTGGAGGCGAAATTCGTTTCTTCGGTGTGGGTGGAGCAGCGCTTGCCCCCGACGTCGAGCGTTTTCTGCTGGATGGAAAATTCCCTTACGCCGTGGGTTACGGACTCACCGAAACCGCACCCATGTCGGCAGGGTTTGATCCGGCAGGTGCCATCTTTCGTTCCATTGGCAAAGCCATGGGTGGAGTAGATATCCGCATTGACAACCCCGATCCGGTAACAAAAGAAGGTGAAATCGTTATCAGTGGGCGTAACGTTATGCAGGGCTATTATAAAGATCCTGAAAGAACCAAAGAAGCATTTACCGCAGATGGTTATTTCCGCTCGGGCGACCTGGGTATTATGGATAAGAGAGGTGTCATTTATATTAAGGGTCGTTCCAAGAACATGATCCTGGGAGCCAATGGAGAGAACATTTATCCCGAGGAGATCGAAGCAGTGATCAATAGCCGCGCTCTTGTAAACGACTCTTTGGTCATGCAATACAAAGGCAAGCTGGTAGCCAGGGTTCATCTGAATACAGAGGCACTTGAAGAAAAACTGCAGCACCTTAAAGAAAATGCCGCCGAGTTCCAGAAACAATTACAAATCCGAATCGACGAAGCCCTTAAGGAACTGATGGTTCATGTCAACGAACATGTGGCACGAAATTCAAAACTGCAACTTATAATCCGGCAGAAACAACCCTTTGAGAAAACGCCTACCCACAAGATCAAGCGTTTCCTCTACAAGAAACAGAATGATTAGAACCCCCAAAAAAAATGGCGGACTCATAAAGAGTCCGCCATTTTTTTTGGTCCTGAACTTACGCTAACCGAGCTTGTTAAACACTGGACAAAAGGCTGTCCAGATTCTCAAAGCGGGTTGTGTAATCCTGAAGTGAACGCTCAATCAGATCCATCGCCTCCTCCCTGCCATACACATGAGTAATCTCCACATCCGCAGGGTTTCCGGGCAGATCCTTGTATGTCAGAAAATAGTGACGCAAACGGTTCACCACCTTTTCCGGCAAATCAGACACATCCCGATAATCCTCATACAGGGCATCGTTGTTCATCACTGCTATCAGCTTATCGTCCGCCTGGTTATTATCGATCATCCTGAATCCGCCAATGGGCCTGGCCCTGACAAGGATATCCCCATGAGAAATCTCCTTCTCGGTAAGCACACAAATATCCACCGGGTCTGCATCACCCACAATCTTATCATTCCCTGTTTTCTCCCGGGCCAGTTCAGCAACCCGTTCGCCACTATAAGTCTGCGGGATAAAACCGTAGAGGGCAGGAACCGAGTTCGAATACTTCTGGGGCCTGTCGATCTTCAGATAACCAGATACCTTATCCACTTCGTACTTCACTGTATCCCTGGGAACCATCTCAATAAAAGACATCACTATCTCCGGTGCATCCGGACCAATATCCACCCCATGCCAGGGATGAGATTTGTAACGTAGACCCATCAGCTTCCCGATAGGATCCATCAGTTTATTTGTCATAATTAATCTCGCTTTAATTGGTAATTGG
>CAZRPW010000049.1:17052-30441 GCA_964601975.1 uncultured Bacteroides sp.
CAGCCTCTCCAACCCCATCACCCGACTGCCTTTCACAAGAATCGTGCAGTCCCTTGGCGGTTCCTTCTCCAGGTAGGCCTGCAATTGATCTACCGCAGAGAAAACACGCAAGCCCTCCGATGGTTCACACACCTGGCTGAATTGTGGTCCAACCAAAATTACCTGCTTCATGGAAAGTGTCCCTATCCAGTTTACCAGATCCCTGTGCTCGGCCAGGGAAACAGCTCCAAGCTCGGCCATATCCCCAAGGATTAACATGGGTGTTTTATCAGCATAGGCCCTGAGCCCCCCTACAGCCTCTCGCATACTTGAGGGGTTTGCATTATAAGAGTCGAGGACCACACGGTTGTGCTCACCCTCTATCACCTGCGATCGCTGGTTTTCTGGCACATAAGACCCTATTGCCTCGGCAATTTCATCCCCTTTGATACCAAAATAACTGCCACATGCGGCAGCAAACCTGATATTCTGCATATTATAGGCTCCAACCAGGTGGGTATTCACAGGGTAAGAGTTATCCCCGATCCTGAGATCAAGCCTGAGAAAAGGAGATTGACCCAGGAGTTCGGCAGAAACCGGCAAACCCTTTTCTTCACCCACTATAATCATCTTCACCCCGGTTTCTTCTGCTTTTTTTATAAGAAGCTCATCGGTCCCATCCACAATGGCCTTCCCTCCTGATGCGGCCAGAAACTCATAAAGTTCTCCCTTGGCATCAAGCACCCCTTCCAGTGAGCCAAATCCTTCCAGGTGGGCTTTCCCTACATTGGTAATAAGTCCCATATTGGGAGTTGCAATCCTGGCCAGCATCCCAATTTCACCTGGGTGATTTGCCCCCATTTCAACCACAGCCACTTCCTCCCCCTTCAAAGAGAGAAGGGTTAGTGGAACACCAATGTGATTGTTCAGATTTCCCTTTGTGGCCAGCACACGAAATTTCTTCGACAATACCACCGAAATAAGTTCCTTGGTGGTTGTTTTGCCATTGGATCCGGTAATAGCCAACACCCTCGGTGCAGTCTGCACCCTGTGATACGAAGCCAGATCCTGCAGGAGTTTCAGGGCCGAGTGGGTGTAGCAGATTCCCTTTTTCCCTTCATATTCCTTCCATTCAGTAACTGCCATCCTGCATCCGGCTTTCAAAGCATCCTGCACATATCGGTTACCATCAAACTGATCACCCTTCAGCGCAAAAAAGATACTCCCTTTCACATCCTGCCTCGTATCAGTGGAAATCCCCTCCGACCTGACAAATTCTTTATATAATGCTTCAACCTTCATATCAAGCATTTAAAAACAAGAATGGCCGTTCCTTGAAGAAACAGCCATTCTGATATCATTAGAAGATAATCTTAAAATCCGGTTGGCGTTCCCACCCTTGTCATGGCACACCTGAATCCAAGGTCATCACGCGATTCGGTTTCAATCAGATACCTGCGCTCACCCGGGCTCAGCCAATAGGCCCTGTCCTTCCAGGAACCGCCCTTGATTACCCTTACCTTATCATTGAGCATGGACATCATGTCATTCTGATTCTGAACATACATGCTATTGGAACCGTCATATGCATCAGCAGAACGCTCTCCGTCAGCAAAAACAGACTCTTTGTCTCCGTCCAGGTAATTTCTGTAATCAGACCTCCTGTAGTTATGCCTTCCTTCAGCATCCGCCTCAGTGATGGCTTCCCGACGCGGACGGCCGAGACTGTCGAGCATCGCCGATCCGTTGGCATCCTTGCTAAGCTTATCAAACTGGTTTCCGCGGAAAGGTCTGAAGTCGGATACATCTTCGTAAGACATGGGACGATATACATCAGCAACCCACTCATTTACGTTTCCGGCCATGCAATATAAACCATAATCATTAGCCCAGTAAGAGGTCACAGGCACAGTAATCGAACCTCCATCATTAAGGCTTCCGGCCATCCCCATCAGGTCGCCTTTGCCTCGGATAAAATTGGCACGCATCTGCCCCATATTCCTGGGATCATCATTCCTTACATTGTGTCCGTCCCACGGATAAGTTCTGCGCTCCCACACCAGCTCCTCAACAGTATTACCAATAAGACCCAGGGCAGCAAATTCCCACTCAGCCTCTGTTGGGAGCCTGTACTTGGGAAAGAGAACACCGTCTTCCATACTGATAAGCCTCGACTCCACATTGGGATTAAGACTTGGGATAGGTTCAATGATATTGGGAGTGTAGAGACCATACATATAGGCTTCCGTATTGAAGTTCCGCTCATCCTGCTGGTCGGTGGAAAGTTCAATATGTCCCATGTTCACGAGTACCATTTCATTTACCCTGTCGGTTCTCCACAGGCAATAATCGGTAGCCTGCAGCCAGTTTACACCAACAACGGGATATTCATTGAAGGAGGGGTGGCGAAAATAATACTCAACAAAAGGCTCATTATAGGCCATTGGGTCGCGCCAAACCAAGGTGTCGGGAAGGGCAGCCGTTATTACCTGGGGATTATTCATTCCAAAAACGCGCGAGAGCCAGTGAATGTACTCCTTATAATCCACGTTCCGGATCTCTGTAACGTCCATGTAAAATGAACTTACAGTAACCCTGCGGGGAATGTTATTCCATTCGTAAAGCACATCATCCTGAACTTTACCCATTGTGAATGTACCGCCTTCTATCAATACCTGGCCTGGACCTGCTTCCTGTTCAACGGCCTGTTTAACTTCAAAACCCCCATTTTCCGGGTCATTATACGACCATCCGGTGGTGGTTGAAGCTTTGCCAGAGGAGGTTGTATCCTTATTACTGCATCCTGCAAAAATCAGGACTGCCAAAATAACAGGGAACGCTCTCAACATCATTTTCATGGCTCTAGTGGTTTTTCGTGTGTTTGTAAACATGGCTAAATTAAAAACATATATCAAAAGTAACTAAATTTTAGGACTTTTTATTGCCCTTGGTTTCCCTGACTTATAAAGGTTTTCAAAAATAATCCCCAGGGAAATTTCATGGGCTCCCATACTTGGAATATGCAGTTCGGGAGAAGACAGTTTTGCATCATAACTGTAGCGAAACCTGAATTGATCTCTGGCATAGCCCACTGAGAAGATTGCAGTCCCGTATGAAAAGCTTAAATCCTGCCTCAGCCAAACCCCTGCCAGCAGGCTTTTAAAAATGACTTCCAGCCCATAATTTATCTGTTGATAAATATCTTGTTGTACGAAGACCAGGTTTGGAGATAGCTGCAAAACCTCACGCCCAAGACGTTTTTCATACACCGGGATCATGGTCCCAATGTGTGCAGTATATCGCCTCGAAAGCTTTGTATTGGGATCTTTGGATGTCGACATATAGGGCTGGATGAGATGGTGACAGGCAATTCCTCCATAGAAATCTTTATAAAACGCTCCAAATCCCACTGCAAAATCAGGGTACAAAAGGGAATACCCGGCAAGTTCTGATCCCGACACCCCTGCCAGTTCATCGGGTAAAACCAATCCATCCGTATTCAAACTCCTTTGTCCCACCGATGCCTGCAGGCCTCCGGTAAGGGTCAGCTGACGACTCACTTTAAGGTGGTAGGCATACATGGCATCAAGCGAACTCGTGCTGAAGGTCCCCTCACCCTGCCGGTCGTTCATCACATGAATTCCGATACCCCCCTGCAGGACTTCCAGGTACTGTTCATAAGCAGCATGGTAGGTGGAATACCCTCCGGCCAAACCGGGCCACTGGTTCCGATAGCCTATGCTGACTTTTGTTGGCCCTTCAATTCCCGCCATGGCAGGGTTCATGAACAGCTGATTGGCATAAAATTGCGAGCTGGCCGGATCCTGGGCAAAACACGCCGAACCTGCCAGGAGAATCACTCCCTGCACCCATAAGCTCTTTATATAACCAATTTCAACCATCCAACTATTTAAAGACCCAACTACCCAACTACCTAACTATTTAACCATTTAACTACCTATTCTTTGCAACCTTTTCTCAATTTTCCTGTTCTGTGTACTGAGCACTGTGTACTATGCACTGCAATTTTTCGTTATAGAATCAACGTTAATCAAACGACATCATAGCTATATTTGTTGCCGACTGACTTATGAAGAATAAAAAACTGATATTGATCCTCTCCATCCTGATTCCCGTACTCCTCCAGGGACAGTCCGAAAATATTGTAATTGAATGGGATAGAGACCATAGTCAGCTCGTATTTCCAAATGCTTTATACGGGGATGGAGACAATACGTTACCCTATTTAACAAGAAAAATAGCCTGGGACTCCCCCGGGATGGTCCCAATGCTCAGTATTGAAGCTGTAAAGTCTTCAAAAACAGGGCTTAAGACAAAAGGTGAAATATCTGTCG
Organism: uncultured Bacteroides sp.; assembly: GCA_964601975.1. Lineage (GTDB taxonomy): Bacteria > Bacteroidota > Bacteroidia > Bacteroidales. The sequence goes on from CAZRPW010000049.1 coordinate 21,387, forward strand.
AACACATAAAACAAAAGCCTCTGCTTGAATATTCCCTGGTCAGGGAAAGTGGACGATCATTTCTGGTAGTCAAGCTTCTTCCATTTATAAAGAATGAATCTGGCGAGATTGAAAAGATTGAAAGTTTCAGCCTTCAGGTTGAAAAGAAAATGGCACTTGCTCCCCTGAGGATGGAATCGACGGGAGACTGGGCAGCTCAGTCAGTACTGGCCACAGGCAACTGGTACAAGATTGCGGTCAATCAAAGCGGGATACACAGACTCAGTTATGAACAGTTAAAGGAGATCGGAATCCAGAACCCGGCATCGGTAAGAATTTATGGCACCGGGGCCAGGCAGATTCCTGAAAAATTCTCCGAAGGATATGTCGACGATCTGAAAGTACTGCCTGTCTATATGGAAAAAGGAAGTGACGGAATGTTCTCACCGGGCGATCATATTTTATTTTACGCCGAAGGTCCCCTGGCGTGGGAATATGACGCTGAAGAAGATTTCTATTTACCCTCCCTCCACTACTACTCATGGCAGGGCTATTATTTCCTAACCGACAGCCAGGGACCCACACTTGCACCTGGGGATGCTGCTACAGCAACGGGAAGTCCCACCAGCGAAGTGAGCTACTACGATTTCAGAATCCATTTTGAAGAAGAAACCTACAACCTGATCTCTTCGGGAAGAGAGTGGTATGGGGACGTGTTCAAGGTGATCCAGGAATATAACTATCCTTTTCAGCTTCCCGGGGAACTCAGTGATGAACCCTTGAAGATCAGGACTACTGTGGCAGCACGTTCGGGGGTGACAAGCCTCTTTCGAATCAGTGCAAACAGTCAATTCCTGGGTAATATTTCCATTCAGTCCACAGACTTGAGTCATTACACCTCCACATATGCATATGAACAAACCCTTACCCACTCCTATACACCCCAGTCGCGCAATCTCACGGTGAGCCTCAAATATGAGCAACCCGATTCCGACTCCGAGGGCTGGCTCAACAGGCTAAGTCTGAACGGCAGGGCCAGGCTTTCAATGAAAGGTTTGGATGAGCTTGCATTCAGAGACAGCAGGAGTGCCGGCAGTGGCATGATAGCCCGTTACAGTCTGGCCGATGCAGGCGAATCTGTGGTCTGGGAAATCAGTGATCCTTCTACCCCCCTCAATGTCCCCCTGAGCCTCTCAGGAAATGATGCCCTTTTCTCCATGAATGCCAGCCAGATCAGGGAATACATCGCATTCAATCCCAGCGGAGACTTCCCCTCCCCCGAGTTTAGTGGCGAAGGCCTGGGAGCAGTGGATAACCAGGACCTGCATGGGCTTAAACACCCCGATATGGTCATTATTACCCCTGAAGTGTTCCGGGAAGAAGCAGAAAGACTGGCGCTTCACAGGGAGGTGCATGATGGTCTGGACGTGGAAGTGATCCTGCAACAGCAGATATTCAATGAATTTTCCTCGGGAACACCCGATGTATCTGCCCTGCGTAATTTCATGAAAATGTTTTACGACCAGTCCGGGAGCGACAGTGAGTATTGCCGCTACCTGCTCCTGTTCGGAGATGGCTCCTACAACAACCGAAGCCATCCCGATAAAAAAGACAACCCCAACCTGATTCTCACCTACCAGTCTGTGAATTCCCTGTCCCCCACGCAGTCATATGTGTCGGACGACTTCTTTGGACTGCTCGATACCGACGAATCCATGTACGATGGATTGCTGGACATTGGCATTGGCCGGCTTCCGGTTTCCACCCTGGAGGAAGCCAGGGATATTGTGGATAAAATAATCTCCTACGACGACCTTTCGACCCAGGGTAGCTGGAGAAACCAGCTTTGTTTCATCGGAGACGATGACGACTCAAATATTCACATGCGCCAGGCCGACGAACTGGCCACCTATGTAAAAGAGAACTATCCGGCATACAACATCCATAAAATTTTCATGGATGCCTATCCGCAGGTAGACGGAGCCACCGGCGAAAGCTACCCGGATGTGGAGCGGGCCATCAATGACCAGGTGAACAGGGGTGCCCTTATTGTGAATTATACGGGACACGGCGGACCGGCCGGACTGGCACACGAGCAGGTGGTAACTGTAAATAATATCACCTCCTGGAGCAACAAGGGGAAGCTGCCCCTTTTCATGACTGCAACTTGTGAGTTCAGCAGGTACGATGCCTATGACCTTGCCACAGATCTGGAAGTCACTTCGGCCGGAGAAGATGTTTTGCTGAATAACAATGGTGGAGGGATTGGCTTATTTACAACCACCCGCCTGGTTTACTCAGGTCCTAACCACGTCTTGAACGAACGCTTCTATGAGCTTGTATTTGAAAAAGATGAGAACCAGCAAAACTACAGACTTGGGGACGTCATCGTATATAGCAAGAATAATACAGGTGCGGGAGTTAACAAGCGCAATTTCACACTCCTGGGAGACCCGTCGATCCGACTGGCATTCCCAACGCATAAGGTAGTAACCGATTCGGTAAACGGAATCTGTGTGCGGGAAAGTGCAGATACGATCTCCGCCTTTGACTGGGTAGAAGTATCGGGACATTTAGAAACCCAGGATGGAGCCATCATGAATAATTTCCAGGGAGAGGTATTCCCGATGGTATTTGACAAGGAAAAGAAGATTGAAACCCTTTCCAATGACGGAAATCCTGCCTGGAATTTTATGGCACGAAACAGCACACTGTACAGTGGAACAGCCAGTGTTAAAGATGGCTATTTCAAATTTGGATTTTTTGTACCGAAAGACATCAATTATGCCCTTGGACCAGGTAAAATATCTTATTACAGCAACGATAGCATCCTTGATGCACACGGATCCTGTGAAGGATTCATTGTCGGGGGCATCGGAAGCGACAATGTGGTAGATAATGAGCCCCCTGAAATAGGAATCTTCATGAATGACACCCTCTTCAGACAGGGAGGCATCACTGATCCCAAACCCACCCTGTTGGTAAAGGCTAAGGACAACTACGGGATCAATACCACAGGGAATGGAATAGGTCATGACATTACGGCTGTGATGGATGGAAACAGGAGTGATGCGCTTGTTCTGAATGAGTTTTTCCAGGCAGGCGCCGACAGCTATAATTCCGGAGAGGTACGCTATCCTTACTCGAACCTTTCTACCGGCCCCCATAAAATCACCGTCAAGGTATGGGATATACACAACAATTCGACCGAAGAGAGTCTCGAATTCCTGGTGGTGGATTCCGAAGAGATGCTCATTAAGGAGCTTTTCAATTACCCGAATCCATTCAATGATCAAACCCTTTTCAATATTGAACACAACCGACCCGACCGTGAGATGAGGCTGGTCCTTACAATTTACAACCTCAGGGGAGAGATGGTCCGGATCATCGATGAGCAGGTCTACTCTCCCGGTTACCGGCTCGAACCCATTACGTGGACCGGCACCTCAGCAGGGGGAGCCAGCCTGGGTGGAGGGATCTATATATACAGGGCCACACTGAGCACCCTGGAGGGGGAAACAGCCACAGCGAGTGGGAAACTGGTTCTCGTCAAATAAAATTAATAAATGGGAAGCTTTACACATACTAAAAAAAGCATTTTACCGTACTTAATAAGCGGGCAAAAAGTGCTGAAAATGACCGCTGTTAATTGAAATCGTATTATATTTGAATATCAAAACTTATAAGATGTTAAAAGGATTTAAATTCGGATTTATTGTACTGATTGCCGGGCCCTTACTGCTTAGTGCCACAATCGTGTCGGGTCAAAACTCTACCGAATCCGGCCGACTAGGAGGACAGGACCTAAATACCATCAAAACCGCAGTAGCGTTCTTATCCATAGCACCCGACTCAAGGGCCGGAGCCATGGGAGATGTGGGTGCAGCCACCACACCCGATGTAAATTCACAACACTGGAACATAGGCAAATATGCCTTTATTGAAAAAGAGGGCGGATTTGCCATATCCTATACACCCTGGCTCAGGAACCTGATCCCGGATATCAACCTGGCCTACCTTTCAGGATACTACCGGCTCGACGACAAGCAGGTAGTAAGCGGATCACTTAGGTATTTTTCGCTGGGTAACATTGTCTTTACAGACCTTACCGGAAATGTAACCGGACAATATAACCCCAACGAGTTTGCATTTGACGCAGGATATTCCAGGTTGTTTACGGATCATTTCTCCATGGGGATTGGTTTCCGCTACATCCGTTCCGACCTCACGGCCGGACAGAACACAGCCGACGGACAGGAAACCCAGCCGGGACAATCCGTTGCCGCAGACCTTGGTTTTTACTACCAGAATATTGCGGACCTGGGTGGCAATGATGCTGAATGGGCACTGGGTGCCAGTCTCACCAACATGGGTACACCCCTGTCCTACACTGCCGATGCAGAAAAAACGCCAATTCCCACGAACATGAGGCTCGGAGGTCGCCTCACCTACAACATCGATGATTACAACAGCATCACCGGGTCGATCGACCTGAATAAACTGCTGGTCCCCACCTCCCCTGTACTGGATGACTCCATTTTCCAGGAAACCGGAGAAGAAGTAGTATTACGCGGGAAGGAAGCCCCCGGGTCGGTGGTCATGGGTATGGTTCAGTCCTTCTACGATGCTCCGGGAGCTTATAATTCAAAGAAAGGCACCTACAGTGTTGCACAGGAAGAATTCAACGAAATTGCCTTCAGTCTTGGAGTAGAATACTGGTACAGGGAGCAGTTTGCCATCCGTGCAGGTTACTTCAACGAGCACTCAACCAAGGGAAACCGCAAGTACTTCACCGTGGGGATAGGGCTGCAACTGAACGTTTTTGCACTCGACTTCTCCTACCTGATACCCTCCAACGGAGTGAACAGTCCGCTTGCCAACACATTGAGGTTTACCCTTGGATTCAACCTTTAAAAATATCTGATGGGATTCCGCATCGGTTTCGGTTACGATGTGCACAGGCTCGAACCAGGAATTCCCTTCTGGTTGGGTGGCGTAAACATACCTCATGAAAAGGGGTCCCTGGGCCACTCCGATGCTGATGTGCTCATTCATGCCATTTGCGATGCCCTGCTTGGGGCCGCTGCCCTGGGTGATATTGGCACCCACTTCCCCGACACCGATCCGGCCTACAAAGGCATTGCCAGCATCCTTCTTCTGAAGAAGACGGGCGAACTTCTCAAAGAACAGGACTATACCGTAGGTAACATCGATTCCACAATATGCCTGCAAATCCCTAAGATCAAACCCTTTATTCCACAGATGCGCGAAGCCATTGCCGGCTGCCTGGGAATTGACGCTGGAGCCGTTTCGGTAAAGGCAACCACGGAAGAAAAACTGGGCTTCACGGGCCGTGAAGAAGGTGTCTCTGCATATGCTGTAGCATTGATTCAATAAATCCCTATCTTTATAAGGTACTGAAATATCCTGCGATTGAAAACTCAAAAGACAGTAGTACTGGGCGCCAGTCCGAATCCTGTCAGGTTCTCTTACAAAGCAGTAAGGAGCCTGATCCGACACGACAAAGAGGTAGTTGCCGTGGGATTCAGGAAGGGAGAGATTGAGAATCTGGAAATCCAGGTGGGCACCCCTTTCATAAAAGATGTACATACCATTTCAATTTACATTGGTTCGTCCCGCCAGGAAGATTATTACGACTACATCATCTCGCTGAGACCAAAAAGGGTCATTTTTAACCCGGGCACAGTCAATCCATCATTTATGGCAAAACTGCAGAAAGAGAATATCGAGCCAATAAATGCCTGCATGCTGGTGATGCTGAATGAGGGGAATTTCTAAAAAAGACAAAAACATGCAAGGTATCTATACACTGGAGTCTTTGGAAGAACTGCTGACTGAAAAACGCGGGGTTTTACTCTATTTTTCAAACGACATGTGCTCGGTATGCAAAGTTCTGAAACCAAAGGTCTCCGAACTGCTAAGGGAAAAGTTTCCCAAAATTGAAGAAAGATACATCGACATCGATAAGAGTTCCCTCTTATCGGGACAGCACCGGGTCTTTACTATTCCCACCATTTTGATCTTTTTCGATGGGAAAGAACAGTCCCGCCTCTCCCGGAATATCAGCCTCCATCAGCTAAGCGAGGCCATTGAAAGGCCCTATTCCATCATCTTCGAAGACTAAGCAATATCATCAGCCGGCATTAAACGCCGACCTAAGCTAATCTTAAACCAGCCCGTTAATCAAGTCATCGTCCACAAGCTCTGGCAATGTCACCTTCAGATCCGGGGTCCTTTCCATCTCCCTTCGAATGGCATACATAGCTCCACGGTTCCTGGCCCAGCTTCTGCGTGCGATCCCGTTGTTCACATCCCAGTGAAGCATCATCTCCAGGCGGCGATCAGCGTCTTCACTCCCATCCAGCACCATCCCAAAACCACCGTTAATCACCTCACCCCAGCCCACTCCTCCACCGTTGTGGATGGAAACCCAGCTAGCTCCCCTGAAAGCATCACCAATCACATTCTGCACAGCCATGTCGGCTGTAAAGGAAGAACCATCATAGATGTTGGAAGTCTCCCGATAAGGAGAATCGGTCCCCGAAACATCATGATGATCGCGACCAAGTACCACCGGTCCCGAAATCCTTCCCTCCCTGATGGCCTGGTTAAAGGCCCTGGCAATAGCGATCCGGCCCTGGCTGTCGGCATAAAGAATCCTGGCCTGGGAACCCACTACCAATTTATGAGACTCTGCCTCCCTGATCCAATGGATATTGTCTTCCAGCTGTCCCCTGATTTCATCGGGCACCTCCCGGGCAATGAGCTCCAGCTCCTTAGCTGCAATACTGTCGGTCACCGCCAATTCTGCCGGATCGGAAGAGGTGCAATCCCACCTGAAAGGCCCAAAGCCGTAGTCAAAGAAGAGCGGCCCCATAATGGCCTGCACGTAGGACTGGTAACGATACGATCCGTCCCCGGCAAAAACATCCGCTCCGGCACGGCCCGATTCCAGCAGAAAGGCATTTCCATAATCCCAGAAATACATACCCTGCTCACACAAGCCATTCACAGCACGCACATGCCTGCGCAATGAGGCATAAACAGCTTCCCTGAATGCTTCAGGTTCTTCAGCCATCATTCGATTGGCCTCCTCAAAGGAAATACCAGCCGGGTAATAGCCCCCGGAAAAGGGGTTATGCAAGGAAGTCTGGTCGGAACCAAGGTCCACCTTTATCCTGTGATCTTTCAGGAACTCCAGCAGATCCACCACATTACCCTGGTAGGCCAGGGAGACTGCCTCTCCAGCATTTCTTGCCTTTTCAATGCGATCCGCCAGAATACGAAGATCGCTGTAGACTTCATCGACCCAACCCTGGGAATGACGGGTTTCTGTAGCCCGTGGATTTAGCTCGGCCACCACGCATATCCCCCCCGCAATCACCGTAGCCTTGGCTTGCGCACCCGACATACCACCCAGACCGGAGGTCACAAAGACCTTCCCCTTCATGCCCGAATCACCATCCAGGTGCAGGCGGGCAGCATTCATCACGGTAATGGTGGTGCCATGAACAATGCCCTGGGGCCCAATATACATAAATGAACCCGCCGTCATCTGGCCGTACTGACTCACTCCCAGGGCGTTCATCCGTTCATAATCATCCTGTCCCGAATAGTTCGGAATTACAATTCCGTTGCTTACCACCACCCTCGGAGCCTCTGCATGAGAAGGGAAAAGGCCCATGGGATGTCCCGAATACAGCACCAGGGTCTGCTGGTCGCTCATCTGTGAAAGATATTTCATAGTAAGCCTGTACTGCGCCCAGTTTTGGAAAACCGCCCCGTTACCCCCATAGGTAATCAGTTCGTCGGGGTGCTGAGCCACTGCATGATCCAGGTTATTGGAGAGCATCAGCATAATCGCACCTGCCTGGACAGACCGATGGGGAAAAGCATCCAGATTCCTGGCCTTGATCTCGTAGTCCGGCTTATACCTGTACATATATATCCGGCCATAAAGCTCCAGTTCCTGAGCAAACTCACGAACCATCACTGCATGATGCCTGGCAGGAACATAGCGAAGCGCATTCCTGAGGGCCAGTTTTTTTTCGGCCGCCGAAAGGATGGCCTTACGTTTTGGAGCATGGTTCAGCGACAGGTCGCGCGGTTTAGCTATGGGGAGTTCATCAGGAATACCTTCGGCAACTGCCAGTTTGAATTTTTCCGGGGTCATGGTGCTTTGGATTAAAAGCCTAAAAATACAAAATTTGCCCACCAAGACCGGGGTCCGGCAGTCATTTATATAACACATCCCCTGCTTCAAAACCATGAACGATTGATCGATTTTTCACCGATTTTTCACCTTTCCTGAAGGTTATGGTGTGACTTTTGGTAAATTTGATGCAGCGTTAAAAAATCGAATCAAAACAGAAGAAAAATGAATAAGAAAAACAGAACATGGATCATCGTTATTGCCGCCGTGCTGGTTGTTGTTCTCTGGGGCGTTAAGCTGAACAACAGGTTTGTTACCCTCGAAGAGGGAGCCGAAAGCCAGTGGGCCAACGTGGAAAACGTATACCAACGTCGTGCCGATCTCATCCCTAACCTTGTGAATACCGTAAAGGGATATGCCGAACACGAGCAGGAAACATTCACCCAGGTAATCGAAGCCCGTGCAAAGGCCACCAGTGTGACCATCGACCCAAGCAATATCACTCCCGAATCACTGGCTGCCTTCCAGCAGGCTCAGGATGGTTTGAGCAGTGCCCTGTCCAGGTTGCTGGTGACCGTAGAGCGCTATCCCGATCTAAAGGCAAACCAGAACTTCCTTGAGCTTCAGGCCCAGTTGGAAGGCACTGAAAACCGGATTGCTGTTGAAAGGCGTAAATTCAATGAACTGGTACGCGCATTCAACACCAGCATCAGAAAATTCCCTGCAAGCTTCATCGCCGGGCTCACCGGACGCACAAAGATGGGTTACTTCGAAGCCCTGCCCGGCTCTGAAACCGCCCCCGTAGTCGAATTCTAACTTTAGACTTTACGGACTTTACAGACTTTACGGACTTTACAGACTTTACAGACTTTACGGACTTTACAGACTTTACAGACTTTACAG
>CAZRPW010000050.1:0-29416 GCA_964601975.1 uncultured Bacteroides sp.
TTCCAATTTATGTTTATTATCTGCCTATAAGTCGATTTAACTTATGAGCCGATAATTTATGTTTTTCTGATTTCCTGCCGTTCTTGAATCTGAAAAAAAGAACGTCAGAAAATGACGCGAAAGGGTATCGCTGTCTCCAATAATAGATAGCGAAGCGGTATCGCTGTCTCCAATAATAGAAACTGAAAGGGAATCGCTGTCTCCAATAATAGATAGCGAAGCGGAATCGCTGCATTTCCTATCCCTCTCATTCATAACATTAGAGTTTTGTGTAAGGCTATTTCAGGACGAGATACACAAGCATAAAAAAACCGTTCCACAAGATGTGAAACGGCTTTTTTAAGATTAATATTCTATTTAGAGACTGATATCGAGACCTATGGAGAAAATCGTGGTTTTCTTTCCGTAGATTTCATTATAGGGAGCCGGGCTGGTAAAGGGTTTCTCAGAATCATCATACATCACGTAAACCACACCTGCATTCAGGATCATCATTTCGCCGAGGTGAACAAATACTCCACCACCAATGGTACTGCTCTGGTTGGCATAACTCAGATCCGACTGGTAGTTATTATTCACACCAAGGTTTCCAAAGGAGTAGCCAACACTTGCTCCCATGATACCTAAGAATTTATACTCCACACAGGCTGACATTGACCAGGCATTGTCATCAATGGAACCCTCATTATTGACCTGGACATAAGAAATTTCATCACCTGCCATAACTGGATTTCCATCTGCATCAATTTCATAATCTCCGTAATAAGCCGACTTGTCAAGGAAATAATTGAATCCAACAGAGGCCGAAAGCTTATCTATGGGTTTCAGCTGAGCTCCAAGAGAAAACATTCCCGGTAGATCGCCCCTTGTTTTGGCTTTATCTGGAAACATATTTACGTCATCGCTGACAGTTTCGTTTGTCATTTCAATTTTTGTGTGGTGCTCATATTTGGCTGCAATATTGATCATATCGGTCAGGTGAAGATTTACACTAACAATGGGTGTGAAACCCGAACCGGTTTGAACTGCATCTACAGTTGCATCCTTTGAAGCTGTGTTTAATGCATCCGCGTAAAAATTTAAAGTAGGATCCTCTCCTGCTCCAACCAAGCCTGCCGCTGTCAAAATATAATCGCCAGCATAAGCTGGGGCGCCACCCATGTGAGCAGCAGTGTTGATCGTTGCATCAAGGGAACCTTCGTAAGTGTTCTTTGCGCTTACATAGCGTCCGCCAATGGCCACAGAGAGTATATCGTTAATGGCATAGGTGGCTCCCAGCTGGAATCCCATGTATGTAGATGATCCGCTGAATGCAGCATCCATGTTATAACCTGAAGTGGTCGCGAACATGGGATTTACCCCTGTAGCGGCCTCCACACCTGCATCAACCTGTGACATGATGGCGTTTACCGTGGGGGCCAAGGTGAGCATGTTCATTTCAATGGAGGGTATACCCTCTTCAAAGCTAGCGGTTCCGCCTCCGCCAATGATATTAAAACCACCCGAGATAGTCCACTTATCCATTTTAAAAGCAGCATAAACACTCGGAAACAATGGAGCCGCCAGTTCAGCTTCATATAAAGATTCAGGCCCATTATTTAAACCCGCGAAGTTATTTGTGATTGTCCGGGTCTGGAAAATGGACTGGTTTGAAAGTGAAAGGTGAAGTCCGTTTTTAAGTTGTGCCAGACCTGCAGGGTTGAAGTAAACAGCATCCACTCCAAGGGAAGCTTCACGAGTCAGGGTACGTGCCCAGGCGGCACTCTGATTGGTATTTGTAACCAGTCCGCCGGCTATAACGGACGAGGCCGTTACCATTAACGATAGGGCAATAATTGTTAATTTTTTCATAAAAATTGATTTAGTTAGCGCCGCTAAGAAAAGAAAAAATATTGAATATCAACTTTTTTGCAACTTTTTGGTTATTTCTATACGATGAAAAAACGAGTAACAGGACTGGGTGGTGTGTTTTTCAAAACACGGGATCCCGAGGCAATGAAAAAATGGTATAATAAGCATCTCCACCTGGATGCAGGGGAGCATGGAACCATGTTCAAATGGCGCGAATTCGAAAACCCCGAACGTGAGGGAAACACCATATGGAGTCCCTTTCCGGAGGACACCAACTACTTCGATCCGTCCAAAAAAGAGTGCATGTTCAACTACAGGGTAGAAAACCTGGAAGAACTCCTGGAGGTATTGAAGGAGGAAGGAGTTGAAATTGTTGGAACCATGGAAAGCTACCCCTATGGCAAATTCGGATGGATCCTGGATCCGGAAGGAAATAAAATTGAACTTTGGGAACCCATTGATGAAGAAACACTATGAGTAAGACCACACTTTGGGATCAACGTTACGATACGGATGAATTTGTATACGGCAGGGAGCCCAACGCATTTTTTGCTGCCAGTTTGGATAAACTTTCACCTGGAAAAATCCTGCTTCCGGGAGAAGGAGAGGGACGTAATGCAATCTATGCAGGCGAAAAGGGCTGGAAGGTTGATGCCTTCGATTCGAGCAGGATAGGGATTAAAAAGGCAAGTGCTTTTGCCCTGGAAAAGAATCTCGAAATCAACTTCCAGGTTTGCGATGTCTCAGCGTTTACATTTAAAAAAGATAATTACGATTCGGTCGGACTCATCTATTTTCATGTTCCCCTTCTGCTGCGAAAACTGGCACATCAAAAAGTTGCAGAATCCTTAAAACCAGGCGGGATTCTTATCCTTGAGGGATTTCACACTTCGCAACTGGGTAGAAAAAGCGGTGGTCCCCAGTCTCTCGAAATGCTGTTTGATCAGGATATTCTCCTGGAAGATTTCAATATTCTGAAAACCGAATTCCTGGAAGTGACCGAAGTGAACCTGAACGAGGGTTTATTTCACGGGGGAGCTGCGAAATTAATAAGATACCGAGGTATCAAGAAATAAAAAGGCGGAAAGAACCCTATGACAGCCAACCATAATCACAGTCTATCCCCTGTAAGCATCACTTTCAGCGAAGAAGTGGCTTCCGGTATTTACCTGATTGGATTCCCCCGGAATTTCGAGTTTGAAGCGGGACAGGTAATCGGAATTGCACTGGAAGAGAACGGGGCCAGGCGGCTATACAGCATTTGTAGCGGGGAAGAAGACCAGGAGATACAAATCCTCTATAATGTCATAGAAGAAGGATACCTGACGCCCAGGCTTTCCGATCTGGAAGCCGGAGATACCCTCTGGATTACCGAACCACGTGGAGAGTTTACCTGCAATGAGGACCGTGCCGTATGGATCGCCACAGGAACGGGTATTGCCCCTTTCTATTCCATGCTGCGATCGGGTAAGGGCGAGAACAAGATCCTGATCCACGGCAACCGCTACCTGGAACAATTTATGTTTTATGACGAATTCACAGATAAATCAGGTGGCTCTTATATCAGGTGTTGCACTGCAGAGACAGACGAAGGGGTCTATCCAGGCAGGGTAACGGCCTACCTTGAAGAACATCTGCTCCCGGACCCTGGTTTAAAGTACTATCTTTGTGGAAGTGCAGAGATGGTGGTCGACACACGCGATCTGCTTATTGAAAAGGGGATCCCCTTCGACCAAATCATCTCCGAAATATACTTCTGAGCCATGCCCGAACCCTTATTTGGAAAAACACTGGACGAACTGAAGACCCTCTCAACAGAGCTGGGCCTGCCTGCCTTTACTGGAAAGCAACTGGCCCAATGGATCTATCAGAAGGAGGTACAAAGTATTGACGAAATGACGAACCTGTCCAAGAAAGCCAGGGAAGAGCTTTCTTCAAAGTACACCCTGGGCCTGCAGGATCCGATAGATGTACAGGAATCCATTGACGGAACTAAAAAATATCTTTTCCCGGGGACTCCCGGCAAATTTATTGAAACAGCCTATATCCCCGACAGGGAAAGAGCCACGGTCTGTGTTTCTTCACAGGTAGGCTGTAAAATGGGATGCCTCTTCTGCATGACAGGGAAACAGGGCTTCCAGGGAAACCTCACTGCCGGCGAAATTCTCAACCAGTACCGCAGCATCCCTGAATGGAGGAAGCTTAGTAATATCGTATACATGGGCATGGGTGAACCCCTTGATAACCTCGACGAGGTTCTGCTTAGCCTTGAGATACTCACGTCCCCCTGGGGCTTTGCCATGAGTCCCAGGAGAATCACCGTCTCCACTATTGGAATAACACCTGCCATGCTTCGGTTCCTTGAAAGCAGCGAAGCCCACCTGGCAATCAGTCTCCATACTCCTTTCGACGAAGAGCGACGAAAACTAATGCCCGTACAACAGGTTTATCCCCTGAAGGAGGTACTGAGCGAGATACGTTCCTGGGATTTCGGACGTCAGCGAAGGGTGTCTTTTGAATACATCCTGTTCAAAGGCCTCAATGATTCGGCAAAGCACGTAAATGAACTTTCCAGGATCCTGCATGGAATCAAATGCCGCATCAACCTGATTCGTTTTCACCCCATACCGGGAACACCCCTTGAATCGCCCGATGAAGAAAGCATTATTGCCTTTAGAGATAAGCTGAATGCAAAAGGGCTTACCACCACCATCAGGGCAAGCCGCGGGCAGGATATCTGGGCTGCATGCGGACTCCTCTCCACAAAAAAGCTTATAAATAAAGACTAGGAAAGACCGATTCTTCAGGGAGCTATCACATTAATCCAAAAAAACGATGTGGTGGACCGACCTGATGCTATATTTTTTTCCGGTCTTGTGCCTGGTCTGCGGGAAGAGACTTTCCCGACCAGGAGAAGTACTTTGCCTGGAATGTGAGTACAAACTGCCTAAAACCGGCTACATCGACCAATATAATAATCCGGTAAACCAGGCCTTCTGGGGAAGGGTACCCGTGGAGATGGGCACCTCCCTTTTCCGTTTTGAAAAGGGCTCCGCCTATCAGGCGCTTTTTCATGAGTTGAAGTACCGTGGAAATACAAATGCCGGACTCTACATGGGAAGACTGCTGGGGCGGGAGTTGCTCCACTCATCATTTTCGACCTGCGACATTCTCGTTCCCGTCCCCCTTCATAAAAAACGTTATCTAAAACGGGGATATAACCAGACTGAAGTCATTGCCAGAGGGGTCTCGGAAATTACAGGAATCCCTATTGTAACTAAGCTGCTAAAACGCTCCACCCACCATCCTTCACAAACCTCCCTGGGGCGCTATGATCGCTATCTCAATGTAAAAGGGAATTTTATTGTGCCCCCGGAAGCTCCCGATGTAAACGGGAAAAGAATCCTCCTGATTGATGATGTGCTTACTACCGGGTCGACCCTTGAAGCCTGCAGCATCGCCTTACTGAGAAATTTTAACGTCCTGATCTATATTGCTACTGTTTCAGTGGCCTGATCAGCGATGAAGGATCTTGTACGAGCAAGTTAGACTGAGTACATTGTGAAAATAGCCACCATCCACGTAACGTATACTTGCCCCGTCCCTTAGGCTGTAGGGAACGACAGAATAAGTAAACCGCAGTCCAACACCAAAAGAGGGTCGGATCCAGTAGTGGACACCAGCAAGAGCATTGAGTCCGAATCGCCGGTTCCCTCCCAGCTTTTCATCCAGTGGAACCTCGATTCGCTGATCGTTGTAGGCCATGAAACCAATCAGTACATCAGGTGAAAACCCGACCTCCACCTGGATCTTTTCCTCGAATTGATAATTGATCGAAATTGGTAATTCAATATATCGAAAACTGGTTAAATGAAAATCCTCTACAACATTTTCGCCCAGATAGTAGGCTCCCCTGCCACCGTATTTCAACTCCAACTGCCAGTAGAAGTTTTTACTTAACTCCCGGTTCACGTATACTCCTCCCGTAAGGCTTAGTTTATTATACCCCCCATAACCATCCCTGTCCACTTGCGAAGCGTTTATCCCGCCAAAAACCCCGGCGTTAAAACTTTGTGCATACAAGGATCCGCTTATTAGCGTGAACAACAAGCTCAGCATGGGACCGCTAAGCCATCGGAATTTCATCTTACCCATTTGCCAGAATTTTAATTAGTTCATCCACACCCTCCCCGGCACCTTTTTGGATCACTTTGATCCTTGAGGATCCCGCAATCGTAACTTCATTGGGATCAATCAGGTAGATCGGTACCATAGAGGGTACATAATTAATCAGACCCGCAGCAGGATATACATTCATCGAGGTCCCGATAATCACAAGTATATCGGCTTCGGCAACCTCGCCTGCTGCCTCTTCAATGGCAGGAACAGCCTCCCCAAACCATACTACATGCGGTCTTAACTGCGAACCCTTCTCACATAAATCTCCCACATTCAGCTCCCATCCTTCGATATCATACACCAGGGCCGGGTCCATGGTACTCTGTGATTTTCGCAATTCTCCGTGAAGATGAAGAACCTTTGTGGATCCTGCCCTTTCATGTAAATCATCCACATTCTGAGTCACAATGCTTACATCGTAATCTTTCTCCATCTCTGCCAGGGCGATATGACCCCGGTTTGGATGAGTTTCCAACAGCTGCTTACGACGCTCGTTATAAAAACTCAGCACCAGTTCACGGTCTTTCTCCCAACCGCCCGGACTGGCAACTTCATATACGTCGTACTCCTCCCAGAGACCACCCATCTCCCGAAAAGTCCTGAGCCCGCTTTCAGCGCTCATGCCTGCACCTGTAAGAACAACCAGTTTTTTCATCCTATTCGCTTGTATTCTTCAACTTCCCACTTTTCGTTTACCCAGAGTGCCACATAGAAGATCTCTTCCCCGAATGCAGCGCTGAGATACCTGAGCGCTTCATCCATCTGTTTCTCCTGCTCCTCCCTGCCCAGTGGATTACTGGTACAATCGTGGTGCCCCACTATTGCAATAAAACGGGAACCATGTTCCTGCAGGGAAATGGCAATCTGATCCTTCAGAGAGATCAGCCTGCACTTTTCGGCACGATCCGTGAGAATCCTAAGTGGACCGGATTCGTTTGCAGCATCAAAAAACTCCACGTCGTAGTTTTTCTTCAGGTATTCAAGGACCGGAAATTGCACCCTGCCGTCCATACAATTGATGACTGTTCCGAATTTCATCTCGCCGATATTAAAATAAGACTAATGTAAATATAAGACTTTGGCCGTATAATTAGTTTCGCTACTTTTAAGTCACCCCAAAAGGGAGGGCTTACATGCTTCAGATTCACACATAAATGATTGACCAACAGACAATAAATCAAATTTTTGAAACAGCAGACATTGTCGATGTGATCTCTGATTTTGTAACCCTGAAAAAGAGTGGAACCAACTACAAGGGTCTCAGTCCTTTCAGCAACGAAAAGACCCCCTCCTTCATGGTCTCCCCGGCCAAAGGGATCTTCAAGGACTTCAGTTCGGGCAAGGGGGGGAATGTGGTGGGCTTCCTGATGGAACACGAAAAGCTAAGCTACCCGGAAGCATTACGTTACCTGGCTCAGAAGTATAACATTGAGTTTGAGGAAAAGGAACTTACCGCCGAAGAGATTCAACAGAAGAATGAGCGGGAAAGCCTGATGGCTGTTACTGATTTTGCCGGAAAGTATTTTGCGCGCCAGCTTGAATCTGAGGAGGGAAAGGCAATTGGTCTCAGCTACTTCCGTAATCGGGGATTCAGGGACGATACCATTCATAAATTCCAGCTTGGATACAGCCCCGAAGGGCGCAGTGCCTTTTCAAATGAGGCTTCCAAAAGCGGGTATAAACAACAGTATCTTGTAAATACCGGACTCTCCATTGAGCGGGATACCCGCCTGTTCGACCGTTTTGCAGGACGAGTAATCTTCCCCATCCACGCGCTCTCGGGGAGCATCATCGGATTTGGTGGACGCACCCTGAAGAGTGATAAGAAAATAGCCAAGTATCTAAATTCGCCAGAATCAGATATTTACCATAAGAGCCGTGTGCTGTACGGACTCTACCAGGCAAAAAAGGCCATTGTCTCCAAAGATCAATGTTACCTGGTAGAAGGCTATACCGATGTAATTGCCATGCACCAGGCTGGGATCGAAAATGTGGTGGCTTCTTCCGGAACGGCGCTGACCACGGAACAAATTCGCCTGGTTAAGCGCTTTACACAAAATATAACCATCCTCTATGACGGGGATGAAGCCGGTATAAAAGCCTCATTCCGAGGTATTGATATGATTCTTGAGGAGGGAATGAACGTCAAGGTAGTTATGCTTCCTGTTGGCGAAGATCCCGACTCGTTTGCCAAAACACACAGTTCCTCAGAGTTTCTGGATTTTATTCGCTCCAGTGAAAAGGATTTCATCTCCTTCAAAACGGAAATATTACTCTCTGATGCGCAGCATGATCCCATCAAAAGAGGACAGCTCATAAGTGATATTGTTAAATCGGTGGCCGTTATTCCTGATGGAATTATGCGCTCTGTATATCTGAAAGACTGCGGCCTTCTGCTGGGCGTTGAAGAACAGGTGCTCTATACAGAAGTCAATAAAATCAGGCAACAAAAACAAGAACAAAAGTGGCGCAGGGAACAGACTTCGCGGAGAGACCAGTGGGAACCAAGCCCCCAGGTTAATCCTCAGCAACCCCTGGTTCCTGCCTTTGTGGAAAATGTTTACTCTGAGGTAGAAGAAAGGGAGATCATTTATTTTCTTCTGAAATTCGGAAACCAGATGCTTCACCTCAGCGGTGAGGAGAATACCCAGATCTCTGTTGCTGCATATATTATCCGTGAGATTCAAAATGATGAATTAGAATTCAATAACCTTATATATAAACAGGTGTTTGAAGACGTTAAAGATCTCATTGAAAATGAAAAAGAAGTAACCGAACGCCATTTTGTCTATCACGACAACGCCGGGGTAAGGGATCTGGCGGTGGACATTTTTACTTCGCGTTACGAATTGAGTAATGTGTGGAAAAGGAAAGAATCCTATGTAGAATTACCAGGTGAAAACCTGGGTTACGAAGTGCCTAAATCCCTGTTATCCTACAAAATGATGGTGATAGAGAAAGCGCTGGCCCAACTTAGGGCAGATCTTGAGATCTCTGAGAAAAAAAATGACCTTGAGCAGTTAAACCACCTGATCATGAGGATACAAAGCCTGGGTAAAGTGAAAATTGCCCTGTCAGAAGGCCTGGGTGGCCGAACCATTATTCGTTAATTTCCTCCGCAAGCCTTCGCTTCATCTTCTCTAATGCCTCCAGCATTTTTGCTTCAATTACCTGGTAGCTTTCAATCTTCCGCCCCCGGTATTGTATCACCAGGCGAACCTTTATTCCTGTCTTTTGAAGGTACTCCAGAAATTCGGGCTTTTGAAGACGGTAAGCTTCACGAATTCTCCTTTTCAGAAGATTCCGGTCCACCGCTCTCTTAAACAGTCGTTTAGGAACAGAAACCGCCATCACAGCAGGCATATTATTTTCTCCTACGGAGTCAAAAATAATTTTCACCGGATAACAATCGATTCGCCTTCCCGAGGTAAACAGGATGGAAATAGATTTAGAGCTGCTAAGCCTCTCTTTCCTACTAAAGGAGTATTTGCGCCTAGGATTTCCCGTTGTTCTTGTTGTGTTCCTTGATGAAATCTTCCAGGGCCATTGTCATAGAAGGAGCCTTTGGCAATGGGGCAGTAATATCAAGTCTCAGTCCGGCTTCTTCTGCAGCTTTAGCTGTCTTAGCACCGAAAGAGGCAATTTTGGTGTCATTCTGCTTGAAATTCGGGAAATTCTGGAACAGTGATTTGATACCCGAGGGACTGTAAAAAACCAGGATGTCATAATTTACATCAGCAAGATCTGAAAGATCACTGCATTCGGTCCTGTACAACACAGCCTTGGTGTATTCGATATTGCTCTTTTCCAGCATAACAGGGATTTCCTCCTTATGAGCAGCAGAAAGCGGCAGCAGAAATTTTTCGCCTTTATGCTTGTTCAGGACCTCAATCAGGTTGGCAATATTGCCATTTGCATGAAAAATTTTCCGCTTTCTGTATACAATATATTTCTGCAGATAGTAAGCTGTAGATTCAGAGATGCAGAAATATTTCATTGTATCCGGAATGCTGGTCCGGGTTTCCTCCGCCATTCGGAAATAATGGTCTATGGATGTTTTACTTGTAAAAATTACAGCGGAGTGCAAACTTAGATCCACCTTTTCCTGTCTGAATTCACGAGCACTTACCCCCTCCACATGAATGAAGGGTCTGAAATCAATTTTCAGGTTATGCTTGCTGGCCAAATCAAAATAGGGAGATTTGTTATTTTCCGGCTCGGGCTGTGAAACTAAAATTTTCCTTATCCTTCCCATATATTCTTCTTTTCTTCTTATTTTGTTCCAACTTAAAGGATGCCCTCTAACCATCTGTACAATAGTGCGAGAGGTGCTATTTCAAGGGCACAAAGGTACAAAAACATATAGAATATCGAAACATCTTTCTTAAAAGAAAAAAACACACCCCTGATCAGGCGCATAATCAAAATGGCCAAAATTGCAGCCATGCCCATCCACAGGAATATCTCCTGGAGTATTCCATCTGTATAAAGCACAAATAAAAGCAGGGGTAAAATAGACAGCCCTATCAACTTGTTAAATATAAACATATTATACAGGTACTCCTGGTAAATACGAATCCTGTTAAAAAGAAAACCTGCCGTATTAATCACGACCACCCTTGCAAGAAACAATAGAAGAAGAAAGGCCAGGTTTAAGAAAAACAAAGATGCCCCTGTAACTCCATAAGGTTCAAATCCAAAATGAATCTCCCCTACATATAGTATTAAACTGGTACTGAGCAGGTAGAAAATATTGAGCACATTATCAAGCTGTTTCTGCAGAACGCTGTTGTCTTTGAACATCCTTGTGGCCACCTGAAAACTAAAAGAGGCCTGGATAGTCCCCATCAGGATCGAACCATAGTCGATTCGTATCCAGGCATAAAAGCCCAATAAAGCAAAAAGTGTGACGAAGAGCCAGGCAGGATGATGAGCCTGAATCTTATCTGCCCAAACCATACTCTCAGCCGATATATCTGCAATTGACATTTCCTGGCCTGACTTTTGAGTTAATTGAAGAGACAAAGATACACATCGTCCTTTCTTAAAAAAAGTTAATATGTGGGGATATTTAAATTCTTTGTGGTTCCTTTATACCAGCATATTATATAAGAAAAACAGCATTTTTTAGTCATGAAAAGGTCAAGAAGAAACATCATAATAGCCGTTACAGCCATTTTTTTGGTCAGCGTGGGGTTCACCACCATCAAGAACAAAGACATGGAACTGGTCAAAAACCTGGATATCTACTATACCATGTTCCGGGAATTAAATATGTTCTACGTCGATGAAACTGATCCGGAGAAACTGGTTACAACCAGTATTAATTCCATGCTCTCATCCCTGGACCCCTATACCACTTACATTCCTGAATCTGATATGGATGATTTTAAATTCCAGACCACGGGCGAGTATGGAGGAATCGGTTCTTTGATACGACGGTCGGGGTCATTCACCATTATTGCAGACCCCTATAAAGGATTTCCGGCAGATAAGGCGGGGTTAAGAGCGGGTGATAAAATTCTCAAAGTAAACGGTAATAGTGTGGAAAATGCAGCCATTACTTCGGTGAGTGAGCAACTGAAAGGAAAACCCGGAACAGAACTCATTCTGACAGTTGAACGCTACGGTGAAGAAAAGCCTGTAGACTTTTCAATCACCCGGGAGAAAATCTCTATCAACAATGTTCCTTACTATGGAATGCTGAACGAAAATACAGGGTATATCAGACTCGCAAACTTCACAACAGGTGCGGGACTTGAAGTAGAAAATGCCCTGAAGGAGCTTAAAAAAGATTACGGCATGAAATCCCTGGTATTGGACCTTCGTTCAAATCCTGGCGGATTATTGATTGAAGCCGTTAGAATTTGTAATCTATTTGTAGACAGGGGTGAATTAATTGTCAGCACCAGGGGAAAGGTAAAACAGTGGGATTCCGACTATATCACCCAGAAAGAACCCGTAGATAAAGAAATACCTCTCGTGGTCCTGGCTAACCGCGGATCTGCATCCGCTTCTGAAATTGTGGCAGGAGCCCTGCAGGATTTAGACAGAGCTGTTGTAATAGGCCAGAGAACCTTTGGGAAAGGCCTTGTACAAACCTCCCGCCCTTTAAAATATAATGCCCAGCTAAAAGTAACCACTGCAAAATATTACATTCCCAGTGGACGCTGCATACAGGCCCTTGATTACACGCACCGAAATGAGGATGGCAGTGTGGGAACCATTCCGGATTCTCTCATAAGTGAATATGAGACCCGCAACGGAAGATTGGTATACGACGGTGGCGGAATTCAGCCAGACTTTGAGCTTATTCCGGAAATGCTCTCTGAAATTACGCTGCAGCTCTATACTCAGAATATGTTTTTTGATTTTGCCACCATGTACCGTGCAGAAAATCCTGAAATATCCGATCCCGGTACATTTTCTGTATCAGACAGTGATTACGAAGCATTTGAAGCATTTGTTCAAAGTAAGGATTTCGATTTTAAGACTGCCAGTGAACAAGCATTTGATGAGCTTGTGGAAATTGCCAAGAGGGAGAAATACCACCAGCTTGCAGGTGAAGAATTTGCCAGCCTGGAACAAAAGCTTTCCCATAACAACCTGAAAGACCTGGAAACCTTTGACAAGGAGATTAAACAAATACTTGGTGAAGAGATTGTTAACAGGTATTATTACCAGGCAGGCAGGATTCTTGCACAAATCCAGGATGATCCGCAATTGGACAAAGCCATTGAGGTTCTCGACGAACCAGGAATTATAAAGGACGTACTTTCAGGAAAACAAGGCGCTATCGTAAGTGCAATGCATACTGAAAATTAATGGGCTTCAAGCCAGTTTCCTCCCATACCCATATCAATGGTAAGGGGAACCTTTAGTTGAGCTGCTTTTTCCATCTGGACTTTAACAATGCTGCGAAGCGCTTCTATTTCTGTCGGTATTACATCAAAGTTAAGTTCATCATGGACTTGCAAGATCATGGAACTTTTCAGATTTGCTTCCTCCATGGCCTCATGAATCCTGACCATGGCGATTTTAATAATGTCTGCCGCCGAGCCCTGGATGGGTGAATTAATGGCATTTCGCTCTGCATTCCCCCTGACCGTTGAATTCCTTGAAAGAATGTCTGGCAACTTACGCTTTCGCCCATACATAGTCTCTACATAGCCTTTCTCACGAGCCATGGTAATACATCGGTCCATAAAAGTCTTTACCCCTGGATAGGTTTCAAAATAGCCATCTATTAACGCTTTTGCCTCCCCCCTGGGTATCCGCATCCTCTGAGCCAGTCCGAATGCAGATATGCCGTATATGATGCCGAAATTTGCGGTTTTTGCCTTTGATCTCATCTCCCTGCTAACCTCCTCCTTATTGATCTTAAAAATCTTGGCGGCCGTCGCTGTATGAATATCTTCATCATTCACAAAGGCCTCTATCATTACAGGATCCTCACTCAGATGCGCCATGAGCCTCAGTTCAATCTGAGAGTAGTCGGCTGACAGGAACAAGTTTTCCGGTTTTTCCGGAATAAAAGCCCTGCGAATCTCCCTTCCCCGTTCCTCCCTGATAGGAATATTCTGGAGGTTCGGATTGTTGGAAGAAAGCCTTCCGGTGGTAACCACTGTCTGATTAAAGGAGGTATGTATTTTATCTGTCCGGGGCTTTACAAGCAGGGGAAGCGCATCCACATAGGTAGACAACAACTTCTTTAACGACCTGTATTCCAGTACTTTATCTATAATTGGGTGTTTTTCACTCAACTGAATCAGGATCTCCTCACCGGTGGCATATTGTTTGGTTTTGGTTTTTTTGGGGGTTTCAACAATCTTCATCCTGTCAAAGAGCACCTCCCCAAGCTGTTTGGGCGAACCAATGTTAAACTGAACACCCGCAAGCTCATAAATCTCTGCTTCACTTTTCAAAATATCTCCCCGAAGCTTCTCAGCAAAAATCCTGAGCGCTTCCACATCCAATTTTACGCCCTGGTGCTCCATATCCATTAATACACTCACCAGGGGCATCTCAATATTGGTCGAAAGCTCTTCAAGTCCCTGCTTAATCAACATTTCCCTGAATATCTCCGCAAGCTGCCAGGTAATATCTGCATCCTCACAGGCATACTCCTTGGCTTTTTCAACTTCCACCGTTCTAAATGAAGCCTGTCGACCACCCTTTTTACCGATCAATTCCTCAATACTCACCATGGAATAATCCAGGTATTGTTCGGCCATTATATTCAGGTTGTTCCTTTGCTCTGGTTTTAAGAGAAAATGTGCAACCATTGTATCAAATAACTTACCCTTAACAATTATATCATAGTTTTTTAAGATATGTAAATCATACTTTAGGTTTTGACCACATTTCCCGATATCAGGATTCCTGAACGGTGCTTCCAGTAGTTTTAACCATTCACGCAGCTCTTCCTGGTCCGCACTCATTGCAACATAGTAAGCGCGGTGCGCCTCCCAACTGAAGGAGATCCCCACCAGCTGTGCTTCGATGGGATCAATTCCGGTGGTTTCGGTATCAAAGCAGAAGCTTTCCAATCCCGACAGTGTTTTAGCGAGATTCCTCACTCCTTCAATATCATTCACCAGGGTATAGTTGTGCTCGACTGTTGTAATATCCCTAAAAAGCTTCTCCGGGATCTCGGCCTGTTCGGCCGGCGGACCAAAGAGCGTACCCGGATCACCGGCAGAAATGGAAGCTCGCTCCTTCGCCACAGGGGTCTGCCCGGATAAAATACGGCTAGCTATTCCTTTAAATTCCAGCTCTTTAAACAATTCCAGGAGGGCCTGCTCATCCATTGCACGCCTGCCCATATCATGCGCGGAAATTTCAACAGGTACATCCAGTAAAATGGTAGCCAACTTCTTTGATAGTTTAACCTGTTCAAAAGAATTCTCCAGATTTTCTTTTTGTTTTCCCTTAAGCTGATCAATATTTTCATAAACACCCTCCACCGAGGAAAACTTACCAATCAGTGTCTGGGCGTTTTTTGGACCAATTCCCGCCGCTCCAGGAATATTATCCGAAGAATCACCCATCAGGGCAAGAATATCAATCACCTGTTCCGGATGTTCCACGACAAACTTCTCCTTTACTTCTTTCACTCCGAGCACTTCTGCAGGCGCCCCCCCTCTGCCAGGCTTATACATGTATATGTTTTCCGAAACCAATTGGGCATAATCCTTGTCGGGAGTCATCATAAAGACTTTAAATCCTTCCTTCTCCGCACTTTTTGAAAGGGTCCCGATTACGTCATCTGCCTCATATCCAGCTACTTCTACAATGGGTATGTTGTATCCCTCGAGTAATCGTTTGATATAGGGTACAGCACTCTTTATATCCTCCGGAGTTGCGTCCCTGTTGGCCTTATATTCCGGGAACATCTCATGCCGGAAGTTGGGCCCAGGAGGATCGAATACCACTGCAATGTGTGTGGGATCTTCCTTTTTCAGGAGTTCATCAAGTACAAGTGTGAAGCCAAACACCGTGGAAGTTGGAATTCCACGGGAATTGATCATCGGATTAGAAATAAAAGCATAATATGCCCTGAAAATTAATGCATAGGCATCCAGTAAAAACAATTTTTTCTCCATTCCTTCAAGAAATTTATGGGTTATCCTCTGCAAACCACTCACCATAAGAGCTGGCGGTCTCATACAATTTCACAGAACGGAGTTCAAGAGAATCGGGTAATTTCTCCCTGATGGTATCCACAATGAAAAGCACAAGGTTCTCACAAGTAGGCTGAAAGTCAAAAACATGCACCTTTTGATACATGGATCCCACGCTGGAGATCATCTCTCTTTCAGCCCCTTTATATAATATGAGACTATGGTCAAAAAAATCAACAATCGGCCCCTTTACCAATGCCTTTAAATCCTTAAAATCCAGAACCATACCAAATTTAGGATCTGAGCTGTCAGTAATAGGTGTACCCATTAATGTAACAAATAACCTGTAGGAATGGCCATGTATATTTCGGCATGCACCGTCATAATTCCACAGTGCATGAGCCATCTCAAAATCAAACTCTTTTGTTACTCTTACTTTTCTCATGATTCTGTTTTGAATTAATCTGTACACGCACACTCGCTGATACAACGTACCAGTTTACTCAGATTTTTCCGCTTCAAATAATAGTGTGTGTGTTTTCCCTGTCGCTCCGATGCCAGAATTCCTTTGTCCTTAAGAATACCCAGATGATGAGAGGCTGTGGATTGCTCAATGCTTAACAACTCATGTATTTCTGTTACACTCAGTTTATTTCCATTACTAAGATGGCCAAGTATAGCCAGACGCATTGGATGAGAAATGGCCTTTAGCATGTTGGCAGCCCGTTCAATTTCTTCTGATTTTAATTCTGTAAATTCCATGGGATGGATAAGAGGATACTTTTAATAATAGGATTGTTATACAAATATAATCATATTTAAGATTTTTAATATGTTCTCGGGTCCCGATAGTGAATTCGCTTATTTTTCTACCTTTGATCATTCCATTCACAAGCGATGATTAAACTTGATGATATAAGGGAGCCTGTAAAGCTCGAAATGAAAGAATTTAATAGT
The DNA here is from genome assembly GCA_964601975.1 of uncultured Bacteroides sp. GTDB lineage: Bacteria > Bacteroidota > Bacteroidia > Bacteroidales. The sequence goes on from CAZRPW010000050.1 coordinate 16,611, forward strand.
AGATTCAAAAAATCTATTTCCAGCAACATCCCATTAATCAACCTGGTTACCAACTACATTTTAAAGAAAAAGGGCAAACAGATGAGGCCCCTGTTTGTATTTCTCACCTCTAAAATGCTTGGAGAAATTACCCCCTCAACCTACACAGCCGCTTCCCTGATCGAATTGATGCATACAGCAACCCTTGTACACGATGATGTGGTGGATGATTCAAATGAACGCCGGGGGATTTTTTCAGTTAAAGCGATCTGGAAATCAAAAATTGCAGTACTAATGGGTGATTACCTCCTGGCAAAGGGCTTGCTGCTTGCCGTGGAGCAAAAAGAATATGAGCTTCTTGAAATTGTTTCAAATTCATCAAGAGAGATGAGCGAAGGTGAATTGTTACAGCTTCAGAAATCAAGAAGCCTGAATATCGACACCGATACCTACTATGAGGTTATTAGGAAAAAAACGGCCAGCCTGATCGCCTCCTGCACGGAGAGCGGGGCAAGAGCGGCCGGTGCAAGCGACGAAGTTGTAAAAAAGTCCTATGAAATGGGAATAAACATTGGGATGGCCTTCCAAATTAAGGATGATCTGTTTGACTATCAAGATAATGGACTTATCGGAAAGCCTGCAGGCAACGATATTAAGGAAAAAAAATTCACCCTCCCCCTCATTTATGCCCTAAACCAGGCTGAAAAGTCCCGAAGCAGAACAATTATCAGAAAAATCAAAAAGGGCGGTGGAAAACAGCAACTGGTTAATGAAGTTGTTCAGTTCGTTCGACAGAATGGAGGGATTGAATTTGCAACTGAAAAAATGATGGAATATAAAGAGATGGCCATGCAAACCCTGGAATCCTTTCCCGACAACCCCGCCAGGAAAGCTTTAAAAGACCTTGTAGAATTCACGGTTTCCAGAAAGAAATAGACTAATTGTTCCTTTTCTTGAAATAATCTCTAATCACCAAAGCCCTTTTCCTTCCAATTTCAGCTGAGAGCTCATCCATGGAGGCTTTTTCAATTCCCTCCATTGATTTAAACCTGCCATACAATCTTTCAATGGATTTCGTCCCAATCCCGGGGATCACTCCCATTTCTGATTTAAGCATGGATCCTGAGCGCAATTGCCGGTGAAATGTGATTCCAAACCTGTGTGCTTCATTCCTGAGGTACTGAATCAACTTTAACGACTCTGAGTTTTTATCGATGTATAATGGAACAGAATCTTCCGGGAAAAATATTTCTTCCAGTTTTTTTGCAATACCAATAATGGCAATCTTTCCCCTCAAATCAAGCAAATCGAGACTTTTCAAGGCCGCACTCAATTGCCCCTTCCCTCCATCGATTACGATCAATTGAGGAAGATTAGCGTTCTCTTCCTTCAATCGTTTGTAACGCCTATATACTACTTCTTCCATGGAGGCAAAATCATCCGGTCCCTTCACAGTCTTTATGTGGTAGTGCCGATATTCCTTATTTGCGGGTTTCCCGTTCTTAAATACTACACAGGCAGCCACGGGATCCGAACCCTGGAAATTACTATTGTCAAAACATTCTATGTGAATGGGTAATTCTTTTAATCTCAAATCCTCCTGCAGGGTTGAGAGAATACGCTGCGAAGCATTCTGCGTTTTTCTTGTAATATTTTGCCTCCGCTTTTCAAGCCTATAACTTTTAGCATTCCTTTCTGATAGATCAAGAAGCTTTTTCTTATCCCCACGCATAGGAACCATAAGCTTGATATCCTCAGGAAGTTCTATTTTGAAGGGGACTATGAGCGCTTTTGACTTGCTCTCTATGCGATTCCTTAAATCAGTAATCACAAAGGAAAGCAGTTCCTCGTCTGATTCGTCCAGTCTTTTTTTCACTTGTACGGTATGCGCATGAATCACGGCACCCTTCACTACTCGTAAAAAATTTACATACGCTTCCTTCTCATCACTAATAATGCTGAATACATCTACATTATGTATGGAGGTATTCACAATGGTGGATTTCGCCTGGTAACGAGATAAGATTTCTATTTTCTCCTTGAACTTGTGTGCCTCTTCAAATTTGAAATCCTTCGAATAGCGGTTCATCTCCCCTTTCAAATAGAGAATTACCTCATTGAGATTTCCTCCAATGATGTTGATGATTTGATCTATACTCTCATTATAGGATTCACCAGACTGCGCACCCACACATGGGGCCTGGCAATTACCTATATGATATTCCAGACAAACCTTATACTTTCCTTTTGCAATATTCTCATCAGTCAAAGAAAGTTTACAATTTCTTAATTGATAAATCTGCCGGATGAGATCTAACAAAATCTTTACTGCATAAGCCGAGGTGTAAGGTCCAAAATATCGAGAGCCATCATTTAAAATTGTTCTTGTGGCAAAAACCCTGGGGAAGGGTTCATTCTTTATGCAAATCCACGGGAAGGTTTTATCATCCTTTAAAAGGATATTATACCTTGGAAGGTGTTTCTTGATTAAGGTGTTCTCCAATAAAAGGGCATCCGATTCACTTGCAACCACGATCCACTTCAGATCGGCTATTCGCTCAACCAGAATTTTTACTTTGTACGAATCATAAGTCTTCTTCCTAAAATATGAAGAGACTCTATTTTTTAAATTCTTCGCTTTCCCAATATAGATGATCTCACCCTTCTTATCAAAAAATTGATACACCCCCGGCTCCATAGGTAAGGATTTCAAATGCTCATCTAAAGGGTGCTTTTCCATGTTTTTAGGAGTTCAGGGGCTTTATCTTGCCACCATAGGGCCAGAAAAGGAATAAATATTAGATTCTAAGGGGCTTAAAATGCTATAATCTGTGGATAAAAACAAGAATAAAGCCCTAAAATTCACCGCTTTCCAGAGGAATTCAAGCCCCTGTGGATCCGTCTTGAAAATAATTGAACCAGATGAATTAAGCCCCTTCAAACGAAAAAACCGTCTCCACATCATAACCTGTAAGCCTGTCTCTCCCATTTAAGTCTGGCAACTCAATCAGGAATAATATTTTCTCAACAATCCCACCCAGAGATTCGACAAGTTTACATCCGGCTTCGGCAGTACCCCCAGTAGCCAAAAGATCATCAACTATAATCACCCGTTCACCAGGATGAATTGCATCTTCATGTATTTCCAGCGCATCGGTTCCATACTCCAACTCATATTCGACTCTTTTTTTTGCTGAAGGGAGTTTCCCCGGCTTTCTCACCATAACAATTCCACCCCCTACTCTGCCAGAAATCGCTCCGGCCAAAACAAAACCCCGGGCCTCAATGGCTACCAATTTAGCAAAAGGCTCCTTTTTGATTACATTCTTCACCGAATCCGAAAGTAGATCTGTTACAATTTCCATTGCCTTTTGATCCTGGAAAACAGTAGTCAGATCACGAAAAATAATTCCTTTTTTTGGATAGTCCGGAATTGACCTTGTTGCCTTTCTTAAATAACTGACACATTCTTCCTTGTTCATCCTCTATACTTTTTGAAAATGTTCCACGTGGAACTATCTGCCCATATAAATTAACAACACGCTAATATCACTTGGGGAAACACCCGAAATCCTTGAGGCCTGCCCTATACTCTTTGGCCGGATCTTAGCCAACTTCTGCCTTGCCTCAGTTGAAAGACTTTTAAGCTTCTCGTAGTCGAAAGATTCATCAAGCCCTATCTTTTCAAGACGCTTAATTTTATCAGCCATTTTCCTTTCCCGACTAATATAACCTTCATACTTAATAGAAATTTCAACCGACTCAATTACTTCATCCACCCTGTTATCACATTGCTCTTTGAGCCTGCCTAAGTCAGGGAAAATAGGAATCAAATCCACCAGACGAACCTGAGGTCTTTTTACAAGCTCACATAATTTAATCTTTTGTTTCAAAGGACTGGTTCCTGCCGATTCCAAAAATGCATTAACCTCCCCAGGAGACACACTCAGCGTCTTAAGCACATCAAGAAAAGCGGCAATCATTTTTCGTTTCTCGTTTAATAAAGAAACCCTTTCCCCTCCAGCCAGACCGATCCCTGCACCCAATTCTGTAAGCCGTTCATCGGCATTGTCCTGCCTCAGCAAGATCCTGTACTCCGCTCTTGAGGTAAACATTCTGTAAGGTTCATCCACTCCTTTTGTAACAAGATCATCGATTAGCACACCAATATAAGCCTGGTCTCTACCCAGCACAAATTCCTGGTCCCCCTGAATTTTTAAACTCGCATTGATCCCCGCCATCAATCCCTGGGCAGCGGCTTCTTCATAACCCGTGGTTCCATTGATTTGCCCAGCAAAATACAGATTGTTCAGATTTCTGGTTTCAAGCGTATGATAAAGTTGCGTGGGCGGATAGTAATCATATTCGATGGCATAACCCGGTCTGAATATTTTTACTTTCTCTAAACCCTCAATCTCCTGCATCGCCCTGTATTGTACAGACCAGGGAAGGGAGGACGAAAAACCATTTATATAATACTCAACAGTTGTCAGCCCCTCTGGTTCAAGGAAAAGCTGGTGTTGATCCTTATCAGAAAATGTAACGATTTTATCTTCAATACTGGGACAATATCTTGGCCCGATGCTCTCAATGGTTCCATTGAACATGGGGCTTTCATTGAAGCCTTTTTCCAATTCAGAATGAACACTCAAATTTGTATATGCTATATAACAAGACCTGTGTGAAGAGTAATCCACATCATAATTAAGAAAACTAAATTTTCTACCCTCGTATTCCCCCGGTTGCTCTACAAGCTTATCAAAATCAATACTCCTTCCATCAAGCCTGGCAGGGGTTCCGGTTTTCATCCTGCCCACTTCGAAACCATGCTCGCGTAGCTGTTCGCTGATTCCAAATGCAGGAGCCTCACCCATACGCCCCCCCTCCATCTTCACTCCTCCCACATGCATCAATCCATTAATGAAAGTTCCCGCCGTGAGAATAACCTTTTTAGCCCTGAATTCTATACCCATGAGTGTGACTACACCAAGCACTGAACCATCCTCAATGATTAATCGTGTAACCTTATCCTGCCAAAACTCAAGGTTCTTAATTCGCTCAAGAATTTTTCTCCACTCAAGTGTAAATACAGACCTGTCACACTGAGCCCTGGGGCTCCACATGGCTGGTCCCTTACTTCTATTCAATAATCGATATTGAATCATAGATAGATCTGTAGCTATAGCAGAATATCCCCCAATTGCATCTATCTCCCTTATTATCTGGCCTTTAGCTACACCTCCCATAGCTGGATTACATGACATAGACGCAAATTTTGTCATATCCATAGTAATCAATAGGGTCTTACTACCCATATTACCGGCTGCTGCTGCTGCCTCACATCCTGCGTGACCGGCACCCACAACAATTACATCATATTCCTGAATCATTTTACTCCTCTTTCAACCACAAATGTAGTGCTTCATTTTCCATTTTCCTCATTCGCTCCTTCTCGGGGTCGGTGGCATCACCAAAACCCAATAGATGCAGAACTCCGTGCACCATCACCCTCCGCAGCTCATTTTGGAAACTTTGGTTATAGATACCCGCATTTATCAATACCTGGTCAACACTTATAAAAACGTCGCCTGAAATTATATCTCCTTCAGTATAGTCGAAGGTGATAACATCTGTATAATAGTTGTGGTTCAAATATTCCCGGTTCATTTCCCTTAGTCCGGGATTAGAAGTGAATATGAAATTTACTGAACCGGTAATCCTATGATGAGCAGTAATACACCGCTTAATCCAGGATTTATGGAGATTTTTATTCTGTAGATCGAATTTAACTTCTTGATTATGAAAGCGAATAGCCACTAGATTTTGAACTTAAGCTCAACAATCCTGCCTTCCTCTAAATATAAAATTTCATCTGAAAGACGCTCCATAAGGAATATTCCCCTGCCATTAATCTTCTCGATATTTTCTGGAGCTGTAGGGTCCGGAATGTTCATGTGGTCAAAACCATTTCCCTGATCCTCAATAAGTACTTTTAGCTCCTTTTCAAGCAGGTTAATTTCAATCTTTACTTCTTTATCAGGATCTGATTTGTTTCCATGTATGATCGCATTGTTTGTAGCCTCCATAGTGGCCACAAGCACGTTTCCATACACTTCATCACTCAAATCCAACTCTATTGAGAGTTCATCAATCGCCTTTTCAACCAGGCGAAGATTTCCAATATCTGATGGAAAATTTAAATCTTTTCTCATAACTATTTCCAATGGACTCTTCTTATACGGCGATCCATTAGAAAGGTTCCAAAAAACTATTACTTGCTAAGCCAGTCCTCAGGATTGAGAATAGTACGCTCCTGCCAGATCTCAAAATGAACCATGGCAACTTTGTTTGTTTCATCTGTAAAAGCATCTCCCAGGATCTCTTTTGTAAGCACCTTATCTCCGCTCTTAACTCTTACATTCACAAGATTCTGATAAACAGATAGAAATTGCCCGTGACGAATCAGTACTGTAAAATTCGCACCGTTTATTGCAAACACCTTGGTCACCTCTCCTTCAAAAACAGTCCTGACCTTCGTACCCGGCGCGCTGTTAATATCCACCCCATTATTTTTGACGCTTGATCCAACCAATCCTGGAAACTCATTATCCCCGAATCCAGTTGTAATAATCCCCTTATCCACAGGCCAGGGAAGCTTCCCTTTATTCTTCCTGAAATCATTGCCCATTAATTCTTGTTCGGGTGTTAAAGCCGCATAAATATTATCTGAACTCGCCTTGCGAGCTTCTTCTTCTATAATCCTCCGAATCTCAGCCTCTAACTCCCTGGCTATTCTTTCTTTCTCCTTAATTTGCTTATTTAACATTGATTCCTGCCTTTGCAGGTCCTGAATCATCTCTGACTGCCGACTCCTTTGTCCAATCAGTTTTTCCTGCTCCAGATCCTTCTCTTCCATCACATCCAGTTTCTGACTTCTCAATGCAAGCAGATCCTTCCTCCTTTTATCAAGTTCTACCATCAAGGACTCTATTTGACTTGCCTTCTCAACCCTGTATTCACTTAGATATTTGAGGTATTTATAGCGTTGGTAGGACTGCGAAATGGTTTCCCCTGCCAGGATATACATGAGTTTCTCATAATTTGTATGGTTCCTGTATGCGTAATAAATCAGCCTTGCATATTCCTCCTTGTTTTGCTTATTCTCAACTTCAAGCTTTTTAATCTCTTTCTGGGTGTTTGCTATATCCCCGTCAATGATCTTAACTTCCCTCTCCAGGGTAGCGATTAAATCTGCCCGAGAATTAATGCCTGACTGCAGCAATCTTAGTTGCTGTACCGATCCTACCCGCTTCTTGCTGGTTGTCTCCATAAGCTCACGGGCCAGCTTAATCTCATCAAAAGCCTTCTGCTTCAGCTTTTGCAATTCCTCCTTTGACTGTGCATGTAAACCAGCAACAATCATAAGAAGCAGTACCCATATGGAAATATGTTTCTTCATTAAAAATTCATAAAAGCATATTTTCTCCGGTTTACTTCCATCTGCACCTCAATAGCCTGGTTATATACCAACTCACCACCCTTTGCTACAATCTCTATATGATTCATCATAAAATTCGAATATACTTTGAATTCCCCGGCATTCCGCTCACCCATAAAATACTTCCCGGTTTCTGTGTTTATAAATTCAAACTTATCTACTTGCAGCGTTTCCCGATCAAGTAAAATATCTTTCCTTGTTTCAGGTTCATTTAAATTAAAAGCCAGGTGAAAGAAATTTACTTCTTTCGCATCATCCAGCCTATCGCATAAAAAGTATCTTGAAACCAGGTACTGTATATCATCAAAATTAAACGGATTCTGATGCCCAAACCTCTTGTTTACAGCAGAACTATAAACCACCTTGTTAATCCTGTCGATCACCCTGATGGTATCTGTGCTCACAGAAGCCCTGATTATCTCAAAACCACTATTAACAGCTGACAAATAAATCAATGAATCTTTGATTGCATAAATGCTTACCTGTGCTTCATATCGTTCTTCGCCATCCATAAACAAGGCTTCTGCCTTTTTAATCAGCACACTGTTAACCGTATCACTTTGACTACAGATTTCTCTAAACCCTTCAAGTCCCACAAGAGTGGACGCTTCCTCCTCTACAACAACAGCATCAGGCGCCTGAATCTCACGAAAGGCCCTACACTGTGTCAATAACAGTGAGATAACAATCAACGAAAGGATACTTAGCGTTTTATTCATCCCCCTCAGCATTCAGCATTTCGATTTTCTCCTCCAGTTTTTCCCTGTCACCTCCCAGAACAATGGCCTTTAAATAATAAGACCTGGCCATTTCGTAGCTCTGAAGGGCTTTTTGTACATCCCCGGCATGCTCATTTACATCCGGATCATTCTCACCGCCTTTTTCCATGGCCAGCAAAATATATCGCTCTGCTGCTTCAAACGCTTCGAGTTTAAATAAAACCCAGGCGTATGTATCCAAAAAGGTTGCATTATCAGGATTATTATCTATAGCCTTTTTACTCCATTTTTCAGCCTCTTTTAACTTTACTCCCCTCTCTGCCAGGTAGTAGCTATAGTTATTCAAAACCATATAGTTGTCGGGCTCTTTTTCAATCAGGGCTTCAAAAATTGAATCCGACCTTGCATATTCCTCCAGCCTGTAATAGCCCTCAGCATATAACATTTTAGCCTGTGATCCGTAATCTGCTGAGGAAAACCCTTCCAGCGAAATTCCCTTAAAATTATCAACTAAAGCCTTGTATTCTGATAACTCGTACAGGCCGATCCCCCTGAAAAACCGAATATCCAGACTATCCGGATAAATCTTCATCGCCTTATCTGAAATACTCACAAGCTCTTCGTTCAATGCCCCCGCATTTGCAAGTAAAATTGCCTGCATATAAAGAGGATAACTAGTTCCTCCCTTTTCAAGGTATACTTTCAAATTCCAGTAGGCCTTATCATACTTTTTTTGCTGAATGTAAAAATCAGTAGCCATAAGCCTGGCATCATACTCTTCCGGATGTGCCTCAATCAACACCTCCACTAAAGCTGCCAATTGACTAGGATAAGCATTCATAAATTTCTCATCGGACAGATAGTAGGAGAGAATTGCCATTTTTCGTTGGGCATCGATCATATTACTTGAAAAAGATTTGGTCAGGAAAATGAAACTGCTGTCATAATCCTCAATTTTCCTGTAATAATCGGTCAGGTTAGTAAGGGCATAAATATTTGTACTGTCTACCTCCAGCATATCCAGGTAGTATCGCGCTGCTTCCTTCTCCTTCCCCGATTTCATACACAGTTCGGCCGCAACAATTCTGAACTGAATCGCCTCCGGAAAAAGTGCCATTACCTTTTCCAATTCAACCAAAGCCAGTTCGTATTCCTCCTCACTCTCATATATGGAGGCTTTCAGGAGGGTTACTTTTTCACTAAATCCTTTCTCCTTTTCTATACGCTCGAGCGTCTTAATAGCCTTCTTTTGCTTTTCCTGGTTCAAATAGACCGTAGCCAGCTGATACTCCCACTCAACCTCTTCCGGGTTGTTTTTGAGCTGTTCCTTCAGTATAAGCTCCATCTCATCGTATTGTTTTCCACTACCCAGGGCATTCAGGTAGGCCATCACATACCACTTGTTCTCCGAATCCAGTTCATAAGCTATCTTCAGATTTGGAAGGGCCAGTTCAACCTGGTTCGACATCAGGTAAATTCCCCCTAATTCATAATAGGCCACCTGGCATTCGGGCTTATCCCTAATTACAAGCCTGTACAACTTTACCGCCTCAGACAGATTCCCAAGGTTCTTTTGCTTCACAGCTTCGATCAGGGCATATTGATAATCGTTACTATCCCCTTGTTGCTGTCCCCAACCCTTTTGCCCGGCAATGATCATCAAAACCACCGCCAAAATATATTTAACTCCCCTCATATAATAACACTCCTTCCTAACATCTAACTACCTAACTATTCTACTACCTAACTACTTACCTCTTACCTACTTACCTACTTACCTACTTACCTACTTACCTATTTACCTACTCACCTACTTACCTACTTACCTACTTACCTACTTACCTATTTACCTACTTACCTACTCACCTACTTACCTACTTACCTACTCACCTACTTACCTACTCACCTACTTACCTACTCACCTACTTACCTACTTACCTATTTACCTATTTACCTATTTACCTACTTACCTACCTAACAGTTTCCCGTATGCCCGAATCCTCCAGCACCCCGCTCCGAATCCTCCAGGGTATCAACCTCGTTCCAGGAAATCATCTCCACCTTATTAATTACCATCTGGCAAATTCTTTCCCCATGATTGACTACAAAATTTTCTTCTGACAGATTAATAAGTATAATTCCGATCTCCCCCCTGTAATCTGCATCAATCGTGCCAGGGGTATTCACAACCGAAATTCCCTTTTTCAAAGCCAGGCCACTTCTGGGCCTAATCTGGGCTTCAAAACCTGCTGGTAACTCAATGAAAAGACCTGTGGGAATAAGCCTCCTTTCCATGGGTTTCAAAACGACTGCTTCTTCAAGGTTCGCCCTCAGGTCCATTCCTGCCGACAAAGCCGTACTGTATTCCGGGAGCTCATTCCCTGACCTATTTACAATCTTCACTTTCATTCTAACTTAGGTTTTTATATTTCATAAATACAGGCCGCTCCATATACCAGATAAACAGGCTGAATCCCGACAGCAAAACGAGGCTAATCAGATCTTTGAGGGGCCCAATATCCTGCAAAAATAGTGCATTGAAAATATATATCACAAGGGCCACCACCATATAGATTCCGATTCTACCAATTTTATAATCAATCCGGTAATGTTTTCGCGACCACATATAGGAAAGAAACACCATCAGACTGTAACACAAAAGGTGCGCCCATGCCGATGCGAGGTATCCATAACGGGGTATGAAGATTACATTAACCACAATCGTTACTGCAGCCCCAATAATCACCAGAACAGCGCCATAAAGCGTCTTATTCGTTAATTTATACCAAATGGAAAGGTTGAAAAATATACCCATCACAAGGTTCGCCATCAAAATAACCGGAACAATGTGAGCTCCCTCACGGTAGCCGCTGCCAATGAAAAGAATGAAATAATTCAGGTAGAGATTCACCATCAGGAAAATAATCAATCCGGCCGCCACGAAAAAATTCATCACATCCGCATAAAGTTCCCTGGCATTTTTATCGTTCGCACGAGAAAAAAAGAAGGGTTCAGCAGCATACTTGAACATCTGAACAAAAAGCGTCATTAATACGGCCATTTTGAAATTGGCTCCGTATATTCCCAGTTGCTCCATGGGAAGCTGATCCGCAGGAATCATGTGTTTCAGCAGTATTCTGTCCAGGGCCTCATTCACCGTTCCGGCAAGTCCGGCTACCAGCAGGGGATAGGAATAATTCAGCACTTTTCTCAGAATAGAGGCACTAAAAGAGAACCTGAAAGCTGCCAGGATATCTCCGGAAAGAAGCAATAGTTTTACAAGGCTAGCTATCATGTTGGATATCAACACATAACCTACGCCAATGCTTTCATCATAAACCAAGGAAACCAGGCTTGATTCGCTATGCCTGGGAGCATACCATAAAAAGAATAGGTTCAACCCGATATTCATTAATACTTCTGCAATTCGGATCAGGGCATATTTCACAGGCCGGTTGTTGAGCCTGATCCTGGCAAAGGGAATGGATGTAAAGGCATCCACACCCACAATGACAGCAAGCCATCTAATGTACTCGGGGTGTTCACCGTAATCCATCCAGCCAGCGATGGGTGCACCAAAAATCATAATCGCTGCAATAAAAAGCCCGGAGGTAAGAAACAGGGCACTGAGCACTGTTGTATAGATCCCGCCATTCTTCTTCGTTGAACTGGCAAAACGAAAATAACCCGTCTCCATACCGTAGGTCAGAATAACCAGGAGAAATACAACATATGCATACAATTCTGTAATGATGCCGTAGGTAGCCTTTTCAAATACCCGTGTATAAAACGGGGTAAGCAAAACGTAGTTTAACAACCTGGGTAAAACGATACCCAGACCATAAATGGCCGTCTGGCCAAACAATTGTTTAATGGGATTCTTCAATGCGGTTGTAAAAGTACTATTTTTTAATCCTCGGCCGATTTCCTGTTATACAGGAGGTAACCAAAACTGAGCTGGACAACCCAGGGGTTCTCCTGGGCAGATACATATCCCACATGCAGTCCGATTGGACCAACCACGGTCTGGGCATTCACCGAGGCATTGAAGATTGTCTTCATGCTTGAAAAATATTTTCCCAGATAGGCATCGTTATTCTCTCCTCTAAGGACTTCCCGTACAGGAAAATAACCATAAGCCTCCAGTTTAGCATGCATATTGTTTCCAAAAGAATAGACAGGCATCACACCTACCCCGAGATACTGATTTGCCCGATATTCCTCCATAAAAAGCGTCTTCGTAATCAAGTTTGGCTGGAATGCAGGAGCTTCAATGATGGTTGAAAAGTAATTGCTTAGCAAAGGCTTGAAAGCAGCGTGTATCTCGTAGTAATAACCTATACTAAAGCTTCCCTTCAGGGGCATATAACCTGTACTTTTTAAATGGGCAGACAACCAGAAAAAATCCATTTTCTCATTCAGAACCACCGCGGAGGTTGAACCAGGATAATAGTTTTCGGATCCATAACCCACCCGAACCGAAAACTTTGAAAAAGTACCCTCTGTGGCAAACTGCTTATCGTTCAGGGTGCTTCTCTCAAAAGCACCATACAAGGAGACCAGGTTAACCAGTGAAACTTCCGAGGTATCACTGGAAGAAAAATCTTTGG
>CAZRPW010000051.1:0-29378 GCA_964601975.1 uncultured Bacteroides sp.
GCCTGGTATCATTGTAAATGGAGATAAAATTGAGCAGGCAGAGATTACCTGGCTTCAGCAGGAGGTACCATATATCATAGATGGGGATACTTATATAGGTTCTGCTACAGGTTCAAAACTTAGCATTGCTCCCGGGGCTGTTGTGCAATTCACAGAAGGCAGTGCGCTATATGTGGGTTATTATAGCAGTACATATGGCATTCTTGAAGCGGATGGTGAAGTGGGTACTGAAATCACCTTTACTTCTGCCGCACCAGCAGGTTTTGCATCAGCGGGTGATTGGGATGGAATCTGGTTTTATGACGGAACGAGCAACGGATCCATCCTGGATCATTGTACGATCTCCTATGGAGGAGGCTATAGCCAAAGCTCTGGTAACATCAATGTTAAAACCAATACTGCAGGTGTACCAGTAATTTCCAACTCCCTGATTGAGCATTCAGGTGCATGGGGTATATACACAGACAATGATGCCAGTCCGACATTGGAGAACAATACTTTCAGTAATAATGCCCTTGGTGATACAAACTAAACGTTGAGCCAGTAGGTAAGCTTGAGGATCACTGCCCTGCTCTTTGGTGCAAAAACATTGGTGAAATAGTCATCCGTGTAGACCAGGTAGAAATCAGATACCGGCGCATAACGCCACTGAAAGCGGGCATTGATATTCAGGTTTTCTCGCTGTGAATTGTACTGGACCAAAGTGGCCAGGTACAGGTTCCGGCTAAATGTAATATCCAGCCTGGGTCCCAGCAGCCAGTAATCAACGCTGCTGTAGGGCGCAGGCTGGTTTACTTTATTAAAAGCAGCATCCATAGAGAGGTTTACATAGGGTCTGAATTGGTATTCCAGGTCACTTGAGATACTGTACATTTCCCCTTCAAAATATCCACCTATCTTACTCCTGACCGAAATAGAGAATGGTTTCCGGCTGTCGGAACGATAATAGGCAAACAGATACCAGGTATTAAATGCTTCTCCGGCTGCATATTCAAGTCCTTCCGAGTTGCTTGGATCGTAGGGATCTGTTAGCTGGAGGTAAATTCTATTGACACTCAGATAGGCAAAACTCTGGTTCCTGAATGTGGCCGTGTAACGCAGGGTTATTTCCTGGTCGGTTTTCCCGTATCCATCACTGTGAAGTTGTTCCAGCTGCAATTGCGGTCCGTGCCGTATGATGAAATTTAGTTTTTTAGGGTAGAAGGTATAGCCCACCTGGGGAGCAAAGCTCTTGTATCCGGTTCGCCTCACATAACCCACCTCGGCATTGTATCCGGCTCCTACCATCTGATTTGTCCATTCTACATTCAGGTTGCCGTTATCATATTTAAGCTCTGTACCACTGGAATAGCTGTTTCTAACACGTACTTCATCAAAGGAATGATGGTAAAACACCTTGCCGGTCCACCAGTTATCGGCCGATGCCAGGTTGAAATCCATTCCGCCCACCCGGTTGTAATGACTAAAATCGCAGGAATCGCAATCCCCTGACAATGCCTGGATGGGATCTTTATTCACCAGGAAGGCAGCCAGGGTTGAACGCTCAAATATCCGTCGGTGGATGGTGGCTACCGAATAATTGGTACTGGCTGTTCTACTGTCTGGGTCCTGGGCCGTCTGCATATTCAACAGGCCAATTTTCCAGTCCTGGTTCAGCTTCCCGCTGAGCCTTGCTCCGAAAAGGATGGGGTTTTCCACATATTCCTCCAGTTCATCATCGTATGCGATCCCAATCCTCCTGGAGAAGAAGGGGCGGGCCTGTCTGACACCAAACTCGGAAAAGAGGTCGTTGTTCTCCAGGAAAAACTGTCTTTTTTCAGGGAAATAGATCTCAAAACGGTCCAGGTTGGTGACTTGTTGATCGACCTCGACCTGGCTAAAATCGGGGTTGACTGTCAGGTCAAGGTTGAGGGAGGAAGTCAGGCCAATCTTGGCATCTCCTCCAATACCCTTTAGCCACTGCTGTGGGGTTCCCTCCTCATAGTCTTTTGAAATGCCGGTTTTGGCGTAGGGTATAATGGAGATGTTTGAACCCGGACTGGCAGGGGGCTCATCCCAGGACATGATCCCCGTGTTGGCCAGAGATGAGAAAGAGAAGTTCCGGGGGATATGGTTCCAGTTTGAATGTTCATTGTGACCGTAGTCAACCCGGCAAAAATTAACCCTCCAGTGATCCACTCCCTCCTTGAATCTCAGGGTACTGAAGGGGATGGACATCTCGGCCACCCACCGGTCCTCATATTGCTTCACCTCCACATTCCATTTATTGTCCCACGAGGGGTTGGTACTCACCGAATGCCGGCTTACCGAAGCACCGCCATTCTGGATGATGGCCTCGCTTTGCACACCATAGGGAGAGGTGCCGAAGTAGTAACCAGACATGCGGTCGTTAAAAGGGTTGATGATGAAATAGAAAGCATCATTCCCGCTGCCACTGAAATCTCTGCGGAGCGATTCAATCACATAATCTTTCTGGTGTTTGGTATGACATATGGCTCCCACATAGAGGAATTTGTCATCGTAGGTGACCCTTACCTCTGTGGATAATTTTGAATGGGACGAATCGTAGGGGAAACGCTGCCAGAAATCGGTGGTAACTTCAGCAGTCTCCCAAACCGCTTCATCTAATAGCCCGTCAACTGTAACGGGTGAATTGCTGCGCGTTATATTAACCACACGGGGCTCCACCAGTGTGGCATGCAAGCTTGTGCAGAAAAGTGAAGAGAGAATCAGTACAATTATAAATCCAATATGGCCTGCTTTCATATTCTATTAAACAGTGGGGTTTAAACATCGCAAATGTAGCTTAAATCATCACAGTTCAGCTTTAAAATTTGCTTTAGCTGGAACCATGGCAGATTAATAATCGCACATTATTTTAGTATCTTTCTGGAATTATCGAATTTAACAAAGAGGTTTTTTTTAATTTTTTTAATAGGATGAATATAAGTACGAAATTAGCTTTTATTGCATGGGCCGGGTTGTTTTTCCATGGATGTCAATCTGACAAATCCCCACTTAAGGTCTATAACCCTCTGGATATTCAACGCATGGACGAACCCATTGTGATTTCCAGGGAAGAGCTTACTAACAAGATGGGCGAGTTTCCAGAAGGAATGGTGCCTTTAGTTAAAAACTCAGATGGGGAAGCAGTACCCTGCCAGGTGGATGATATAGATGGAGATTGTAAATGGGATGAGTTGGCCTTCATTTGCAATCTTCAAGCCCAGGAGCAAAAGCTGTTTAACATTGTTATTGTTAGCCAGGACTCTGTTCCGGAATTTACAAAAAGAACCAATATCCGTCTGGGTGTAGGTTCAGAAAAAGAAGGTTTCAAAGGAGTGGATCATGCTTTCTCTCCCAAAGGTTTTGCGGGAAAACCCATCAAATACCAGGCTGAAAGTGTGAGCTGGGAAAATGATTACATAGCCTTTCGTGATTATTTCGATGTTCGTAATGCCAAGGATTTATTTGGAAAGACCACTCATGAGATGGTGATGGATAACGTGGGATCTCCCGAGAGTGGCAGCTATCACGAACTATCAAGTTGGGGAATGGATATTTTGCATGTGGGACCTTCTTTGGGTTCCGGGGGCCTGGCTATGTTTTATAAAGATTCGCTGTATCGCCTGGCGGCAACTGACGTTTTTGAATTTAAAGTTGTATCACGTGGACCCATTCGTTCTATTTTTGAGCTAAATTTTGAGGGCTGGCATGTGGAAGGGGAAGTTTTGGCAGCCCAGGAGAGAATTACAATTTGGGCTGGGAAACATTGGTTTAAAAGTGATGTTACCATTAGTGGATTTCAGGACCAACGTGAGTTGGCTACAGGTATTGTAACTTCTGATCTTAAGAACAATGAACCCTTTCAATTAGAAGCTGGTGAAAATTATACCCTGGTAGGAACCCATGATGTCCAGTCCTTGAATGAGGATATGCTGGGAATGGGAATTTTGCTAAACTCATCACAGGTAGTTCGAATTGCTGATGCACCGCATCAAAAAGTTATAAAATTAGGAGAGCCGGGATATGCAGAGAGTCGTTACATCAAATCTGTTGGTGAAACACACTTTGTCACTCAGGCCATAACTAGTGGAGTCCCTGTGTCTCACTATTTTTTTGCCGTTTGGGAAGAGGAGAATGTCAAATGGCGCGAACAGGCTCATTTTGAAGAGCTAATGAGTCAGGAGGCTGACAGGCTTAGTACGCCTGTTGTGGTGACTCTGAACTAGTTTTATTTTATGCTTTGCTCTCGTTCTCAACTCTATCAAGGAGTTGAGAACGAGAAGCATAGACATTTTTAATCGTTTTCGCCTTTTACATAACCAAAATTTGCAAGGATACCTCCGTCGACATAAAGAACCTGTCCGTTCACAAAATCGGCAGCCTTAGAGGCAAGGAAAAGGGCAGCATTGCCAACATCTTCAGGTTCACCCCAGCGATTGGCTGGTGTGCGGGTCATCACAAGATCATTAAAGGGATGTCCGCCCTCACGGATGGCGGCAGTCTGGGAGGTGGCAATATAGCCAGGTCCAATCCCGTTTATCTGCAGATTATGTTTTGCCCATTCACAGGTCATGTTCTGGGTCAGCAATTTTAGTCCGCCTTTGGCAGCAGCATAAGCTGAAACTGAATTACGTCCATAGACACTCATCATGGAGCAAAGATTGATGATTTTCCCTTCCTTTTTCTCAATCATCTTCGGAGCTATACGTTTGGCCATGATCAGGGGGGCTACAAGGTCTATCTCAATCACCTGTTTAAAATCGCTTACGGGCATATCCAGGATGGGTATACGCTTGATGATCCCTGCATTGTTCACCAGGATGGAGATGTCGCCCACTTCTTTCTCGATCTGACTCACTGCGGCATCCACTGCCTTTTCGTCGGTTACATCAAATAAAATGGTGTAAACCTCAACGCCATCTTTGGCATATTCGCTCTTGCAGGCTTCCAGCCTTTCAGCATTAATATCATTCACGCAGATTTTAGCTCCGGCCTGTCCCAGGGTTTTCCCGATTGCCATTCCTATTCCATGGGTGGCTCCGGTAACTAGGGCAACCTGTCCTGTTAAATCAAATAGTTTATTTATTATACTCATTGTTTTTTAAGATTTTAGCGGTCTGGTTAAATTAGCGTATTTCATTTGGTTGAATGATGTCCATGTCTCCATAATCCAGGTTCTCACCGGCCATACCCCATATGAAAATGTAGTTGCTGGTACCGGCTGCTGAGTGGATCGACCAGGGAGGCGAAATCACCGCCTGTTCGTTCTGCATCCATATGTGCCGTGTTTCTTTAGGATCGCCCATGAAATGACAGATGGCCTGTGTTTCGGGAACCTCAAAATAAAAGTAGGTCTCCATGCGACGGTCATGGGTATGTACGGGCATGGTGTTCCATACGCTTCCGGGTTTGAGTTCGGTCATCCCCATTTGCAGCTGGCAGGTTTCAACTACCGAGTTCACAAGCAGTTTGTTGATCTTCCGTGCATTGGACTGTTCCAGTGCGCCCATTTCCACGGAGTCGGCGTCGGCCAGTGTTACTCTTTTACAGGGTAGTGCTTTGTGAGCCGGGGCTGAATTGAAATAGAGGTGAGCAGGTTTACCAGCATCCTTTGAGATCAGGGTGATCTTCTTTGAACCGGCACCTACATAGAGCGCTTCTTTGTAATTCAGGTCATAATCGGTGCCATCTACCTTTATGCAGGCAGGTCCACCCACATTGATGATGCCCAGTTCACGACGGTCACAAAAATACTCCGATTTAAGAGGGTCGATGGAGGTCATTTCCAACTCAGAGTTGGGAACTGCGCCTCCGACAATGAAACGATCGTTCATTGAATAGACCAGGTTAATTTCACCAGGTACCATGAGGGTCTCTACCAGGAATTCTTTGCGCAGTCTTTCTGTCCCGTACTGTTTAGCATCTTCGGGGTGATTTGAAAAGCGAACTTCATAATTAATTGCCATAATATAGATTTTTCTTTGTTAATAGTTTATTGATGAAGAACTGAACTCTCTCTGATGATCAGTTCCGGTTTTAATACAATTTGTTCACATTCTGAAGCCTCGATAGCTGTCTCTCCACAGCGGAGGAACATCCCGGCCACCATCTTGCCCATCTCCGTGCCTTTCTGATCTACGGTAGTCAGCGATGGTTTCAGATGGGCCGTAAAAGGTTCATTGGCAAAGCCTGTAAGACCCAGGTCGCCGGGTACCTGCATTCCCTTTTTCATCGCGGCCTGCATTACCCCCAGGGCTGCATAGTCACCTGCGCAGAAAAAAGCATCCGGTTTCAGTTTTAAACTTTTCATGAAGGCTTCTTCGCCTCCCTCGGGGACCAGCGCTTTCTCAATGATCCATCCGGGTTGTACTTCGATTCCGGCTTCAGACATGGCGTCAAGGTAGCCCTTTTTCCTGGACCTGTATATGGTAATGTGTTCAGGTCCAGCCAGATGTAAAATTTTTTTGATAGCCCTGTTCAAGCAGGTGTTTGACATTCAGGTAGGCCCCGAGTCGGTCGTCGACCACCACCGACCCCACCTGGATATTTTCAAGAATCCTGTCAAAGAAGAAGAGTTTGATTCCCCTGTCACGGATGGCTGTTATATGATCGGCCTGGGTAGTCTCCATGGACACTGATAGAAGGATGGCCTCCACTCTTGCATTTACAAGGGTTTGCAGGGCTGCCCTTTCGTCCTCCAATTTCTCATGGGTCTGGCAGATCATCAGGTGGTAGCCCGATGCGGCCAGGACTTCCTCCATGCCTCCGATGACGTTAGCAAAGAAATTTCTGTTAATGCGGGGTACCACTACGCCTACGGTATTGGAGCGTCCATGCCTGAGGGATGAAGCCACAACGTTGGGTTGGTAGTTGTACTTTTCTGCTACCTTCCTGACAGCCTCCCTGGTTGCTATACTGATCCGCGGATGGTTATGTAGGGCACGAGAGACTGTGGAGGCTGAGATATTCAGCTCCTTTGCAATATCATGGATGGTAATATGCGCTTTATTCATCTTACGGATACAAATTTAATAAAGTTTGTACAATCGATTGCGCAAACTGTAAAAAAATATTTTCTCCTTAAGATTTTTGCTTTTCGCAATCAGGCTCTACGTGAATGGTGGCCTCGATTTGCAGCTCTTTTCGCAGGGCCTCTTCAATCTGTCGGGAAATTTCGTGTCCTGTATAAATATCCAGTGAACCGGGTAGCCTGATGTGAAAGGTAAGTTCGATGTGGTCCCCATAGCTGTGCAGGTGAAAGTGGTGGGGACAAATATCCAGGTCGGAAACCCTGTGGATCAGTTCCTCAATCTCCTTGATCAAAGCTTCATCGGGTTGCTCCCCCAGCAGTTTATTAATAGATCCCCGAATAATCTCAAAAACTGCGTAAAAAAGCATCAGGCTAATCAGAAAACCCATTACGCTGTCGATCCACCAGAAATGCTTTCCCAGTAGAATTCCTGCCAGGACTACCAGTGATGAGAGTGCATCACTTCGATGGTGCCAGCCATCCGCTTTCAGGGTTTCAAAACGCGTGAGCCGATAGGTATAATAGGCATATTGGGCCATGCCCTCCTTGACCAGGATAGAGAGGATGGTCACCACGATGGCAAATGTGCCAAACTGAGCAGACTCCTGGGTCCTGAACTTTTCGATGGAACCCGTAAAAAATTCCCAGGCTACAATCCCCAGGAAGAATGCAATGAAAATGGCAGCAATCTGCTGGTATCTTCCGTGCCCGAAGGGATGCCTGCTATCTGCCTTCCTGGAGGAGAGCTTCACACTGCCAATAACGATTACCGAGCTGGCCGAGTCGGAAAGGGTATGCCAGGCATCAGCAATGATTGCCAGGGACCCTGACATGATTCCTGCCCAGTATTTGAGCCCGAACAGGATCAGGTTTCCCACAATGCTCAGGATTCCCTCAATATAGCCGTAGCGGTTTTTATTTCTGCCTTTTTCCATTTGAACATAAAAGTACCAAATCATGTGATAGATTCCTTTTTATATATTTAAAGAATTAAAACTATCCACAATGAAAAAACAGACATCCCTTATCCTGCATCTCATTTTCCTGGTTATCGCAGTCATTGAACTTGCAGGCCGCTTTACAGATAACATCAATCTGGAGTATCCGGTCAAGCCCTTAATAATGATATGGATGGCTGTATTCTTCCTGCTGTTCAGAAGAAAGAAGACTTTTACGATCCCGGTTCTTGTGGCTTTCTTTTTCTCCTGGGTAGGTGACAACTTCCTGATGTTTTCCGGGAAGAATGAAATGTTCTTCTATGCCGGGGTGGGAGGATTCTTCCTTGCCCAGCTCGCCTATATATACGTATATACCCGATACAGTGAGCAGGAAAGAAAGGGCTATTTGAGAAAAAAGCCTTGGATTATTATCCTATTCCTGGTATATATTGGAGGGATCTATTTCATCCTATTACCTGGTCTCGAGGGGATCATGAAGCCTGTAATCCTGGTGTATGCCCTCTCGCTTATGGCCATGTCCATGATGGCACTGAACAGGAGGGAACGTGTGAATCCCTCCAGTTTCCGCTTTGTATTTGTGGGCTCATTGCTTTTTTTGGCATCGGACAGTATGATTGCCATTAATAAGTTTACAACGGAGATTCCCATGGCTGGTTTCTGGATCATGATCAGCTACATCCTTGCCCAGTACCTGATAATGCGCGGACTGGTCCTTGAGAAAGAATAAGCAGCAGCAGGGGAGTGGTTTACCTTGGGGTGTGATGGCGAATGGCCTCCAGACCCGGGTCAAGACCCTGCACATATTCCCTGAAAGTATCCGGTGCCGGTATCGAAGGGCTCAGACTTTCAGGGTTCCCTTCCACAAGGCTTACATACTCGGTCGAATAACTTACAATCAGGTTGGAGGTGGTCATTACAAACCTGCTGACCCCGGCGAAATGATTGGGCCTTCCTCCTGTATTCTCGCCTACGCTTACCACATCGAAGGCAGACATCAGATCCAGGGCATTGATGATTGCCGCCGAAGCGGTCTTTCTTCCAACAAGCAGGTAGACCGTTGCCTGCTTTTCAATCCCGGTTTTCTCCAGTTTGTTGACGAACGATTTAAACTGCAGGGGCTGTCCACCATTGTTGAAGCGAAGGTCGAATACCAGCTTTTTGATGTCATTTTTTTTAAGCGTTTTCAACGCCCTCTTTTCAAATACTTTGAACGAAGGCATGAAAAGGGCACTGGCACCCGAGCCGTAATCTTCTTCAGCTTCCCTGCTCCAGCATTTATTGTACTGGATATAATAGATCGACTCATTTGACAGGAGGCTGTCCCTGAAATAGGTTTTGGTATCCTCCCAGCCCAGTGGCAGGTTTTTTGGCCCGAACTTAATATGTTCCGTCTCAGGGGTTGGAAGCTTTATGGCAAGGGTCGTGGATTTTCCCTCCTGATTTTCAACTTCAATATTAAACAGAGATTCTTCGGCAAAACCAAAATGATCCAGTATCTGCGACCAGGTGATCATTCTTGGAATGACAGACCTGACCCTGGCCGGTGTGGCCCCACTTATAAGCGTCGAGAGGGAATCGATCACCTGCTGAACGGGAAAATTGTTTATGGAGACAAGGCGCTTCCCCGCAAGGGCCTCAAAATCTTCCCAGTATTTCATTACATAGATACCCTCTTCGAACCAGTAACATTCAAAAGGCAGAATCAGTTTGGTATCTATGTGATAATGGTAGTTTACCACCGTATTGGGATCACCCAGGGTGGCTACCACCTGCTGAAGTTCCACGGCGATCCCCAGGATGCTTTTACCGGAAGCATGGTCCGCAACCTGGTCAAGTTCCCTGCAGAAGCTTGTTGAATCCCTGGAAAAGTACAGATCTGGATGCCTGGTATTTAGCTCCCTTTTTAGTCCGTCAATCTCCTCCTTCCAGTTAATCTCCTTACCGGGGATTGCCTGGATTGCCGCTGAAAACAGGAGGATTGTTAAAAGGGAGCATATGCGAATCTGGACCATTTGAATCGAATTATTGCCAAATATATATAAATCCCTTTCAAGCTGATCTTTACAGGATGCGAAATCTGAGTCCGGCATAAAATTTCCGGCCGAAAATTGGTCCCCATATCATCGAACTGTCAAAGTATGGACTGAAGGGCTCGTCGCTGGCAATAATTGGGTTTTCCTGTATAAAACCAAAGAGATTCTCAATCCCGGCATAGAGTTCCAGGCGCTCAAATACTGTTTTCCCAACCTGGATGTTTACAAGGGAGAATGAAGGTGAGAATTCTTCCACCCTGTAAGGTTCGGGATTGGATTCAGTACCCGGTATACGCTTGCTTCCCTGCCAGTTCCAGGTGGCATCGAAGCTCCAGCTGTCGGTGGTTTCGTAGGCCATATTTATAAAGGCCCGATGCCTGGCGGTGAGGGGAGCCCTCAGCATTTCTCCTCCGTAATTGCGTTTCACATCGTTAAAGCGGTAAGCCATTCTGATATCAAATCGCTCCACAGCCTCCAGGTCAAGCTGAACCTGGGCACTGTTGGAATAGGACTTTCCATCCAGGTTATAGAATAGAACTTCGCCCGGATTCCGGTCAAAATCGACCACAATCTGCTGGCTAAAGCGGGTGTGATAGAAATCAGCCTTAAAAACTGCATCCCCTTCCCATAGCCTGAATCCCTGTGCCATATTGAGCCCATAGCTCCAGGCGATCTCCGCCTCCAGTCCGTAGGGCTTATCACTCCCGTCACCGGCGATAATGATGGATCGTGATGAGGCGAACATCCCAATATTTTCGGCAAAGATGCTTGCAGTTTTCTGCCCTCTTCCTGCAGAAGCCCTGAAAACCGTAAGAGGACGAGGTTCATACCTAAGGTGCAGCCTGGGGGTGAAAAAGGTCCCATAGTTATTGTGGTGGTCGGCCCTGATACCAGCCACTGCCGTAAACAGGTCCAGGTGGTTAAATGTATATTCAAGAAATGCGCCTGGTACAAGCTCATTTCTTAGATATTCCGTGGAGTTTACAGTTTCAATGTAGCTATCTGCCTGGAAACTGAGCCCGGTTCTGTACTGGTGATTTGTATTTCCAAGGATAGACTGGTAGATCAGGTTGGAATAAAGGGATTGCTGGGCGGCATCATAGTCGCTGCGCCCAAAATAGGAATCCTGCTGGTGAATTACCCCGGATACCTGGAAACCGATGCTGCTGTATGGGCGATCCTCAAAGAGTTTACCTGCCTTGGCCCAGGCTTCAATCCTTTTTGTATTGATCCGGGATCCCCAGTAGGGCTGAGCTTCCCTGGGAGCATCCGGATCAAAGTCTGTTTCTCCCCCCACGCGGTCGGTATAGACCACCCTGAGGCCCAGCTGACTTTCAAATCCATGATTGCCCGCATACTTAAACCTTTGCATGGCTACGAGGTTCTCCCCCGTGGGATGGTCTACGAAACCATCCTGGTTATGATCCAGTTTAAAGGGTCGAGTGTTTCCGTGCAAGGATAGACTTCCATGCCACTTTTCACCCATCCTGTAGGCGGTCATCAGGTTGGCTTCCATGGCCCCGTCGCTGTTTCCATAGGCATTCACAAAGAGCCTGTCGCTCTTCTCCGGTTTCCGGAGTTCAACATTGATCTGACCGGTAATGCTCTCATAGCCATTCACCACAGAACCTGCGCCCATGTTAAGCTGGATTGCCTCTATCCAGGTCCCCGGGATATAGGTGAGACCATAGAGTGATGATAGTCCCCGCACATCGGGCATGTTTTCCCTGGTGATCTGAACGTAGGGCCCTGCAAGTCCCAGCATCTCTATCTTACGGGTTCCGGTAACCGCATCGGTAAATGAAGCATCCACCGAGGGGTTGGTTTCAAAACTTTCTGAGAGGTTGCAGCAGGCAGCCTTTGTAAGCTCTTTCTCGCTTATATTTTGAATGTTATAAACGCTGCTGAAGGAGACCGAAGTAGCCTTGATCCGGTGGACCACCCGTACTTCATCCAGCAGAAGGGATTTGGAGAATCCTACCTCCACTTCGGCTGGTTCGTCCAGGTGAAGGGTGTCACTACCGTAGCCCACAAAACTTACAACCAGCATATGAGCTCCATCTTCCATTTCGATTGTAAACAGGCCATCTTCCCCGGTAATTGTTCCTGAAGATGTCCCCATCCAATAGACGCTGGCTCCTGGTAGTGGGTTCTTATTTTGCTGGTCTGCAGACTCGTACACATAACCTGTAATTACCGGGCCAACTTTCCCAATTGCATCTTCGTGAGTAGCAAAATCTCTGTACTTGCAACAGCCGGGGAGGGATTCATATACCGGGTCTGGTGCCAGCAGTTGTTCAGTGTCATGGCCCACACTGGCTACCTGGTAGTGAAGTTTGTTTTCCTTGAAGCGATCGGGGTCGGTCAGCACAGTCAGGATTTTGCTTTCAGCCTCCCAGGAAGCTTCACTTACGCCCTTCGTACGAAGGGCGGCTTTTTCAATGCGTGCCTTGCACATTCCGCAAAGCCCTTCAACCCGGATTTTTAATGTATCAGTCTCCTGGTACCTGCTTGCCCAAAGGGGCATGCTGACTGCCAAAAATATGACACTCAGCATTACTAATATCTTTGTTTTCATGATATCTGTATTGGTTAACGAAAAAGAGAAATTTCTCTGAATACGCTAAGCAATACGAGGAGGCTGGCTATGGGGGCTAAGGTATTCGCTCTGGTAGTAGTCAAAACCAGATCCGTAGTTAAAAGCACTGGATGCTGGTTCTGGAATGGCCTGAAAATATTGCCCGAGGGCAACAATCTGAATCGATATGCTGTAGTCACATGCGCAGTGACACTGCTTTTCTTTTTCCGGCTCATCCTCACATCCATCATGATCTTCACAACCATTTTCAGTCTGGCAGCAGCAATCCATATCACAGCTAAGCTCGGTTTGAGAAGCCATCCAGTCAGGGCTTTCCATGTACCGGTTAATTCCCAGGCTTAGCATGCTCACAAGCAATATGTAAACGATCATCTTCATCTCTTGCAAAGGTATAACAAATCCCACGGGGATATGTTCCATCGATTCAATTGCTTTTCTTAACTTCATGGATATAAACAAAAATGGTTTCAATGAAACGATTATTCAGCATAGCAGCCTCCTTATTCATTAGCCTCTCTGTTTTTGGTCAGGATCCCATGTTGTGCATGGGTCCTTATTGGACAGAAGATGAAGCAAACCTTGTGATGAAGGAGTTTGCTTCCGAATGGGAAGACCTGGTGTCGTGGGAAGCAAGAGCAAAAAGGATTAAACAGGGCATAATAGAGGGAATGCAACTTGATAAAATGCCTGCGATCGAAGGGAATTTTAATGTGCTTCTTAGCAAGAAAAGAATAATGGATGGCTATAGCGTTGAAAATATTGCCATTGAAAGTTTTCCGGGGTTTTATATTACCGGCAACCTATATCGGCCACTTGAAGAAAAAGAAAAGTATGCTGCCGTACTTTGTCCGCATGGTCATTTGAAAGACAAACGTTTCACCAATTATGTGCAGTTGCGAAGTGCTGTTCTGGCCAGGATGGGGGCCATAGTTTTTGCTTATGATATGGTGGGCTATGGCGAGTCCGATCAGGTAAATCACAAAATGCCCATAGCGCTCCTGTTACAAACATGGAATAGCAGGCGGGTACTTGAATATCTTCTGTCAAGGCCTGACGTTGACCCGGAAAGAGTGGGTATGACAGGTGGCTCAGGTGGTGGCACTCAAACATTTGTGCTGACTGCCATTGACGACCGCATTAAAGTATCTGTACCAGTAGTGCAGGTATCTGCACACTTTTTTGGCGGATGTGTTTGCGAGAGTGGAATGCCGATACATAAAAGTAAGGACCACCAGACAAACAACGTGGAAATAGCGGCACTCTGTGCTCCCAGGCCCATGTTGTTAATCTCGAACGGAGCCGACTGGACCCGGAATACCCCCCGGATTGAATATCCTTATATCCAAAAAGTATATGCGCTTTACAATGCTGAGCACAAGGTTGAGAACGTTCACCTGCCCACCGAAAAACATGATTACGGCTATTCAAAAAGAACAGCAGCCTACAATTTTTTTGCGCACCACCTTGGATTAGATTCAGGGAATGTTCCGTATGATGATGGATACATAGAGGATTTTGTCACCCTGTTATCGGTTGAAGAACTGAAAGCATTTAATGAAATTCATCCCAGGCCCGGGAATTTGCTGGAAGGGGATGATGCAGTCATTGAATATCTGGGTATAAATATGGAATGAAGATGGGACTCATTGCTCCATGTGGAATGAACTGCGGGATTTGCATTGGACATCTCCGGGAGAAGAATGCCTGTGGCGGATGTTTTAAAAAGGATGATGAAAACAAGCCTAAGAATTGCAGGAGCTGTACGATCGCCAATTGCGCGAATTTGGCCCAGACCGAATCAGGATTTTGCTACGAGTGTGAAAAATATCCCTGTGCAAGGTTAAAGCAACTTGACAAAAGATATCGTAGGAATTATGGAATGAGTATGATTGAGAATCTGGATTTTATTCAGAACTTCGGAATTACAGATTTCCTCCGGAATGAGCAGGAAAGGTGGACCTGCAGGGAATGCGGAGCTGTAGTGAGTGTACACAGGAATTTTTGTTTGAATTGCAAGTCGGAAATAGTCAGGAAATAATGAAAGTGAAATTGATATAAATACATAGCAAAATGACTAAAATAGGAATCATTATTTGTGGACGCTACATAAACTGTGGTGGTGGAAAATGTCTCAGAGCAATGAAAGAACATGTTGGAGGATTTGCTAAATATCCAAAGGAGGAAAATTTAGAACTTGTAGGATTCTCAAATTGCGGTGGTTGCCCGGGTGGAAATATTGAATACGTACCTGAAGAGATGATTAAGAATGGAGCCGAAGTTTTTCATTTTGCCACAGGAATGGTGGTTGGATACCCGCCTTGTCCGTACATAAATCAATTTAAAGAGTTCGTTGAATTACGTTATAAAATACCAGTTGTAATAGGGACCCATCCAATTCCCTTAAAATACTATAACACGCACAACAATCTATCCAGCTGGAAAACAATGAAAATGGATGAAATATGCAGCCCACTGATGATGGAGGACAAAGAGATTATGGAATCCTATAATTAACCGGAATTAGATCGAAGAATTAGTTATAAACAGCCAGCTGAACGAACTGCATTAAATAGAAATTCAATTGATTAAAAAAAAAGTGGCAATTATTGGTGGCGGAACAGCCAGTTTGTTTCTGGCAGCATTTTTAGACACTAATATTTACAATGTCACCATTTTTGAAAAGAATGCTTCTCTGGGTCGCAAATTTCTGGTAGCGGGTGATGGGGGATTTAACCTTACACATTCTGAAGAACTTTCAGGTTTCAAATCTAAATATACGCCAGCTTCATTTTTCGATAAGGTTTTAGATGGTTTTAGTAATGCCGATTTAAGAGCATGGTTGTTAAGTTTGGGGATTCCAACTTTTGTCGGTAGCAGTGGAAGGGTATTTCCTGAAAAGGGGATCAAGCCTATAGAAGTTTTAAAAAGCATTGAAGCACATTTGATAAAACAAAATGTAAAATTTGAGTTCAACAAGACCTTCACCAATTGGGATCATGAGAATGCTTTAGAATTTAATTCTAAAGAAATTATAAAGTCGGACTATGCCGTTTTTTCCTTGGGTGGCTCGAGCTGGAAAGTAACCGGGTCCGATGGATCCTGGTTAAATGTATTTAGTAAAAAGGGGATTGAGACAGTGCCATTCAGACCCTCTAATTGTGCGTATAAAATTAACTGGCATGAAAAGTTTATTGAAAGAAATGCAGGTGCACCGCTTAAAAATATTTCGATTTCCTTAAAGAATAAAATGAGCACCAGTGAGGATCGCGTCGTTCAAAAAGGTGAAGCCGTAATCACAAATTTCGGAATAGAGGGTAATGCAATTTATGGGTTAAGCCCCGAAATACAGGCGATTTTAGCTTCGGAAAACGCGCCTGTGGTATATGTTGATTTTAAACCAAGCTATAATTTATCAACGCTGATTGAGCGGATAACTCATTCAAAATCAAACATTACAACGAGCTTAAGGGAAATCGTAAAATTACCCCGTGCTGCAGTCGAACTCCTGAAAGTCACACTCACAAAAGATGAGTTTTTAGACATTCAAATTTTGGCTGAATACATTAAAAGTTTTCCGCTGAAAATTGTGGGTTCAGCCACAATTGATGAGGCAATATCTACTTCGGGAGGGATCAGTTTAAATGCTGTGGACTCCCATTTCGAATTAAAAAAAGTAAAAAATAATTTCTGCATAGGAGAAATGCTTGACTGGGATGCACCCACCGGAGGTTATTTAATTCAAGCTTGCGCAAGCACAGGTGTCTATTTAGCAAATCATTTGAATACTCTGGCTGAATAGCCGGCAGAGATTTAAAACCTCAGATTCAGCCTGAAGGTAACTCCCTGGTATCCCCAGTCTCCCGGCGATTCAATCTTTTCGCGGAATCCCACATACACTCCCACATCGACCATGAAGAAGATTTCGTCCATTCGATATCCTACCTGGAGGTAGTTCGGGGTTTCGGGCGTATAGAGATAGGTAAAATCAAGTGACTCTTTCCAAAGGCGCTCACTGAACCAGGGAAGGTATTTTATGAGTAGATAGGAAGAGGTGAGGGTGGCATGCAGGTTTACCCAATAGCGTTTGGTGCTGGCCTGGTAGTAATCGGAGAACATCAGGGAACGGTCCAGCTTTGCCATATCGATGTAGAGGGGACTGGATTTAAAGTGCCTGTAGTCCGAGAAGTGTAGAGCGGTGGTGTCCAGGAAAGCGCCTGCAGCCATCGACCAGTTTACTTCTGAGAGGAGTCCCAGGTCAAAGGAGTGGTTGATCTTGGCCTCTGCCATGCTAAATTCAGACCAGCCAGTGGACTCCACGGGGAACGCCTTGCGGTAGGCGACAGAGAAGGTGGGCCACTTTGAATCCCTGAAGTTTTTACGGTGGTTGCTGATCACGTAATAGCGATTAGGTGTATACTCCAGCTCCACGTGAGCCATGAGGCGGCTGTGATCCATCAGCTCCGGTGCTGTGGCAACCCTTCCTGCCGGGGTGTTGGCTGTAAACCTATCCTCATCTTCCCTGTAGAAAATGGAGAAGAGAGAATTGTTATCAAGCGACCTTTGTACCCCGTAGGTGGCATAAGTCGTGAGCACCATTCCATTAATGGGATCAATTCGATTATAGAGCGTAGCATCTATCTGCTCATAGAGCTTCAGGTAGTTCTGCCTCATCAGGACTGTGTAGAAAAGGTTGGTGGGATCCGGCATCCCGCTTTGATCGTTAAAATCAGTTGATTTGTAATTCAGGTAGAGTGCTACCTTACCCCGGGCCATGCCGGCATATAGCAGATCCGATCTCCAGGATAGCAGGGGGGCTTTGCGGTGAAAAGCGTATCTGGCACTCAGACTTGATCTTATAGTATGCAGGGTGTCGGCCCGCCATTCCATACTTAAACCCTGGCCGTAATAAAGTCCATCCACCGTATTGTACCCGAACCTCTCAGGATCAACCAGTCCGCCGTGAGAAATACGCAATTTACCTCTGTTGCGGTAGTAAGTACGGCCGTACACAAGATTTTTAAACGTGACTTTCTTTCTTCCTGATGATGCCTGGGTTGTAGAGTCTTTCGGGGCACTGGCGGCCTGAACACCGATAATACTGTCTCGTATTTTCAGCGTCAGGTCCTCCTCCGGAGTAAGTGGAATGGGTCTCATTTCATTCCAGTAGACAGAGTCGTTCTTTACGGCATCTTCGGCAATGCTAATAGAGGTCCCGGTAAGGTTTAGATCCTTTTGTGTTTCGCCATCACCTTTGTTTTCAGTCTCCTTTTCTATAAGCCTGGAAAGCTTTGTTACTTCCCGGTTGGTCAGTTCTTCCTTTTCCAGGAGTTCGTTGATCTTCTCCTGCTCTTTGGATACAGCTTTATCCTCTTCCGACTCCGCCTTCGGCGCATCCGTTTCTTTGGGTATTATGGTGGAATTGAAGTAGGTTTCAGGCAGATTGGGATTAAGAATGACATTGCTGTATTTCAGTGAGGAAACATAAGTGGCATTCCCCAGTACCCCGGCGATATCAATATCGACACGAATCTTATGGCTCACAGGCAGCCATGCATCCATCATCACATTTGCATAGAGCTGCTGCAGGGATACCCTACCTGCAATGGTGCTTAATGAGAGGTCCGAAGAATGGAGGCACCAGATATCCTCCACCACAAATAGGTAGCCCTCAAACAATTGCTGGCTTTTTCTTTTGGGTGTTACTTTAATCTTATTTACAATATGTGTTCCCTCCATGAAGGTCCCCTCAAACTCAAACCTGTAGTAGGAGAAGGCTGTGCGTGCCAGGGGTGAGATTACTCCTTCAATTTCCTGCTGGTAAAGGCTGGCATTTATGTAATCCATGGGGTTTACATTTTCTGTGTAACCCGGAAGGGTATTCTGGGAGGCTATTACACGTAGGGTATAGTTATCAGGGGCCTCAAAACTGACCTCATTCAGGGATTCCAGCATGTAGGCTTCATCTTCCTTTAACTCAAGATCGTTTACCTGGATCCGTTTTGCAATGGCCTTGGGTAATTTATCAAGTATGGCAGATCCTTTAATATATACCTCTGACTTGTATTTGCTTACTTCGTTGAGGTGATAGTTGGCCAGACCAATAGTTTTACGCATGATCCAGTAGGCAGGATCCTCACCGGAAGCACTGACTCTCACTTCCGGAATCATATAAGTTTGGGGGGGGAGTTTGATGATGATATCACTGTATTCAGGTCCCACACTAATTTTCCTTGTAACCTCGGTATATCCCATACTTCGGAAGAAGATTGTATAATCACCCTCGGGCAGAGGAAGGGAATATAAGCCCAGTGCATTACAGGTAGTGCCACGGGTCAGCTCTTTAATAAATATGGCAGCATAGGGTACAGGCTCTCCATTCAAATCCTGAATCTCTCCACGGATGCCCTGTGAGAGCAGTTGTAGAGAAATGCCGGTACTCATCAGAAGTAAAAAAATGAAACGGGACATGGTCTGTGTTCTTCAAGCTAAAAATACAAAAAAAAGCTGCAGAAGATCCGTAAATCGTTCTGCAGCCTTTTTGAGAAACTACTAAGTCGTTAAGCTTTAATCATTAACCAGGTTAAAATACGCCCTGGCGTTATGGTAGGAGATGTTTTCGATAAGCGTTTTCAACATTCCCTCATCGTTTGGAATCTCGCCATTTTCCACATCGCTTCCCACCAGGTTGCAGAGGATTCTTCTGAAATACTCATGCCTGGGGTAGGAGAGGAAACTGCGCGAATCTGTAAGCATGCCCACAAAACGGCTCAGCAAACCAAGTGAAGAAAGGGTATTTAACTGATTGATCATGCCGTATTTCTGATCCAGGAACCACCAGCCTGATCCAAACTGCATCTTCCCGGGAATCTTCCCGTCGTTGAAGTTGTAAGCCATGGTTGCCAGCACTTCATTGTCCCCCGGGTTAAGGTTATAAAGGTCTTTGCAAGCTGATCCTGGCTGTCCAGTTTATTCAGGAACCTGGAGGCAGCCTCAGCCATGGAGAAGTCTCCGATAGAATCGTATCCTGTGTCTGGTCCCAACTCCCCCAGGCGCCTTGAGTTATTGTTTCGGAGTGCACCCACATGAAATTGCTGTGCCCATCCTTTTTCATGGTCCATGGCTGCCAGCTCAATAAGCACGGCAGATTTGAACTTCAGGATTTCTTCTGCGTTAAGCTTGCGGCCCTCTCTGACTTTAAGAAAGATACGCTCAATCTCGGGGTGCTTGAATTCTTCCGCATAAAAAGTTTCAAGACCGTGGTCAGAAATCCGGCAACCCTGCTTTTGGAAAAAGTCGTGTCGCTCATTGAGGGCAGTCAAAAGGTCCATGTATGAGCCAATGGATATTCCGGAGGCTGCTTCCAGTTTCTCCAGGTACACATTGTACAATTCAGGATCTTCAACAGCCATCACTTTATCAGCGCGCCAGGCAGGAAGGACAAGGGTTTCAAATCCATCTTCCCTGATTTTTTGATGGTGCTCCAGTGAGTCGACCGGATCATCGGTGGTGCAGATTACCTCCACATTCATCTTGCGGATGAGGGAACGCACGCTATAATCATCGCTGGAGAGCATCTCGCCGGCTTCCTTATAGATCTTTTCCCCTGTGGTGGGGCCCAGCAGATCTTTTATGCCGAAATAGCGCTGGAGCTCCAGGTGGGTCCAGTGGTACAGGGGATTACGGAGGGTGTCGGGGACCGTTTTTGCCCATTTCATGAACTTTTCCCTGTCGGATGCATCTCCGGTAATATACTTTTCATCCACGCCGTTGGCCCTCATAGCTCTCCACTTGTAGTGGTCTCCCGCCAGCCAGATCTGTGTGAGGTTTTCAAACTTCAGATCTTCGGCAATTTGCTGAGGATTCAGGTGACAATGGTAATCGATGATCGGCATCTTGCTTGCATAGTCGTGGTAAAGCTTTTCAGCCGTTGGATTTTCAAGCAGGAAATTTTTATCAAGAAACTTCTTCATATCTTAAATGTTAAATAAGCGGCAGAGATGTCTTTCATAAATATTTATAATAACCTGTTCTCCTACAACTGCCCTGTTTTTGCGGACCATCTCCAGGTATTCATCTCCCATTTCTGCGGCGACCTTGTAGCCCACGTGGATCAGTTGCCTGAATCCGGGATGGTATTCGGGGTGACCGGGAATGTTTCTTAGTGTATCGGCAAATTTCTGAGCACTCCAGTGTGCTACCTCTGCAGGCAGGGGCAGTGTTGAGGGATCGATGTCGATCACGGTGGAGTAGGGCCCGCAAAGCTCATCCTGCCTGTTAAAGGCTATCGAATAAATCCGCTTGGCCATTTCCAGGGCTTCCCCTCCCGACATGGCAAGTCCGATGACTTCTTCCAGCCAGGTGGTCCCGGCGGTCTTCACGTGAAGACCCTTATCGTATTTCCTTACAAGTTCACCCATAATGGGGTATATTGTAAACTTATCACTGCCCGAGTGGACACTCAGCTTCAGGTTTTCTGGAAGCCCGAATAGCTTAATGGCCTGATCGATTACCAGCAGATCCTGTTCAAATTCTTTCCTGAATTGCGCTGCATCACCTACATAATCGACTCCTTTATTGAACCTGCCTGTAAATTTGGGAGCAATGGTTTGTGCGGGTATTTTATACAGGCTGATCATCTGAAGGATGAAAAAGAGTTCAACCGGGGTCTGGGGATTCTCAACCTCATCCATGCTTACCTCGGCAATGAAGTTGTCGGCTCCCTTTGCAGCTGCAATATGGGTGTAGATGGCAGCTGCTTCCTTTACCGCTCCAAGAAACTGTCGGGCTATTCGCTCCAGGTCTTCCTTCGTAATATGGAAGGGTTCATCGATTCCCGGGATCTTCAGTTCTCCTACGTAGGAGGCGCTCTTTTCCAGGAATTTATCAATCTCTTCCTGGCTTACTTCCCCTCCAATGTAGTCGGCCACATCCAGGGTAAAGAAGTTTGAGTGATCCAGGAAGGCATCCACTGTGTTCAGGTTGATGTGGTCAGCATCCACATAATAGGAGTCTTTCCAGTTCAGGGCTTCGCAGGCCTTGTCGGCCTCAAGCCTCGTGTCGGCCGGCGAAGAGTGAATGATCTGGTGTTCCCTGTTGGATTTATTCCATACCGGAACAAAGGATACTCCTTTGCGCTTGGCCTTAATAATTGCTTTTAATTGAGCTTCACCCTGCTGGGCAAATCTGTCTCCTACTCCGAATGAATATTTTTCTAATTGCATGTTAAGTTAGCTTTCCGTGTACGGACACGAAATTAGGCAATTTTGATCGGATTGCCAATTATTTTATTTAGTTTTGTTCCTCGGATAGTCATGGGAAAGGTCAGGATTAAAGATATCGCAGCAATTGCCAATGTTTCCATAGGGACGGTGGATCGGGTGATCCATAACAGGGGCGAAGTATCCAGTGCCACCAGGGAAAAGATTCAGAAACTGCTGGATGAATATGATTACAAACCTGACATTCTGGCAAGTTCACTGGCACTCAAACGAAAGGTTAGGATGGCAGTTGTTATGCCGGGTTCCGTTAACGGTCACGCTTTTTGGGAGCTTCCTTCCCTTGGTGTGAAACGGGCCGTTGACGAACTTTCAGGTTACAACATCTCTGTTGAAACCTACTATTTCGATCAGTTTAACAGGAATGACTTTTTAAAGTGCATGAAGAATTTTCCCTTTACGGAATTTGATGGTGTGCTCTTTGCTCCTGTATTTCATGAGGATTCCATTGCCTTTGTGAAAAGCTGTGAAAAGAAAAACCTGCCGGTGGTCTTATTTAATTCCCTGCTCGAAGAAGCGCCTTACAGTAGTTTTGTGGGTCAGGATGCCTATCACAGTGGTTATGTGGCAGCAAAGCTCATTAGCTTCGGGCTCGAACACAAGCGAGATGTTGCCATTGTTAATATGTCGGCACGTACCGATCACTATGCACATATAATCAACAGGGAAAAAGGATTTAGGAACTTTTTTGAAGTACACAGCGACCGCCTGGATAACCTGGTTACCATAGATTTGAACGGCGTGGATGACGAGCGCCTGAAAGAGAAACTGGATGAGACCTTTGGGACCTACCGGATCGGTGGGCTTTTTGTTACAAATTCAAGGGTCTACAAGGTTGCAGAGTACCTGGCCGAACGCGGGTCCATGGGTGTGCGCCTGGTGGGCTTTGACCTTCTTCCGGGAAGCATCGAGTACCTGAAAAGGGATTATATCGATTTCCTTATCTCACCGAAGCCCGAGGAACCGGCCTTTAAGGGTCTTCATCCGCTTTTTAACCTGGTGGCTTTTCATCGTGAGCCTGAGCGGAAGCAATTTATGCCCATCGACATTATTACGAGGGAAAACCTGCATTATTATCAGACATAAACTATACAAATAAAGAGAATATGGAATTTAATGACCTTCAAGACAAAGTATGCGTCATCACAGGTGGTGGCGGAGTATTAGGGAATTCAATGGCACGCGGACTGGCAGCTGCCGGTGTGATTACTGTAATTCTTGATATCAATTTGGAGGCGGCCCTTAAAACGGCTTCTGAAATTGAAAAAGAAACGGGAACAAAGTCCTATGGTTACATGGCAAATGTCCTGGACAAATCCTCGCTTGAGGATGTTCGGGAAAAGATTATTGCCGAGGTTGGTGAGATTGAGATGCTCATAAACGGTGCTGGTGGAAATTCCCCCAAAGCCACTACGAAGCTGGAGGAAATTACAGAAGAACAGCTCGATAACCTGGATGACGGTTTCTTCGGACTGGAGTTAGATGGCTTTCAGAAAGTATTTGACTTGAATTTCACAGGAACACTGCTGCCCTCCATGGTATTCACAAGGGATATGGTGAAAAGACAAAGGGGTGTTGTGCTGAATGTCTCCTCCATGAACGCTTATAAGCCCCTTACAAAAATCCCTGCCTATTCTGCGGCCAAGGCATCTATAAATAACTTCACTGAATGGCTGGCTGTTCATTTCGCCAAGGTGGGTGTCCGGGTCAATGCCATTGCCCCCGGTTTTTTCCTGACCAATCAGAACCGTTTTCTTGTCACCGAAGAGAAGACAGGGGACCTGACCCCCAGGGGTAAAAAGATTATTATCAATACACCCATGGGCGTATTTGGGGAGCCTGAGGATTTGAATGGTACTGTTCTTTACCTGATGTCGGATTGGAGCAGGTTTGTTACAGGAATATGCATTCCGGTTGACGGAGGTTACAGCGCATTCGGAGGCGTATAGTTGATTAATACAATTGAAGAATGAGTTTAGAACAAACATGGAGATGGTATGGTCCCAGTGATCCTGTGACCCTGAGCGATATAAGGCAGGCTGGTGCGACAGGGATCGTAACAGCCCTGCATGAAATCCCCAACGGGGATGTTTGGCCCCTCGAGCTGATTGAGAAGCGGAAGAGATTCATTGAGTGGGACGATAGCAGGGATATCCCTGTCAGGCGAGGGCTTTCCTGGTCGGTTATTGAGAGTATACCTGTGCACGAGGCCATTAAGCAGGGCCTGCCTGAGCGTGATGCTTTCATTTATAATTATATTGAAAGCCTTGAGAATGTGGGTAAGGCAGGGATTCCCGTGGTCTGCTATAATTTTATGCCGGTGGTGGACTGGACACGGACCAACCTTACTTATGAACTGGGAGACGGAGCCAGGGCGCTTGCATTTGACATGGTGGATTTTGTCGCCTTTGACGTATTCCTCCTGCGCAGATCGGGTGCCGCTGACCAGTACGCTGATGAGCTTATTGAACATGCCAAACAGCGTTTTGAGTCCATGAACCGGGAACAGCGCTATATGTTGCAAAAAACCATAATTGCGGGTCTGCCCGGAGCGGAGGAGTCCTATACCCTGGAAGAGTTTCAGGCTAAGCTGGATGAGTATCTTGAGATTGACGACAAGGTCTATCGCGAAAACCTGGCCTACTTTCTGAAGCGGGTCGGACCGGCTGCTGAAAAAGCAGGGGTTAAACTTGCAATTCACCCGGATGATCCGCCATTCTCGCTGTTCGGATTACCCAGGGTGGTGAGTAATGAGTCAGACCTTGAGTATCTCCTGGGAGTGTACGATTCTGTTTATAATGGTTTTACAATGTGTACAGGCTCCTATGGGGTGCGGGCTGATAATGACCTGGTGGGCATGGTCGAGCGACATGGGGCTAAACTTAATTTCGCCCACCTCAGAAGTACGCAGCGAAGTCTGGACGGAAGCTTTCACGAGGCTTCCCATCTGCGGGGTGATGTGGATATGTACGGGGTGATGCTTTCAATTCTGAAGGAACAGAGAAAGAGACAGGCCGCCTATCGTCCCGATGATGTAATTCCCATGCGCGCCGACCACGGGCATACAATTCTGGACGATCTTACAAAGAAGACAAACCCGGGTTATTCGGCCATCGGTTTGCTGAGGGGGATGGCAGAACTTCGGGGACTGGAACTGGGCATTGAAAAAAGTGATGCATTATTCAGAAGCATATGATATATTTTGAAGCAGGAGGGCCCGACAGGGTGCTCTCCCAGGAAGACTTAAGAAAGGGAATGAAGCAGGCGCTTGACCGCCTGGGTGAAAAAAAACGGGTGCTGGCCATCCCGCCGGATATTACCCGTTATCACAGCCAGGCAGGCCTGCTTACCCGGATTGCATGGGAATACTATGGTG
The DNA here is from genome assembly GCA_964601975.1 of uncultured Bacteroides sp. Lineage (GTDB taxonomy): Bacteria > Bacteroidota > Bacteroidia > Bacteroidales. The sequence goes on from CAZRPW010000051.1 coordinate 25,279, forward strand.
AGTCTATGAGCGATGTGCTGCCAGCCCTGGGAACCCATGCAGCCATGTCGCCCGATGAAATAGAGCGGATGTTCGGAGCGGTCCCCGCATCCCTTTTCAGGGTACATGACTGGCGGAACGATGTTGTGGATATTGGAGAGGTGCCTGCTTCTTTCGTGGAGACGGTTTCTGAAGGCAGGGTAAAATCTCCCTGGCCAGCACAGGTCAACCGGCTTCTGCTGGAAGGCGGGCACGACCTGATTCTTTCTATCGGACAGGTTGTTCCCCACGAGGTTGTCGGGATGGCAAATTACAATAAGAATATTTTTGTAGGATGCGGTGGGCCCGAGGGGATTAACAAGAGCCACTTCCTGGGTGCAGCCTATGGGATGGAACGGATGATGGGCAGAGCAGATACACCCGTCCGCAGGGTGCTCAATTATGCCTCGGATCATTTTGCAAAGGATATGCCCATTGTGTATGTGCAGACAGTGATCGGGCGAGATGATAGCGGGAAGCTGGTGGTGCGCGGACTCTTTATCGGGGACGATGAGGAGTGTTTCCTGAAGGCAGCTGAGCTCTCCCTGCAAGTGAATTTCCAGATGCTGGAAAAGCCCCTCAAAAAGGTAGTTGTCTACCTGGAGCCGGAGGAATTTAAAAGCACCTGGCTTGGGAACAAAAGTATCTACCGTACCCGTATGGCCATTGCCGATGGTGGCGAGCTGATCGTACTGGCTCCTGCCTTGAAGGAGTTTGGGGAGGACAAGGAGATCGACAGGTTGATCCGAAAGTACGGATACCGGACCACTCCTGAAATATTGGATGCAGTGGAGAAAAACAGTGATCTGGAGCAAAACCTGAGCGCCGCTGCCCACCTGATACACGGTTCCACCGAGGGACGCTTTTCCGTCACCTATTGTCCGGGCCATATCTCCCGTGAGGAGATCGAATCGGTAAACTATAAGTATGCTGATCCTGCGGAAATGATGAAGCGATACGATCCTGAGAAGCTCTCCGATGGCTTTAATACAATGCCAGACGGAGAAGAGATCTATTACATTTCCAACCCGGCCCTGGGCCTCTGGTCCGCCAAAGGCGAAAAAATTTAAGTAGAAGATTGAAGATTGATGATTCAAGATTGATGATTAAAGTAGTAGCCGATAATAAGATCCCTTTTCTGAAAGGAGCCCTCGAAGGAGTGGCCAGTGTGGTATACCTTCCCGGGGCGGATATCCGCAGGGAGGATTTGCTGGATGCGGATGCCCTGATCACCCGCACCCGCACCCGCTGTGACCGCCATATGCTGGAAGGAACCAAAGTTCGGTTTATTGCTTCGGCCACCATTGGCTACGATCATATTGATACGGAGTATTGTGCAAAGGAGGGAATCGCCTGGACCAATGCCCCCGGCTGCAACGCTGCCTCCGTCAGGCAGTACCTGGTCTCCACCCTCCTGTACCTGGCCTCGGAGAAGGGGCTGAAGCTGAAGGGACTTACCATGGGTGTGATTGGGGTAGGCAATGTGGGAAGCCGTGTTGCCAAAGCGGCCGAGGCCCTTGGCATTAAAGTTTTGCTGAACGATCCTCCAAGAGCCCGGAAGGAGGGCGATAAGGAATTTGTAAGCCTGGATGAGATCCTTACGAGATCAGATATTATTACCCTGCATGTGCCCTTAAACCGTGGAGGGGAAGACAATACCTTCCACATGGTGGACGAGGAATTTATCCGGAAGGCTAAGAAGGGAGTCATCCTGGTAAACAGTTCCCGGGGACCGGTGGTCTCTGAACCCGACCTGGTGGAGGGAATCAAGAGTGGCAGGATCTCCGATGCGGTCCTTGATGTCTATGAGGGTGAACCCCATATAAATCCGGAACTGCATGAACTCCTGAGCCTGGCCACTCCTCATATCGCCGGCTATTCCCTGGATGGTAAGGCCAACGGGACCGGGATGGCAGTAAGTGCTGTCAGCAAATATTTTGGACTGGGTCTGGATGAATGGAAGCCTGAGGATATTACAGCCCCTGAGCAGGATCAGTTGCTGGGAGATGCTGCCTCCGGTGATATGTACGAAATCCTGTGGGAACTTTTCAGGCAGTGTTATGATGTAAGCGCCGATGATAATCGGCTCAGAGAGCATCCTGAAAATTTTGAATCCCTGCGGGGAAACTATCCCCTGCGCAGAGAGCCTTTGGCCTACTCAGTAAGGCTGTTCCAGGGATATGACGAAATCAGGCAAATAGTTGAAGCATTGGGATTTTCGATGCTGGAAGATCATTGTGTATAAGAAGAGGTAAATGGGTAAATGGGTAAATGGGTAAATGGGTAAATAGGTAAATGGGTAAATGGGTAAATAGGTAAGTGGGTAAATGGGTAAATGGGTAAATGGGTAAATAGGTAAGTGGGTAAATAGGTAATTGGGTAAATATGGAAATAACGGATCTAACTTATAATTATTAAAACTTAGTAATGAAAACGAAAGCTGATATTGGATTGATTGGTTTGGCAGTAATGGGTGAAAACCTGGTGCTGAACATGGAAAGGAATGGCTATACTGTAGCTGTTTGGAACCGGACGGTTGAAAAAGTAGACAAATTTGTTAATGGAAGAGGAAAGGATAAGAACTTCATCGGAGCTCATACCGTGGAAGAGTTTATTGCATCCCTTGAGCGTCCAAGGAAGGTCATGATGCTTGTAAAAGCAGGTCAGCCTGTGGATGACTTCATCGAGATGCTGCTTCCTCACCTGGAGGAAGGGGACATTATAATTGACGGCGGCAACTCCCATTTTCCGGATACCATCCGGCGTACCAAATATGTCGAGAGTAAGGGGATGCTCTTTATTGGCACCGGCGTTTCAGGTGGAGAAGAGGGAGCATTAATGGGGCCTTCCATTATGCCCGGGGGCTCTGCAGCTGCCTGGCCGCATGTAAAGGATATATTCCAGTCCATTTCAGCGAAGGTTGAAGATGGCACACCCTGCTGCGACTGGGTGGGTGACGATGGAGCCGGTCATTTTGTGAAGATGGTCCACAACGGCATCGAGTATGGCGATATGCAGCTTATAAGCGAGGCTTACAATGTGATGAAAAACCTGCTGGGGATGAGTGCAGATGAGATGCATGAAGTTTTTGAAGAGTGGAACAAGGGCGAACTGGATAGCTACCTGATGGAGATTACCCGTGATATCCTTGCCTATAAAGATGAAGACGGCGGAGCCCTGGTGGAGAAGATACTGGATACGGCCGGACAAAAAGGTACCGGTAAATGGACCGGTATTGAGGCGCTGGATTTGGGGATTCCCCTTACCCTGATCGGAGAATCTGTTTTTGCAAGATGCCTGTCTGCCCTTAAAGAGGAACGAGTTGAGGCATCGAAGGTGTTGTCCGGACCTGTACCTTCTTATAGAGGCGACAGGCAGCCTTTCCTGGATGACCTGAAGAGTGCACTCTATGCTTCTAAAATTGTTTCCTATGCGCAGGGATATACCCTGATGAAGGAAGCCGCCAAGGAATATGGCTGGGATCTGAACTATGGAAACATTGCCCTTCTCTGGAGAGGTGGTTGCATTATCCGATCTGTCTTCCTGACCAAGATTAAGGATGCCTTTGACAACAATCCTGCGCTTCCAAACCTGCTGCTGGATCCCTTCTTCAAGGAGAAGGTTGAAGCTGCCCAGGTGGGATGGCGACGCGTAGTTGCCACTTCACTGGTGAATGGCATCCCCGTACCTGCATTTACAACGGCACTTAACTATTTTGACGGCTACCGTTCCGAACGTCTTCCTGCAAATATGCTGCAGGCCCAGCGCGACTATTTCGGAGCACACACCTATGAAAGGATTGACAAACCACGGGGTGAGTTTTTCCATACCAACTGGACCGGCAGGGGTGGGGATACCTCCTCGTCGACCTACGAAGTTTAGTAGTTAAATAGTTGGGTAGTTGAATAGTTGAATAGTTAAATAGTTGGGTAGTTAATTAGTTAAATAGTTAAATAGTTAAATAGTTGGGTAGTTAAATAGTTGAATAGTTGGGTAGTTGAATAGTTTGTTGAGTAGTCAGGTAGTGTTGAATCAGACTATTTTGGAGCCGGGGAGGAAGTATTCTCTCCGGCTTTCCCATT
>CAZRPW010000052.1:0-28841 GCA_964601975.1 uncultured Bacteroides sp.
TTGACTTATAACTTTCGCCTTTTGACTATGCTGAAGTATAGTTGAAAGTGCAGAATTAAACCACTAAATAACGCTGAATAGCATGAGAATTCTGATCATGGGAGGAGGGGGACGGGAGCATGCCATGGCATGGGCCATTGCGAAAAGCCCTCAACTCGACAAACTCTTTATTGCACCCGGAAATGCGGGAACTGCCGAACTTGGAACGAATGTGCCCATTGGGGTGGAAGATTTTGAGGGGATAAAAAAGCTGGTTATTGATGAGGAAATTGAACTGGTTTTGGTTGGGCCCGAGGTTCCGCTGGTTGCAGGTGTGGTGGATTTCTTCAAGGAGGATGCTGCACTTAAAAATGTGGCAGTGATCGGGCCTTCCAAGAAGGGAGCCGAGCTGGAGGGGAGCAAGGATTTTGCAAAGGTGTTTATGAAGGACAATGAGATTCCCACCGGGGAGTTCAGGACCTTTATCGATTATACGGTTTCGGAAGGATACGAGTTTCTGGAAGGACTCAAGGCGCCTTATGTGTTGAAGGCCGATGGACTGGCAGCCGGGAAAGGGGTCTTGATTATTGATGACCTGGAGGAAGCTAAGAAGGAGTTGCACACCATGCTGCAAGGCAAATTTGGGGCGGCATCAAAAAGAGTGGTAATAGAAGAACACCTTTCGGGTATTGAGCTTTCGGTGTTCGTGCTGACCGACGGGGAGGGTTATGTGATTCTTCCTTCAGCAAAGGACTACAAACGCATCGGTGAAGGCGACACAGGGCTTAATACGGGTGGCATGGGAGCCATTTCGCCGGTACCCTTTGCAGACGACGAGTTCATGAAGAAAGTCGAAGAGCGGGTCGTTAAACCCACCATCAGGGGGTTGAAAGACGAAAACATCGACTTCAAAGGTTTCATCTTCATCGGGCTGATGAATTCGAATGGCGATCCCTATGTAATTGAATACAACGTTCGCATGGGCGATCCCGAGTCGGAGGTGGTAATACCCCGTATTAAAACCGACTTCGTGGAGATTCTGAAAGCCACTGCCGAAAACAGGCTGAAGGATCTGAAAGTCGACTTCGAAAAGCGAACGGCTACCACCGTTATGTTGGTCTCGGGTGGATACCCCGGCAGTTATGAGAAGGGAAAAGAAATTAGCGGACTCGACCAGGTCGATGACAGTATGGTTTTCCACGCCGGCACTAAATCTGAAGACGGGAAGGTGCTGACCAGCGGAGGACGTGTTATTGCCATCACTTCCTTTGGAGAAAATATGGAAGAAGCCCTTAAAAAATCCTATGCCAATGCCGAGAAGATCAACTTCGAGGGCAAATATTACCGTCGCGATATTGGATTTGATTTAGTGCATAAATAGACCTTTTATACTGGACCTGATCTATAATATCGGACAGAGGAAGCCACAAATATGATCCTGCTTAGACTCTTCAAGAATAACCGGGTGGCCGGGGTGATTTGGATTTTCATCCTAACCCTGGCCCTCTTTCTCCTTACCATCATCCGGACAGAAGAGGTAAGTGGCTTCACAGCGATGCCTTTTTACAATCTGATTTTCGGATCAGTTCATAATCATCCCATCCTGAGCCACCTTATTACGATGGTTTTCATGCTGATCCTGGGATACCTGCTGGTCCGCATCGGGGCCAATTTTGTTTTGTTGGAAATCAGATCCTTTATGCCCGCCGTCTTTTTCATCATTTTCTCGGCTGCACTTCCCGAAACCCGGCAGGTGAGCCCTGCTCTTATCGGATCCGTATTCTACCTCATCTGCTTTGCGATTCTTTTTGATGTGAATGATAAACCCGCCGACACCTATTCGGTGTTCACAGCCGGGATCGTCCTGGCCCTGGGCAGTATGTTCTACCTGAAACTTATATGGTTCCTGCCCTTGATCTGGCTTTCCCTGGCAACCCTCAGAACAGTAACATGGAGAGAATTGTTCTACCCTGTAATCGCCTATTTATTAATGGCCCTGTTCCTGTTTACCTGGTATTGGGCAGTCATGGACAATGGAACTCAATTCATCGAAGTCATTGGTAGAAATCTGGCATTCGACCATAGCTATGAAAAAGCCTTTCAAATTCATCATTTCAGCGAATTCATTTACTTTGCCTTCTTCCTCTTGCTGGTAGTAGTAGCAAGTATTTACATGATTAATCGTTTCCAGAGCAGGAAAACCGTTGTACAAAACATCTACCAGGTCCTGTTCTACATGTTCATTGCCGGCCTCCTCTTTTTCTCTGTAATCACCCGATTCAATCCTTCATCCCTGGTCTTTGTCACCATCCCCGCCTCTTTTGTCCTCTCCTACTACTTTCACCGCAAACGGAACCCATGGACCCACGAGCTCATACTCTGGATCCTGATTGGTCTCTTGGTCTTCGTACAGGTAATGACCTAGCTGAACCTGGCATTAGCTCCGCAGAGCTCGCAAGCTCGGTTGTTTTGCGAAGCAAAATAAGCACGTTATGAGTTGGTATCCCTTAGAAAAGTGATGAGGTATGATGCAACAATTTCTAAGGGATACTAAGGAAGTAACCTGGGATTGTTTCCGCCTTGGCGGAAATAACCACGTTACGAATTAGTATCCCTTAGAAAACGGAGGAGGTATGATACAATGGGTGTTTTAAAATACTTGGAGGAGAATGCTTAGTTCACCATGGTGTCGGCGGTGGAGGAAGAGCCGGTGGGGGGGATGGCTTTCAGGTTGAAGCCATGCTCGGTGAGGTGTTCGAGGGTGCGGGGAAGGGCGTAGAAGAGGTTGTCGCTGGCCTTGTCGGAGTCGTGGAAGACGATGATGGAGCCGGGCTTTACGTTGCGGATGACGTTCTGGAGGACGCGGTCGCCGTCGAGGGAGGCGTTGTAGTCGATGCTCAGTACATCCCACATGATCATGTCGTAGTGTTCCAGCACGGCTTTGACCTGACCGGGCAGGATACGCCCGTAGGGCGGACGAAAAAGTTTTGAATCGATGAGGTTTCCGGCGAGGTGGATGTCGTCCATGTAACGTCTGACAGAGGAACGGAAGCCTTTGAGGTGACTGTAAGAGTGATTGCCGATACTGTGACCTGCATCTCTTATCTGTTTGAGTAAATCGGGGTGCTTATCCACATTACGCCCCAGGCAGAAGAAGGTCGCCTTTGCGCCGGCTTCATCAAGCCTGTCGAGCACCCAGGGCGTTACCCCGGGAGTAGGACCATCATCGAATGTAATATACACATCCTGGTGATTTCCGTAGAAATCCCACGTCATCCTGTGCAGTGCACGGGTGAGTAAAGATGGGGGCCTTACAATTAGCATTCCTATATATTAACGGAACAGGCGCTCATAATCTTGCCCGTATACCGAAAGCTTGTCTTCCAGCCTCATTGCCGATTCAACCTCTCCATATCCTAAACACATGCTTCTCAGCGCATTGATGTCCCTCACAGCCGCCAGGAAATCGTTACCACTTTTAGCAAACCTGGGCTTTTTATTCACGGATAAAGCCTTTATATATTCCAGTTCAGCTACCAGCTGTGACTCATACTTCTCCACCATTGCCGTGGCAGTGGCAGTATCACCTACAGAGAAATATCCCTGGATGAGCGGCGTGATACCTGCATTATAAGGGACATTTTCTTCAGGCATATGTTGCACGCACTCGTCCAAAACTAATTTCGCACTATCCATTTTACCTTCATCTGCAAGGGCTCCGGCCAATACAGAAAATGCATAGCGGTAGTGAATGGTCATCCTCAGGTTGTTTTCATCCATGTACAATCCGGGCTTATCAATACCACCCCAGTCGAATTCATTCATCAGCTTATGGTACATGTCGTCCGTGTCGACCGCTCCCAGGTAATTGGGATTTGGTGATTCCACCGGTGCCACCCTCAGGGCCAGTCCCTCGCGGAGGAAATATTTATCCAGGTTCAGGTAGTTATCCGACGATACTGTTGTAGAATAATAAATAGGGCGTTCCCATTCATTGTTCCCCAGCAGGTCCATCACCGTCAGCAGGTTCTTATACAATACAGTCTCCGAAATAGAAAATCTTACCTGATCCACTGCGTAGGCTTCGTTCTTCTCTGAGACCACCCAATCGGGCATAGCCGACTTGTCTGCAGGAATCACAAATTTCTTGGCCGGAATGAAATACTGTCCCTGCTTGAAACGCGGATCATCGGTCAGCATAAAGGCAAAAGCCTCTTTCAGAGGAGCAAAATCTCCGTCGATGGTCTTCATCAGGCGCTCCATCCGGGCAGTTTCAGCCTTGATGGCTTCTTCGTCCAATTGAATACGCTTTGCAATATCGGTCGAGTTGAATGTTCGCAGATAGCCATAAAACTTCAGGGGATCCATATTGGCCTCAAGTGCCAGAATCGCATTGTAGTCGTTGGCATGGTTCTGCGGCAACAGGGAAGATTCCAGGATATCCAGGGTATTGGAATAGATATCCATCAGGTCGGCTTCATACTTATCGCGGTTCACATCATATTTCTCCTTTATAAGCACACCGGCATTGTCCACCAGGTAAGCATAATCGCGTGTACCCTGCTGGTATTGATCACTGGTCATGCTGATGGGCAAAGCCTTGGAATCGTAAAAAGTCTGCTTCATTTGCTCGATATACCAGTCGGCTGTCAGATAACTCAGGTTCACAATCCTCACATCGGTCCGGTAGCCTTCCACTTCCTGGACGTACCACAGCGGGAAAGTATCGTTATCACCATTGGTAAACATGATTCCTCCGGGCAGACAGGAATTGAGGAAGTTTTTCGCAAAGGCCGGGGCTGTATATCGGTCCGAACGATCATGATCGTCCCAGTTCTCTTTGGCCATGATCCCGGGAACCAGGAACAGGGTAGCAACCACCAGTACACCGGCAAGGGCGACACTCTTTTTCTTTTTCGAGGCCCATTCGATGAGTCCGGCCACACCGATCCCTATCCAGATGGCGAAGGCGTAGAACGATCCCGAATAGGCATAATCACGCTCCCTGGGCTGGAGGGGGTACTGGTTCAGGTATACCAGGATGGCCAAACCGGTAAGCACAAAAAGGAGTGCCACCACCCAGAAATCCTGCTGATTTTTCTTATAATGAAAGAAGGCTCCAATCAATCCCAGTAAAAAGGGCAGCATGTAATATTTGTTGTGGGCCTTGTTATCCTCTATGGAAGCGGGCAGATTACCCTGCGGTCCGAGCCTCGCCTGGTCGATGAATTTGATGCCACTGATCCAGTTACCTTTGGTGAGTTCGCCATGCCCCTGGATATCATTCTGCCTCCCGGCAAAGTTCCACATAAAATAGCGCATGTACATGTAGCCAATCTGGTAGCGGAAGAAAAAGCGCATGTTCTGACCAAATGAGGGGATTGCAATGGGGCTATTATGGTCGTAACTGTACCCTCCCATGCGGCTCTGAACAGGATTGCCCTGGGCATCGCGGCGGAGATCATAGAGATCGGCTTCATCCATTTTTGCCCAGTAGATATACTCGTTGGCGTGACGATCCTGTGTACTCCACATCCTGGGGAATATCCCTTTGGAGTCGCTATCGTACTTATATTCCCTGTTCTTATTTACCTTAAAATATTTTTCTTCTCCCTTGTAATAACTGGGCTTTCCATCTTCAACAGCCGTAGGTCTCGAATTGAAGAAAGCGCCATATACGAGCGGGTTGTCGCCATACTGTTCACGGTTCAGATAACTCAGCAGGGAAAATACGGTGTCGGGATTACTTTCATCCAAAGGCGTATTGGCAGCTGAACGAATCACGATAACGGCATAGGAAGAATAACCCACTACGACTACAAAGAGGGCCAGTATAATAGTATTCCATAATACCTTGCCCTTTTGATGGGTATAATAGATGCCAAATACCATGGCCCCAAATAGGAGCACTGCATAAATAACTACGCCCGAATTGAAAGGCAGACCCAGGCCATTGACAAACAAGAGCTCGAATTTTCCGGCCAGGGCGGTAAGACCGGGAATCAGCATATAGTTAACCACACCCAGAATTCCTACCGAAACTGCCATGGCAGCAAGCACACCCTTTACAGTGGGTGTATATTTTTTGAAATAGTAGACCATGATGATGGCCGGAATAGCAAGCAGGTTCAGCAGGTGAACACCAATGGAAAGACCCATCAGGTAAGCAATGAGGATGAGCCACCGGTTCGATCCGGGTTCGTCTGCCACATTTTCCCACTTCAGAATGGCCCAGAAAACCACCGCTGTAAACAGCGAAGAAGTGGAATATACCTCCGCCTCAACAGCCGAGAACCAGAATGAATCTGAGAATGTATATGCAAGGGATCCCACCAGGGCAGAACCGAAAATGGCAATCATGCCCATGGGGCTTTTCGAATCTTCCGGCGAAAAAAGTTTCCTCACCAGGTGAGTCAGTGTCCAGAACAGGAACAAAATCGTAAATGCACTGGCCGATGCTGAAAGAATATTCACACTCACAGCCACCTTGGTTACATCGCCACCTGCAAAAAGGGTGAAGAAGCGGCCAATGAGCATGAAAAAAGGAGCTCCCGGGGGATGTCCCACTTCCATTTTATAGGCAGTTGCAATGAATTCACCACAGTCCCAGAAACTGGCAGTGGGCTCCATGGTTAAAAGATATACGATCAGCGAGATAATAAAGACTCCCCATCCGAGTATGAGGTTATAACGTCGGAAATTTTCCATTTAATCAGTGTATGATTTCTAAAAAGTATGCAAATATATAATAATTATAGGTTTGAGTCCATTCCCGGGGTACTCTGAATCGTTAAAGAATCATAAGATAGCGCCAGGGTTTACTTCGCCAGGGCTCCCCGGCATAATCAATTCCCACCCTGGGCCCCACCGTAAAGGAAGGTACGATACCCTTATCTTCAATCCAGATCCGCCGATGGCGGACCAGGTCTTCACCATTATAACTCTTATCTACGCCAAGTAGCTTTGTGAGCCGGCCCGGACCACTGGCCTCACTCAGGCCCCTGATCAGTACCGCCTGGGGTGAATCCCGAACCGAAGTAACCACATTCATCATCCAGTGCATTCCATATATAAGATACATATAGAGATGTCCGCCATCTCCAAACATGACCTCGGTGCGCTCGGTACGACCCTTGCTTGCATGACAGGCCAGGTCCTCTCCTCCCCTGTAGGCTTCGGTTTCTGTAATGGTGTACCTGGACAGGTTTCCATCCCCTTTTTCAAGCACAAGCTGCTTCCCCAGGAGTTCAGGCGCAACCTTCAGTACATCCCTTCTGAAAAATTCTCTGTCAAGTCTTCTTTGCATGCCGCCTGAATAATCTGCTCCTGAGCCAGGGGAAGTCCGGACCAAAAAGAAACAGTGAATAAAAAAATGCCACAAATGATGCTCCGGCAGCAGTCTCGAGTGTATCCTCATTTACCATGGAGAGCAGCATCAGGATCATGAAGCCAACGGCCAGAAAAGAGCGATGCCTTTGAGCAAAGAAGATGGGTGCAATCAAAGCCGCCAGGCAAATAAGCAGGCCCGGGATACCAAAAGATATAAGAAAAGTAAGGTACTGGTTATGTGCCCTTCTCCTCCATTGCGGATCAAGGGGCGAATTCACATTGTCATAATAATCCTGAAAGGCCTTCTTTACATCCCCGTTTCCAACCCCGAAGAGGAGATTCTCCCGGGCAATTTTCCACCCGGCATCCAGGTAGAGATATCTTTGCACAACCGATTTTTCGTTTGGACTGTAGCCCAATCTGTAGCGGTCAATCTCCCAGATCACTTCGTATATCCTTGGATAGAGTCTGAAACGCTGCATGTAAATATAATTGGCAACCCCCATTTCAATAGCCTCAATTTCTGCTTTTGACAGCTGCCTCACCCCTGCGGCATCCTTGCGCAGTCCCTTCGAAGAAAGAAACCTGATGAGGGTGCCACGGATCGTATTCCCATTGCTGGTTTTTCCCCGATAGTCAATATCACTCACCTTATTCCATTCCTCCTTCATTTCCTTGTCACAAATGTGCAACCATATGTAGTGCCCATTCTCCACTTCCTTCAGGTTCGGATAATTCTTATAGGGATTCCCAAGAACGGTATGGGTATCTATTTCGTCGAAATGAATCTCATCGAAACTGTAATACTTGTTGATGGCATGTCCCAGGTAAATTAAAGAAAACAGGGGAAGCATTACCACGGGCACAAATACCATGAAGCGAATGGCCGTATCACGAATCTCGAATACGGCCCTTAACAATATAAAAAAACCAAGGAATCCCATAATCACTACACCAGAGAGCGATTTCAGCAGCACCAGGAAAATCGGGAACCAGATCAGGCCTACAAAATACCACAGGCGTTCGAGCCGTGTATGCGGACTTCGATCTAAAAAAAGGTACCAGACCACAATCAGGATGGAGAGCACCACCATCAGTGAAAAACGGATGTGGCTCATGAAAAGAGACAGATCACGATATCCCTCCACCTCCACATTGAGCAACCCCACCAGCGCCATCATCGATGCCATGGAAGCCACGAAAACGGAAAGGGTGAAGAACAGGAGTATGCGATTTACCTGGCTTCTGACCATGCTTATGGATGTCCCCATGATGAGCGGGAGGACAAACAGGGATAGTTTTACCCGCATATCTTTAGCACTGTACCCCGCGTCGTCCGACCATAACAGGGCAATAGCATGAAGGATATAAAGGGACAAAAAGATCCAGAGCGCCGGGTTTTTGCGAAAGCGCTCCCACTTCTCACGGTATCGCCCCTCCACAAGCCAGTTCGTAAGGAGTATGATCTGGGAAAGGGACACGGCAAAGATGGATAATGGCAAAGATATTGCCAGTAGGATCAGGCCATAGAAATAGACCTGCTCATGAATTTGTTTACGGGTTAGTTGCATGAATGAACAGGAATCCTGTATTAATAACTGTATTGGCGCTTAACTATTGTGTCTAATTCCTGAATTTAAAAGAAATTATTATAGTTTTGCAAGCAGGTTTTGGAAGTGCAAATCCGGAGTCTCATTTTTTCAAACTTCAAGCAATTCTACAGGGCTGATTATCTGAGCCTTGTCAATTCAAGAAATTTATTGTTGATATCTTCTTGTTTTAATGAATTTTGTTGTATTTTTGCGATCCATAAATTTTAGGACAAAACAGGATAGAAGTGAATACATTAAGTTACAAAACAGTTTCGGCCAATAAGGAGACCGTCCAAAAGGAATGGTTCGTTGTTGATGCAAAGGATGAGGTACTGGGGCGACTTGCTTCAAAAGTTGCCATGGTACTCAGGGGAAAACATAAGCCAAGTTTCACTCCACACGTAGATTGCGGTGACAACGTTATCGTAATTAATGCTGAGAAAGTGAAGCTCACCGGTAATAAAATGAGTGAGAAGCAATATGTTCGCCACTCGGGATATCCCGGCGGACAGCGTATCGAATCTCCTGAAGATCTCCTGGCTAAAAAGCCGGAAGCACTCGTTGAAAAAGCGGTAAGGGGAATGCTCCCTAAAAATCGCCTGGGTAGCGAACTCTTCAGGAATCTTTTTGTAGTGGTTGGAGATACCCACGCACATGAGGCTCAACAGCCTAAGAAACTGGACTTAAACAAAATTAAATAAGAACATGGAAGTGATCAACACGATCGGAAGAAGAAAAGCAGCCATTGCCAGGGTATATATGACAGAAGGCAAAGGTCAGATTACCGTAAACAACAGGGACTTCACAGACTATTTCCCCGATAAGCAACTCCATTATATTGTTGAACAACCTCTTAAGCTTCTTGATTTAAGAGAAAATTATGACATCAAAGTCAATCTCGACGGCGGTGGAATCTCAGGACAGGCTGAAGCGCTTCGTCTGGGTATTTCAAGGGCACTTATAAAGATTAACCCCGAATACAAACCTGCCCTCAGGGCTGAAGGTTTTGTAACCAGGGATCCGCGCGTTGTGGAACGTAAGAAGCCAGGCCAGCCCAAAGCACGGAAGAAGTTCCAGTTCAGCAAGCGTTAGAATCGTATTTCAATATGTAAACATTGCGAAATTGGCTGGACGCTCTTCCACCAGAGGCGGACGGAGGCTACCAGTTGATTGACCAGCAAACATTTAAAAAATGCCAAAAACAAGTTTTCAAGAATTATTGGATGCAGGCGTCCATTTCGGTCACCTGAAAAGAAAGTGGAATCCTGCAATGTCTCCTTATATCTTTATGGAGAAGAACGGCATCCACATTATTGACCTCAACAAGACCGAGGCCAAATTGGAAGAAGCGGCTTCTGCCATGAAGCAAATTGCCAAAAGCGGAAGAAAGATTCTTTTCGTAGCCACCAAGAAACAGGCCAAAGACATCGTTTCCGAAAAGGTAAAAGCCATCAACATGCCTTACGTTACTGAACGTTGGCCCGGTGGTATGCTTACCAACTTCCCCACTATTCGAAAAGCTGTAAAGAAGATGTCTGCCATTGACAAAATGGCTACAGACGGAACCTTTGAAACACTTTCGAAACGTGAAAGACTTCAGATTGAACGTCAGCGTGCCAAGCTTGAGAAAAACCTTGGTTCGATTTCTGATCTGACCCGTCTTCCCGCTGCGATGTTTATCGTAGACGTACATAAGGAATACATCGCAGTTCGCGAAGCAAACAGGCTGAACATTCCTGTATTTGCAATGGTCGATACCAATTCAGATCCCAGGCCCATCGACTTCCCCATTCCATCTAACGACGATGCTTCCAAATCCATCTCACTTATAATTGATTATGTCTGTGAGGCAGTAGCTGAAGGTCTTGGTGAGCGCAAGATGGAAAAGGAGAAAGATGACAAAAATGCCAAGGTAGCTAAGGAAGCTAAAGCTGCAAAGGACAAGGAAGCAAAAGCGGTAAAAGACAAGGACGCTAAGGCCAAAAGGGAGCGGATCAAAGAGCAGCCCAAAGCTGAACAGGTGAAGAAAGCCGGGGAGAAACCCGCAGAGCCCAAAGCTGAGAAAGCTGCAGAGGTGAAGGCAGAGGAGCCCAAAGCTGCAGAGGTGAAGGCCGAAGAGCCCAAAGCTGCAGAGGTGAAGGCCGAAGAGCCTAAAGCTGCAGAGGTGAAGGCAGAAGAGCCCAAGACCGACGCTCAGGAAGAGAAGACTGACAAGTAGTCCTTTAGATTCATTATAAACGTATTAAAGAATATAGAAATGGCTGATATTAAAGCTGCAGATGTTGCGAAATTGAGGAAAGCCACAGGCGCTGGCATGATGGACTGCAAAAAAGCATTGCAGGAAGCAGAAGGTGATTTTGAAAGAAGTATTGAGCTGATCCGTGAAAAAGGTCAGGCCATCGCCAACAAGCGCGCCGATCGTGAAGCAAGTGAAGGTAATGTTCAGGCTAAAGTTGAAGGAAACTTCGGAGCACTGATCTCCCTGAACTGCGAAACCGATTTCGTAGCCAAGAATGAAGATTTTGAAAAATTTGCCAGCAGTATTCTGGACCTGGCCCTTGCTGAAAAGCCGGCTAATCTGGATGCTCTTTTAGCACTTCCCCTGAACGGCAAGCCTCTTGCAGACACCATTGTCGAACAATCCGGAACCATAGGTGAAAAACTGGAACTGGCATATTACGAATCAATTACTGCCGAAAAAATTCAAGCCTATAACCACCCCGGAAACAACCTTGCTTGCATGGTTGGATTCAATAAGGCTGATGTTGAAGAGCAAGTTGCCAAAGATGTTGCCATGCAAATTGCTGCCATGGCCCCCATCGCTGTTGACGAATCCGGTGTTTCTGCAGAGACTATCGAGCAGGAGAGAAAGATTGGTCGTGAAAAAGCACTGCTTGAGGGCAAACCCGAGGCTATTGTTGACCGGATTGCCGATGGCATGGTCAAGAAATTCCTCAAAGAAGCAACCCTTTTAAACCAGGAGTTCACAAAGAATTCGAAGCTTACAGTGGGTCAGTATATTAAAGAATCTGATAAAGACCTTACTGTTACCGGTTTTAAAAGGTTCTCAGTGAAATAATTTCCAAGAAGAAATATTTTCAAGAGCCGTCCTGAGCAATCAGGGCGGTTTTTTTATGCGGTAAAACGCTGGGTAAAGCACAGGGCCGATATAAATTATCCGTTTCATATGATTTTTTGATATATATCGGATATAAAATATTCGTTTTCAATTTTATTTATCCGTTTATTATGAATTTTTGGTAATATTCCGATATTTTAAATTCCTCAGGCGCCCAAAATATGATGCAAAGCGGAATCACTGGCTTTTCCCCTCTTTCTTACCCCATTCCCATCGAATTTTCGGCCTGAAGCAAGTCATCATGCCTGAAGCAAGTCACCAAGCCTGAAGCAAGTCACCAAGCCCTAATGCACACCAAATCCCTGGAAGGTCAGGAGCATGGTAAGCCTTCACAACTAACAGGCATCCCGAAAAGAAAGGGTGCTATCGAGGAGCCTTATTTATTTTCGCAGCAAAGAACCAAGCTTGCGAGTTCAGCAGAGCTAAATTCAGTGACTATAGAATTACCCTGGCCCTTATAAAAAATCTTGTGCAAGGGGAAACCCTTTCGTATATTTCTTACTTTTATGAAACGAAAAAAACAGGTCGATGACATATAAAAGAATTTTACTGAAACTTAGCGGTGAGGCCCTGATGGCTGGCCGTTCCCATGGAATTGATCCGGAACGTCTTGACAACTACATTAAGGAGATCATTGAAGTGTCTGCCATGGGAACCCAGGTGGGTATCGTCATTGGAGGCGGCAACATTTTCAGGGGTATATCAGGGGTTGAAGCAGGATTCGACCGGGTAAAAGGTGATTATATGGGCATGCTGGCCACCGTGATCAACGGACTGGCACTTCAGTCCGCTTTTGAGTCCAGAGGCAAAAAATCCAGACTTTTCACAGCCATAAGGATGGAGCCGGTAGCAGAGTTCTACTATAAACCGAAGGTAATTGAAGCACTTGAGAACAACGAGATTGTCATCTTTTCTGGAGGTACCGGGAATCCCTATTTCACCACTGACACAGCTTCCACACTTCGCGCGGTTGAGATGGAAGCCGATGTCATGCTAAAAGGCACAAGGGTTGATGGAGTATATACTGCCGATCCCGAGAAAGATCCCGAAGCAGAAAGATATGAAGAGCTCACTTTTAATGAAGCCCTTCAGAAGGAATTACGGATACTCGATCTCACTGCATTTACAATGTGTAAAGAAAATGAATTGCCCATTATCGTGTTCAATATGAATGAGAAAGGAAACCTAAAAAAACTAATTTCAGGAGAAAAAATTGGTACATTAATCAAAATTTAAATAAATTAGGCCCGCTTAACAAAATTCCGCAGACCATGAATGAAGAAGTCCAGCTAATATATGATATGACCAGGGAGCGCATGGAGAAAGCCCTTGAGCACCTTGACAGTGAACTGGTTAGAATCAGGGCCGGAAAGGCTAATGTGCACATCTTGGACGGTGTTATGGTTGACTATTATGGCACTGATACTCCCCTGAACCAGGTATCTAATATCAGTACTCCAGACGCAAAAACCATTATGATTCAGCCCTGGGAGAAAGCCATGATCGACCCCATCGAAAAAGCCCTGATGAATTCAAACGTGGGAATCACCCCGGGCAACAACGGAGAGGTGATCCGCCTGATTATCCCTCAACTCACCGAGGAACGCAGAAGGGATCTCTTCAAGCAGGTTAAAAATGAAGGGGAAAATGCCCGGGTAAGCATGCGTAACAGCCGAAGGGATGCCAATGAGGAATATAAGCAGATGCAAAAAGATGGTTTGAGTGAAGATGAGGCCAAGGATGCTGGAGACAGAATCCAAAAGCTTATAGACGAATTTACCGAGAAGGTAGAAAAGATCGTTGCAGCCAAGGAGGAAGAAATCATGACCATCTAGGCCTGAAATGAAATTCAGTGAAGAGGCTGTCTCCAAAGGACAGCCTTTTTTTATATCTCAAGATAGCATTCGGCTACATATCCAGAATCCGGAAGATCTCTGAGAAATCGGGTGACAGAATGATCTCGGTACGCCTGTTTTTTCTTCGGGCCTCGGGTGTTCCGGCAGGGTCGACAGGAAGATATTCTCCGCGACCAGCCACGGTGATATTGGTGGGCCTGATTTTCCCTTCCTCCATAAGGATCCTTACAATGGAAGTGGCCCGCAATACACTTAAATCCCAGTTATCCTTAATGGATGAACCCTTTCGGAAAGGAACATCGTCGGTATGACCCTCGATCATAATATTGATATCCGGATTATTTCCGAGGACTACTGCCAGTTGTTGCAGGGCTTTCACCCCGTTGGGGTCCACTACGGTACTTCCTGATTTGAACAGCAGTTTCTCTTCCAGGGACACATATACCTTTCCATCCTTACGGGTGACAGTCAGGCCCTGACCCTCAAATCCCAGCAGCGCGTCGGCCACCTTGGTCTTCAGGTCATCCAGAATCCGGTCCTTTTCGTTGAGCATATCCTCCATTTCTGTAAGACGGGCATTCCTTGCCTCAAGTTCTGCCTGGAGACGGTTTACATCCTGCTTCTGATTGTTCACATTTGATTCCAGCTGCTTGAGCATTTGTTCCTTGCGGGACATCTCCTCCTGGGTGGCCTGTAATTCATTCAATAATCTGCGTGTTTCACGAGCATTTCCTCGCAAAAGAGCATCATGGGTGGATTCAAGATTGCTATATTTTCGCTCAAGCTCTGCAAGCTCCTTCTTCAGACCATCCACCTCCTGGCGAATCCGGATGCTATCCCTTACCAGTTGTTCCTGCTGCGCTTCTACCTTATCGATCTCTCCCTTCATCTCCCTGTTCTCCACAGTAAGAAACTCATTCTCCTTCATCAGATCGTCTCTTTCAACCTGGAGGTTATTGCTCTTTTTCGACAACTGAGTAAATTCACTGGAGGGCACGCAGGATCCCAGCATGGCTGCTCCGATCAATATATATAATACCTTCTTCATCGTCTGTCTGTTTAATGCTTGTAATTACTCAAGTCTATAACGTATTAATCGTTCCAAATTACATAAAATAGAACCTCAATATTTCTCGTTTTTTCACCACAGGCTTTTAAGATATTAACAAAGGGAAATATTCGTATCTTTGCATCGAAATTTCAAGTGATGGAGGAGACCAAGGGAGCATACAAACTTCTGAAGACTATTGAGAGTCCGGCCGACATGAAACAGCTGAAGCCGGAAGAATTGATTCAGCTCAGTAAAGAACTGAGACAGTTCATTATAGAGGTGGTATCATCCAATCCGGGTCACTTTGGCGCCAGCCTGGGAGTGGTAGAACTTACTGTGGCTCTGCATCACGTTTTTAACTCACCACGTGACCAGATCATCTGGGATGTGGGTCACCAGGCCTACGGGCACAAGATTCTTACAGGTCGCCGGGATATATTTCACACCAACCGAAAATACGGGGGCATCAGCGGATTTCCAAAACCTTCGGAAAGTGAATTCGACGCCTTTGGTGTAGGCCACTCCTCCACTTCCATTTCGGCTGCCCTGGGGATGGCTGCAGGAAATGAATATAACGAGGAGAAGGACAGGCAGGTGGTAGCCGTGATTGGCGATGGATCCCTCTCGGGGGGTATGGCCATGGAAGCACTGAACAATGCCGGGGACGCAGGAAAAAACCTCCTTGTCATCCTGAATGATAATAACATGTCCATCGATCCCAGTGTCGGAGCCATGAAGGAATACCTGCTGGACATTACTACCTCGAGGAAATACAATAAGGTCAAGAACGAAGTATGGAACCTGCTGGGTTTGATGAATAAAGTTACACCCAATGCCAGGAATTATGCCCAGAAAATTGAAAACGGTATAAAATCCATTG
This sequence comes from uncultured Bacteroides sp., assembly GCA_964601975.1. Taxonomy (GTDB): domain Bacteria; phylum Bacteroidota; class Bacteroidia; order Bacteroidales. The sequence continues at coordinate 15,827 of CAZRPW010000052.1, forward strand.
TGCTCAGGCAAAGTAATCTCTTCGAATCGCTCAACTTCCGCTATTTCGGCCCGGTCGACGGTCACGACGTCATGCACCTCACCGATGTATTGAGGGACATGAAAAATATTCCGGGTCCCAAATTGCTGCACGTACTCACCCAGAAAGGAAAGGGATTTGCCAAGGCAGAAGAGAACCAGACCCAGTATCACTCTCCAGGAAAATTCAACATGCATACCGGGGAGATTATCCGCAAATCGTACGATAAGCCCCAGCCGCCTCTCTACCAGGATGTTTTTGGCGAGACGATTCTGGAGCTTGCCCGTACCAACAAGAAAATTATAGGCATCACTCCGGCCATGCCCACCGGATCCTCGCTTAAGATCATGATGGATGAGATGCCCGACCGCACCTACGATGTGGGCATCGCCGAACAACATGCGGTTACTTTTTCGGCCGGACTGGCTGCAACGGGGATGGTGCCCTTCTGTAATATCTACTCCTCATTTATGCAGCGGGCCTACGACCAGGTAATCCACGATGTGGCCATTCAGAATCTGCCGGTGGTTTTCTGCCTCGACAGGGCCGGATTGGTGGGATCAGACGGAGCCACACACCACGGGGTCTACGATCTTGCATTTTTCCGCTGCATCCCGAATATGACAATTGCATCTCCTATTAATGAGATAGAGCTGAGAAACATGATGTATACTGCCCAACTCAAGCAGGCCGGACCCATTGTGATTCGCTATCCCAGGGGAAGAGGTGTCAACGTGGACTGGAAACAGAAATTCTCCGAAGTGGAAACAGGTAAAGGACAGCAGCTTAAAGAAGGTAGCGACCTGGCCATTCTCACCCTGGGTCCCATCGGAAACCTGGCGACTGAAGCAATTGCCAATCTTGAAAAAGAAAATATAAGTGTAGCGCATTTCGACATGCGCTTCCTGAAGCCACTCGACAACAGATTACTGGACAGGGTTTTTTCTCATTTTGACAAAATCATCACCGTCGAAGACGCCTCCAAAGTAGGCGGGCTGGGATCTGCAGTAATCGAGTACATGAACGATAACAACTTCAAGGCAAAGGTCCTCCGACTTGGTATTCCTGACTATTTTGTAGAACACGGAACCCAGGAAGAACTTTACCACGAATGTGGCTATGATGCTCCCGGAATTGCAGCCGCTGTAAAGAGTATGGTTCGCTCCAAGATTCTCACAAAGGCTGTATAATCCTATCAAACAATTATCTGGAAGGGCTTTATCTCAAAAGGGTAAGCCTCTCTTTCTTGTGTTCCAAAAAAGACACCCACTTCAATAATTGGCATTAATCAAACCAATAAGCTGCAATTAAGCTCTTTTCGAAGGGCTGCAAAAAAATCTGAACAGCTTTTAACAGGATATTAAATATCTATAGACAGCGATTTCGTCCCGAAATCGAAATTCCGGGGCGGAATCGTTGATTGTAATTGAAGTTTCATATAAATTATCCCTCCATAAGCTAATTTGGCTTTTTTGCAGATAAAAAGCGTATTCCAATTTATGTTTATTATCTGCTTATAAGTCGATTTAACTTATGAGTCGATAATTAATATTTTTCTGATTTCCTGCCGTTCTTGAATCAGGAATAAGAAATGTCAAAAAATGACGCGAAGCGGAATCGGTGAAAGTTTCCATAACAGACTTCAAAAAATGACCCGAAGCGGAATCGCTGATGAGTCCGGATAAGAACCTTGTTCATCTGGAAACTTACCTGTAGAGAAAAACCATAAAGCCAAGCTAAGTAAATTATTCCGGGACAAACAGGAACCATGACAATAGGACATTCGAATTGACAAGGTTATTACGCCTTCTAATTTAATAATCAATCCGTTGTAAAGTCAATTCGGAAAATACATTATCTCGAAGAGCGTACCTAAAAAAAACCGCCCCATAATGATTTATGGGACGGCCTCCATGATCTCCTCAACATGACATTTGAAGTTGGCCTCTGTTATTTACGTAATGAGCCTTCGTCCTTAAAGGTCAAACTTAATGCCTTGCGCCAGTGGAAGGGTTTTACCATAGTTGATGGTGTTGGTCTGCCTGCGCATGTATGCTTTCCATGCATCAGAGCCCGATTCGCGTCCACCGCCAGTCTCCTTCTCACCCCCGAATGCGCCGCCAATTTCAGCCCCTGAGGTACCGATATTCACATTGGCAATTCCACAATCGGAACCCACTCCGGAGAGGAACTGTTCCGCCTCCTGAAGGTTCAGGGTAAAGATGGCTGATGAAAGTCCCTGGGGAACATCATTGTTCAGCGCAATGGCTTCATCAATATCTTTGTATTTAATCAGGTAGAGCAAGGGAGCAAAGGTCTCGTCCTGAACAATCTGGTAGTGGTTCTCTACCTCGGCGAGGGCCGGCACCACATAGGTTCCTGCCTCATATCCCTTGCCACTCAGTGTTTCTCCACCACAGAGAATGGTTCCTCCCTCCTGCTTCACTTTTTCAATGGCCTTTGTAAAGAGCATCACCGCACTCTTGTCCACGAGCGGACCCACCAGGGTTTTCTCATCCAGCGGATTCCCTATTCTTCCGGCTACCTGCTTGTAGGCTTTCACCAGGCTGGCTTTCACCTGCTCGTAAACCTCTTCCTGTATAATGACCCTCCTGGTACTGGTACAGCGCTGTCCGGCCGTCCCAACCGCTCCAAAAACAATTGCAGGAATGGACATCTCCAGATCAGCCTCTTTTGAAATGATGAGGGCATTATTGCCGCCCAACTCCATGATGGAACTTCCCAGGCGTTCTCCCACGATTTTATTAATATGTTTACCCACAGCGGTTGAACCGGTAACCGAAAAAAGAGGAATTCTCTTATCCGCAGCAAAGTTATCGCCCATCACGGATGAACGGGCAACCACCAGGTTAAATACACCTTCAGGAACATCATTCTCCTTCAGTACTTTTTGAATGATATTCTGAATGGCAATAGCAGTCAGTGGCGTTTTCGAACTGGGCTTCCATACAACCACATCACCCGCAACGGCAGCAAGCATCGAATTCCACGCCCATACAGCCACCGGAAAATTGAAAGCGGTTACAAGGCCTACAATACCAAGGGGATGGTACTGATCATACATACGGTGCTGCGGACGCTCCGACTGCATGGTTGAACCATAAAGCATCCGGGATTGCCCCACTGCAAAATCACAAATATCAATCATCTCCTGCACCTCACCCAGACCCTCCTGGTAGATTTTCCCCATCTCAAGGCTTACAAGAAATCCAAGATCCTCCTTCGACTCACGAAGGGCAAGTCCGATCTGGCGCACCACCTCTCCACGTATGGGGGCGGGAACCGATTTCCTCAATGATCTTTGGATCGATCTGTTCACCAGTAGCTTGTTGTGTCAGCCAGATTTGGTCATCACTGCTTCATAATCTTCGGCAGTGGCATTTTTTACTTTTGCAATAATCTCTCCGTCGATAGGCGAAACCGACTCGGTAACATTCCCTTTTGTGTCAAACCATGTTAACCCGGTGGTTGCTCCAGGATTCACATCCTTGATCCCTAAGCGGCTTAAAACCCGGATCACCTGTTCATCAAATTTCTTTTCCATTAAAATTGTTTTAACTATGAGATTCGTCTAACAAAATTAGCAATGGATTGCTATTTAAAATATATTTTAGAACATACCGGAAAGCCTGCAATTTGACTGGACTTCCCCCAATATTCCATTTTGAATTCTCTATATCGCAGACTATGCCTCAGGTACGGGTGATGGAGAAGTGATAAGCCCCAAAATCGGGGATGTATACGTCGACATATCCTCTCGCTGGCTTCTGACAGGGTGAAGAACAAAACCTTGCTGAGACCGGAGGTAAGTTGTGATAGATCAAAATCAGATGTAAATACAATATTTCTTAATTGATCGAGCAGTAAATTATCGAGTTATTTACTATTAGGGTAAATATCTCGATAATATATAGCTACAGAATATTTTCTGTTCCGTATTTAATACTCTGCCTGATAAAACATAAGAAAGCCTGAAAACGATGAAAACCTGGTATGGCGCGACACAAAATGAACTTATGAAAAGAATATTGGGTCCAACAAATTGAAGCTTGCCAGATTTGCCGAAAAGCATTAACTTCGCTCCGCTTTACGAGTTAAGCAGTATAGCAGTTTGGTAGTTCTGCAGTGAAAGACCAATCGTTCTTAGAAAAAATTAATGCCCAGATGGCAGGGCCGACCGTTAAGAAATGCTCCGGTGGAGCATTTTAGGGAGGAGCCAGCCTGTGGCGGGAGCCCAATTCCGCCGTATAATAATAGCAGTAGCCTTATTTTAGGCAAGGAGTTCTTATAGTAGTGAAACATTAATGCCCAGATGGCGGAATTGGTAGACGCGCTGGTCTCAAACACCAGTGATAGCAATATCGTGCCGGTTCGATCCCGGCTCTGGGCACAAAATTAATTGAGCTCGTTTACCCCGAAGCAGTACTTTGTAGAAGGCGCGAGCGGGATTCTCTTCCGGAATGTCAGATAAATCCACCACACAAGACAAGATGCTAGCCATAGATAAACGCTATTTGCGTATGGCCAGAATATGGGCATCCAACTCCTATTGTAAGCGGAGGCAGGTGGGAGCCTTGCTTGTGAAGGACAAGATGATCATATCGGATGGGTACAATGGCACTCCGTCGGGGTTTGAAAATGAATGTGAAGAAGAGAATGATGTTACAAAATCATACGTTCTTCATGCCGAAGCTAATGCAATTACCAAGGTTGCAAAATCGAATAACAGCAGCGATGGCTCCACCCTCTATATTACCACCTCTCCCTGTATGGAATGTTCCAAACTGATTATCCAGTCAGGCATTGTCAGGGTGGTATTCGAGGAGAAATACAGAATTACAGACGGACTCGAGTTGCTGGAAAGGGCAAATATCGAGCTGGTGCACATTGAAGACTTGTCAGAAGAGTAGACGGAAAGAGCGGGGGAATAGGAAACATGAAAATAAAAAGACAAAAACTTATAATATTTTTGCCGGTAATTATCAGCCTGGCAGTAGTTCTTGGAATTGTTCTGGGTAACTGGATCACCACCATTCGCATTCGAAGCATCGTTACCAACGAAGTAAGTAAACAAAATTTTTCTATCAGGCCAGGTGCAAATTCAGGATTCTCCTTAACCCCCAAGGGCAATAAGATATCATCGGCCCTGCAGTATATTGTAAACGAATACGTGGACACAGTAGATGTGAACGAGCTGAATGAAGCCATCATGCCTGCCCTGGTTGAGCAACTCGATCCACATTCAATTTATATTCCGGCCAGCGATTTTCAGCGTGTTTCCGAACCCCTGGTTGGGAACTTCAGCGGTATTGGCGTTTCATTTAATATGACTGATGACACCGTCGCTATTATCAATACCATTCCCAACGGACCCTCCGAGCGAGTGGGTGTGCAGGCAGGCGACAGGATTATCATGGTGGACGACTCACTGGTAGCAGGCGTAAATATGCCCAGTGATGATATCGTAAAAATGCTGAAGGGACCCAGGAATACCGAGGTTAAAGTAAGCATATACCGAAGAGGTGAGGCCGAACCTATTGATTTTGAAATCACTCGTGATAACATCCCCCTCTACAGTGTGGATGTGGCATACATGGTGAATGAGAATACCGGCTACATCAAGATCAGTCAGTTCGCCCAGACCACTTACAGGGAATTTATGGAGGCCATAGAGACACTGAAATCAAAGGGTGTTGAAAAGCTGATCATAGACCTGAGGCACAATGGCGGAGGAATCATGAGTGCTGCCACCATGATTGCAGACCAGTTTCTGCAGGAAGGACAATTGATTGTCTACACCGAAGGTCGTACCCGTCCCCGCGAAAACGATTACGCCACCTCGCGTGGAATTCTGAAAGATGACAAGGTGGTTATTCTCATCGATGAATCAAGTGCCTCGGCCAGTGAGATTCTTGCCGGTGCCATCCAGGATAATGATCGTGGACTTGTAATCGGACGAAGGTCATTTGGGAAAGGGCTCGTCCAGGAAGAGATGCGTTTCCAGGATGGATCGGCGCTGCGTCTCACCGTTGCCCGCTACTATACCCCAACAGGAAGGAGCATACAGCGCGCCTACAGTAATGGAACGGAGGATTATTACCATGATTTTGCAGACCGGATCATACGTGGCGAACTGGAGCATATGGATAGCATCAAATTCGATGATTCTCAAAAATTTGTGACCCCGGGAGGCAAAATTGTCTATGGTGGAGGCGGAATCATGCCAGATGTTTTTGTCCCCATCGATACCTCCGGCATCTCGGAATATTATAACCGGGCCCGAAGCCTGGGACTGATGTATCGTTTTGCCTTCTTCTACACCGACCAGAAACGTTCACTTCTTGAACCTTTTACAACTGCTGATGAAATTAAGAAGTTCCTGTCTGATCAGGACGTGATGACTGAGTTTATCGACTACGCAAAAACGAAAGGGCTGAAGCCTGATTATAAGGACATCCGCACCTCCAAAGAGGTCCTGCAGCTAACCATCATGGCCTATATTGCGCGGAACATTATCGACAACGACGGATTCTACCCCATCATTGCCGAGATCGACAACACCCTGACAATAGCCATCGATACCATCTCCAAACTCTAATTCGGTTTTTCCTTCTGCTGTTTTAAACCTTTTTCCCTTTATGCAATCAAAGGGTTAAATGTTACATACTTAAAAACAGTACGATATGAAAAATCAATGGATAAGAACAACAGCACTTTTTGCCTTTGCAATGATCATGGTGGCAGGGATGAATGCCCAGAACACAGGTGGAAGAGGCATGGGACCCTGCGGCCAGGGCCAGGGACCGGGCGGAGCGATTGCAGGTCAGGGCTATGGACAGGGGTACGGCGGAACGGTTGCCGGTCAGGGCTATGGACAGGGCTATGGACGTGGAGCCGGTTTGGGATATGGCCAAACTGATAATGCCTTTGGTCCGAGGATGCAGGCCATACTGAATCTGACTGAAGCCCAACAGGAGGAACTCAGTGCCCTGAGGGTAAAACATTTCAAAGTCATGAACCCCCTGAGAGCCGAAATGGGAGAATTGAACGCCAGGGAAAGGACCCTGATGGCCCAGGAAGAGATCGATATAAAAGCACTACATAAGGTAATCGATCAGCAGACCGACCTCTCAAACACCATTCAGAAGAAACAGCTGGATAACCGTATTGCCTGCCGGAATATACTCACAGAGGAACAGCAGGTAATTTTCGACCAGCAAAGAATGTATGCAGGAAGAATGAGTGCCCGCGGAGACAAAGGAATGTATGCCCGTCATTCGGGACGAGGATATAGAAGATAAGTGGAGTTTTAGTTGAGCATTAGGCCGGCCCCTTCAGAAGAGAATTATAAGTTCTGTGCGGGCCGGCTTACTTTTGTGGCAAACTCAATCAGCGCTTCAGCGCAAATTCCAGGTTCTTCCATAAAGCCCATGTGTCCGCTCTCCCGGAGTCTGAGCACAAAGGCGTGAGCTGCCATGGCAGCTAACTTTTCAAATACCTCTGGCGGGATGTAATTATCCTTCATCCCACCGATCAGTAAAAGAGGAAGGGACGGGTCGGAAAGTGTTGAGGAAAGGTCGGCACGATTTTTCATGCCCCTGATCAGGGCTACTATGCCCTGATCATCATTTTGATAAGCAATTTCCTGGGCGCGTTTCACCTTCTCTTTAAATCTCTCGATATGATCATCTGCAAAGGCTTTGGGGATATTCACATTAATGATCTGACGTTTCCTGTCACACAATACAAGACTGATTTCCCGATCACGATTTGTCTTTTTCTCAGGTGTGTCGGCAAAACAGGTGGAATGAAAAAGCACATAGCCAGCCAGTCTTTCAGGAAATAGCGTGGCAAAGGCCATTGCGACATACCCCCCCATGGAATGCCCGACCAAAATAATGTTATCGATGCCTTCGGCATCTAAAATTTTTTTGAGCGAGGCAGCCAGGTCATTCATTGAATGTTCATCCCCCCAGCTTCCCGACCATCCATGTCCGGGCAAATCCATAGCGATTACCCTGAAACGATCTGTAAGCAAGGGTACAAAATCCTCCCAGATCTCGGCCGTCTCCAGGTAACCATGCAGTAAACAGATACAGGGGCCCAACCCTCTGTCGATATAAGACAGCTCCACTCCTTTAAAATTTATTTTTTTTCTCATCCGTCCCTCCTGCTTGATTGCATCAGATCCTCAATCTCCCCGGCCTCCATGGGAATGTCAGCCATAAGGTCCACAGGACCCTCCCCAGTAATCAGGATGTCGTTTTCTAATCGGATTCCAATGCCTTCCTTTTCAATATATATACCAGGTTCACAGGTTATAACCATGCCAGGGGCAAAGGGATTTGAGCGATCGAAAGGATCGTGAACATCCAGACCCATAGAATGCGATATCCCATGCATGAAATACTTTTTCCAGAGGGGATTTGATCCGCTTTGTCTGCGGGCCTCGGCCCTACTATACAGGCCAAGTGCGATATGCTCTTCCTGCCACAGCTCCCCAACCTGCTTTTGAAATTCACCCAACACTGTCCCCGGCACCATCAGTTCCCGGGCCTTTATAAATACCCGGTGAACTGCATCATATAGTGCCCTCTGCCTGCTGCTGAATTTCCCGTTCACCGGAAGTGTTCGGGAACAATCGGCTGCATAATTATTCAGTTCTGAACCAAAATCCATCAACACAAGATCACCATCCCGGCAGCTCCCATCATTCTCCACATAATGAAGCACGAGGGCATTTGATCCGGAAGCAACAATGGGTTCAAAAGCATGTCCACGGGCACCCCTTCTTATAAATTCAGCGGCTATTTCTGCCTCGACTTCAAACTCCCGCATCCCGGGCCGCAAGGTCCCGGCCACCCTTAGGAATGCCGAACGGGTGATGGCACAGGACTTTTGTATCTCCTCAATTTCCTCAGCCTGCTTGATCATCCTGAGCTTTGTCATCAGTGGTTGCAGACTGGCCCTTTCCCTTCCGAGAAGAAGCTTCTCCATCTCCACACATAGTTTGAAGCCTTCAAGATGGTTAACAAACATGTACCCTGCATATCGATACTCCGTTTCCAAAAAAGCATCCAGTTCGCTGATACATCTCACCTCTTCGATTCCGGATAGCCTTACTGCTTCTTCCCTGGAGTGAAGAGGACCAGACCATAATAAGGTCTTGGGGTCAGCTTTCTTCAGAAAGAGGGTGGTTCTTCTTCTGGAAAGCACCAGGAAACTACCCTGCTGGGTAATTCCCGAGAGATAAAAAAAATCTGAATGCTGACGATAAGGATAAAATTGATCGCCATTTCGCGGCATTTGCGGATTAGAACAGAGCACTGCAATTGAGTCGCCTGGCAAAAGTTCCAGAAGCCGGGTCCTGTTACGGGAAAAAAAATCAGAAGAAAGGGGAGCAGATCTCATTTTTGAATTAAAAATTTGAGGCCTCGGGTTCAACTAATGTTGTAAGAAATGTTTCAGACCCGAAAATGACTGAACAGAAATGCTATATTTGTTATTACCCCACGCAATTTAAATAACTTATTTTAATTGTACCTGTATGTCCACAATTTTCACCTCTTCCATCGGAAAGAAACTAATGATGTCACTGGCGGGACTTTTCCTAATCGTTTTCCTGCTGGTTCACATGGGAATTAACTTACTGCTAATCATCTTTGATGACCCCATGGTGTACAACAAGGCAGCCCACTTTATGAGCTCCAATATCCTCATTAAGATATTTGAGATCGTGTTGTTTGGCGGCATTCTCCTCCATATCATTTATGCGCTGATTCTCCAGGTACAAAACTGGATTGCCCGGCCCAGGAGGTATAACAAGGCCAACTATTCCAATACCTCGTTCTTTTCAAAATTCATGATCCATACTGCCTTGATCATCCTTGTGTTTCTTACAATTCACATGGCTGACTTCTACTTCAAGGCCAAGTTCGGTCACGGCGAAACGATGCTGGTAAACGGAGAGTTGTACCACGATTTCGCCTCCGAAATCGAACAGAAATTTAAAATGCTTCCCTTTGTGGTATTATACATTGCCGCCTTCGTTTTCCTGGGTTTTCACCTGGTACACGGATTCCAGTCGGCCTTCAAAACCCTCGGGCTTGAACACAGGCGCTACACACCGGTGATCCAGGCCCTGGCCATCGCTTATTCGGTGGTGGTTGTGGGTGGATATTCAATGATCCCGCTGATGATCTACTTCTCCTTATAAACAATTTGCTCGCTATGGTTAAAATTCAATCCAACATACCCGACGGGCCGCTGGCAGAAAAGTGGTCCTCCTATAAATCGAAGCAGAACCTGGTTAACCCGGCCAACAAAAGAAAGCTGGATGTAATCGTGGTAGGAACCGGATTGGCCGGTGGGGCTGCAGCAGCATCCCTGGCTGAAATGGGATTTAAGGTAAAATCGTTTTGCTACCAGGACAGTCCCAGGAGAGCCCACAGTATCGCAGCCCAGGGCGGAATCAACGCAGCAAAGAACTATCAGAATGATGGAGATAGTGTATACAGGCTCTTTTATGATACAGTAAAGGGAGGCGATTACCGATCCAGGGAAGCCAATGTTTACAGGCTTGCTGAAGTCAGCAACAAAATCATTGATCAGTGCGTGGCCCAGGGAGTACCCTTTGCCCGGGAATATGGCGGAACGCTGGATAATCGTTCCTTTGGCGGAGCGCTGGTTTCCAGAACTTTTTATGCCAGGGGGCAGACTGGTCAGCAGTTACTACTGGGCGCATACCAGTCCCTGAGCCGACAAATCAAACAAGGGAATGTTGAGATGTATCCCCGCATGGAAATGCAGAACCTGGTCATGGTAGACAATAAGGCCCGCGGAATCATCGCCAGGGATGTGATCACCGGAAAACTTGAACGCTTTAGCGCCCACGCAGTAGTTCTGGCCACAGGCGGATATGGAAACGTATTCTTCCTTTCCACCATGGCAATGGGAGCCAATGTAAGTGCGGCCTGGCAATGTCATAAAAAGGGAGCCCTCTTTGGAAATCCATGTTATGTCCAAATCCATCCCACCTGCATTCCCGTCCACGGAGATAACCAGTCGAAGCTCACATTGATGAGTGAAAGCTTAAGAAATGACGGGCGAATCTGGGTCCCTAAAAACAAGGAAGACGCAGTGAAACTGCAAAATGGTGAAATTACCGGAAGTGATATTCCCGAGGAAAACAGGGACTACTACCTGGAAAGGCGTTACCCTGCCTTTGGGAACCTTGTACCCAGAGATGTGGCCTCCCGCGCGGCCAAAGAAAGATGCGATGCCGGTTATGGTGTAAATGCAACCGGACTGGCAGTTTTCCTCGATTTTAAGGATGCCATTGAACGCCTGGGTAAAGAGGTGATTGAAGCTAAATACGGGAATTTGTTCCAGATGTATGAGAAGATTACCGACGACGACCCCTACAAGGTTCCGATGATGATCTATCCCGCCATTCACTATTCCATGGGAGGGATCTGGGTCGATTATGAATTACAGACAACCGTTCCTGGTTTATTTGCCACAGGCGAGTCCAATTTCTCTGACCACGGGGCGAATCGCCTGGGGGCCTCGGCACTGATGCAGGGACTGGCTGACGGATATTTCGTGCTACCCTACACCATCCAGAACTACCTGGCTGATGAGATTAACACACCAAGGTTCTCGACCGATACAAAGGAGTTTGAGGTGGCCGAGAAAGAAGTAAGCGAGCAGCTTGAAAAGCTCATGGCAGTGAAGGGGAATCAGACAGTGGATACCCTTCATAAGCGACTGGGTAAGATCATGTGGGATCATGTGGGAATGGCCAGGAACAAGAAGGGTCTTGAACAGGCCCGGGAAGAAATCCGTAAGCTGAAAGAGGAATTCTGGACTTCGGTGAAGATACCCGGAGAAATGAACGACCTGAATCCGGAGCTTCAAAAAGCCAGCAGGCTGGCCGACTTCCTGGAGCTGGGTGAGCTGATGGCCATAGATGCCCAACACAGGGAAGAATCCTGCGGAGGTCACTTCCGGGAAGAGTATCAGACGGGCGAAGGTGAAGCGCTGCGGAATGATAAAGAATTTTCCTATGTGGCTGCATGGGAGTTTATGGGGCCTGACAAAGACCCTGTTCTGCATAAAGAGCCACTGAAGTTCGAGAACATTGAAGTGAAACAAAGAAATTATAAGTAACAGATTAACCCATAGAACATGGACCTGAAACTGAAAATCTGGCGCCAGAAGGATACCCGAAGCAGGGGAAAGTTTGTCGATTATAAATTAAAGGATATCTCTCCGGACAGTTCCTTCCTGGAGATGCTTGATGTGCTGAACGAGCAACTGCTTGGCCGAAACGAAGAACCGGTCGTGTTTGACCATGACTGCAGGGAGGGCATATGCGGAACCTGTGGGATGTACATTAACGGCAGACCCCATGGCCCCGATAGCCTGATCACCGTCTGCCAGCTTCATATGCGTAAATTCAAGGACGGAGACACCATTGTGATTGAACCCTGGAGGGCCAGGGCTTTCCCGGTGATCAGGGACCTGATGGTTGACCGCTATGCCTTTGACAAACTGATCCAGGAAGGCGGTTATGTCTCGGTAAACACCGGGAGCGCTCCTGATGCCAACAGCATTCCGGTGAAGAAAGCGTTCGCAGACCTGTCGATGGATGCAGCCGCCTGCATAGGTTGCGGCGCCTGCGTTGCTGCCTGTAAAAATGCTTCCGCCATGCTTTTCGTGGGTGCCAAGATATCTCACCTGAGCCTTTTGCCCCAGGGCAAGATAGAAGCCAATGAACGGGTAAGAAAAATGGTGGCCAAGATGGACGAGCTGGGATTCGGAAACTGCACAAACACCGGTGCATGCGAAGCCGAATGCCCCAAGGGGATCAAGCTCTCAAACATCGCCAGGCTCAACCGGGAGTATTACAAAGCCAAGGTGTAAAAGCACAATCCCAGACTAAGCCAGCCAGACGCCTTAATTTCCAAAGGCT
>CAZRPW010000053.1:0-28547 GCA_964601975.1 uncultured Bacteroides sp.
GTGAATTCGATTTCGCTTTTTGCCCGAACCACAATTCTTCCTCTTCCAGTCTCATACGCTTCCTTTACACCATTGTATCCATAGATGATACCACCCGTTGGAAAATCGGGTGCTCTCAGAATCTCGGTAAGTTCGCTGATCTCAATGTCATTGTTTTCGATATAGGCAACAATGGCTTTAATACTATCCGTCAGGTTATGAGGCGCCATATTGGTCGCCATACCCACCGCAATACCTGAAGTTCCGTTTACAAGCAATGTGGGAATCCGGGTCGGCATAACCTGGGGCTCCTCCAGAGTATCATCAAAGTTGAGCTGAAAATCAACAGTGTTTTTCTCCAGGTCAGACATGATCTCTTCAGCGATCTTCTGAAGCCGGGCTTCGGTATACCTCATGGCAGCCGGACTGTCCCCATCCACTGATCCGAAGTTACCCTGACCCTGTACAAGAGGGTAACGCAGCGACCATTCCTGCGCCATACGAACCATGGCGTCATATACAGATGTATCCCCGTGTGGGTGATACTTACCCAGCACCTCACCTACGATTCTTGCAGACTTCTTATATCCCTTACTGGAGGTTACACCCAGTTGCTGCATACCGAACAGCACCCTGCGGTGAACCGGTTTTAATCCATCCCTAACATCGGGCAACGCACGTGAAACTATAACCGACATCGAGTAATCGATGTAGGCAGATTTCATTTCCTCCTCAATGTTTATTCTTAGTATTTTTTCACCTTCCGCCATCTAATTCTAAGTAATTAATTATCAATATCTTAAATCCAAGCTTACTGCCAAGAAAAATAACATTCGAAAATAGTGATTTCCATCCTAAAAACCTCGATTTAAAGGGGCTTTTATTAACATTGAACTGTTTATAATAGATAATTGTTCTATTGATATATTCATGGCTTATTAGTTACTTTGTTTTTGTATAAAATTAGAAGGAAAGATCAGATGGACGCACAGTTTTCACAGAGGATAAAAGACGTATTAGGATACAGCAAAGAAGAGGCTGTCAGGCTGGGTAATTCACACATTAGTGTGGAACACCTTTTCCTGGGAATCCTGAGAGATGGAGAAGGGCTTGCAATCGATGTACTGGTGGTACTCGGAGTTGAGCTTTACGACTTGAGAATGTCTATTGAAAAAAGTATAAGGAATGAGCAACCCTCTTCAGTTTCAGACCCGGACAGTCTGCCCCTGCTGAAAAGTGCGGAGAGAATTCTGAAACTAACTCACCTCGAGGCTCGTTCAATGAAAGAAAAAACCATCGACACCAACCATCTCCTGCTGGCCATTTTGAAGGACGATAATAACTATGCAACAAGGTACCTGGTGGAGAACGGTATTACCTATAATAAAGTGAAGCAGGAGATATCCGATTCACTGCCTGAAAGTCGTGCGGATTTCCCCGGCGATGAAGATGATGAAGGCAAAAGCCCCTTCGGTGGCGGCCAGGGAAGTAGCGGGAAAGGCAGTCAGGGTTCTACCTCTAAATCCAGTTCGGAAACTCCGGTGCTTGATAATTTCGGTATTGATCTCACCAAGGCAGCTGAAGAAGACCGCCTGGACCCGGTTGTGGGACGGGAAACTGAAATAGAGCGCCTGGCACAGATACTGAGTCGAAGAAAGAAAAATAATCCCATTCTAATTGGAGAACCCGGCGTAGGCAAGTCAGCCATCGCTGAAGGGCTTGCTCTGAGGATCATACAGAGAAAGGTGAGCCGGGTATTATTTGATAAGCGTGTGGTCACCCTTGATCTGGCGTCTATAGTTGCCGGCACGAAATACAGGGGTCAGTTCGAAGAGCGGATGAAAGCCATCCTGAATGAACTGACTAAAAATCCTACCATTATTCTTTTCATAGACGAGATTCATACCATTGTTGGTGCTGGTGGAGCCACGGGTTCCCTGGATGCCGCAAATATGCTTAAGCCTGCACTTGCCAGGGGTGAAATTCAATGTATTGGCGCCACTACCCTGGATGAGTACCGACAGCACATTGAGAAAGACGGAGCCCTGGAAAGAAGGTTCCAGAAGGTAATGGTTGATCCAACTTCACCGGAAGAAACCCTTGACATCCTTAAGAATATCAAGGAGCGCTACGAGGAACACCACAATGTGAATTATACAGAGGATGCTCTCGAAGCCTGCGTGAAGCTGACACAGCGTTATATAAGTGACCGCCATCTGCCCGATAAAGCCATTGATGCACTTGACGAGGCTGGGTCAAGGGTTCACATATCCAACATTGTAGTTCCCGACCAGATCGTGGAATTGGAAAAGAGTATTGAAAGTACAAAACAGGATAAAATACAGGCAGTTAAGAATCAAAATTTTGAGAAGGCCGCCAGTTATCGTGATAAAGAGAAGGAGTTACTAGACCATCTTGATTCAGAGAAAAAGCGCTGGGAAAAAGAGCTTTCACAAAACCGTGAAACAGTCGATGCGGAAAAGGTAGCTGAAGTGGTCGCAATGATGACCGGTGTGCCTGTACAGAGAATTGCCCAGGCTGAAGGAGCCCGTCTGTTGAAGATGGCAGATGAACTGAGAGGAAGTGTTATCGGACAGGATGAAGCAATCAGCAAAGTTGTAAAATCAATCCAGCGAAACAGGGCCGGACTAAAGGATCCCAATAAACCCATTGGTACCTTCGTTTTTCTTGGCCCCACAGGCGTTGGTAAAACGCAGATGGCAAAAGTGCTTGCCCAGTACCTGTTTGAGTCTATTGACAACCTGATCCGCATCGACATGAGCGAGTATATGGAGAAATTCTCCGTGTCAAGGCTTGTAGGGGCGCCTCCGGGCTATGTGGGTTATGAAGAAGGTGGGCAGCTTACTGAAAAAGTTCGAAGGAAGCCCTACGCGGTTGTGCTGCTTGATGAAATTGAAAAAGCGCATCCGGACGTTTTCAACATCCTTCTCCAGGTATTGGATGAAGGCCAGTTGACCGACAGTCTGGGACGAAGGGTTGATTTCAGGAACACCATTGTGATCATGACTTCAAATATCGGTACCCGGGAATTAAAAGATTTCGGTCAGGGTGTTGGGTTTGCTACCAGGACCAGGCAGGACACTGCCAATGAACATGCTAAAAGCGTTATTCAGAAGGCCTTGAAGCGGGCATTTGCTCCTGAGTTTCTGAACCGGATTGATGATGTAGTTTTATTTAATACCCTTTCGAGGGATGATATTCATAAGATCATCGACATTGAATTGAAAGGGCTTTATTCCAGGGTGAATACCCTTGGATTCGAAGTAAAGCTTTCCGATGATGCCAAAGACTATGTTCTCGAAAAAGGGTATGATGTACAATATGGAGCCAGGCCTTTAAAGCGTGCCATCCAAAAGTACCTGGAAGATCCCATGGCAGAAACCATTATTAAATCTAACCTGGTGGAGGGTGATGCCATGCTTGTGGACTTCGACAAGGAAAAGGAAGAGATCACCGTGGCGATTAAGAAAAAGAAGGCGCTGCCAAAATCCAAAGAGATAAAAGAACTCCCGGAAGCCAGCAAGGAGCTTCCTGAAACCAGCGAATCAGCAAAAACTGAAGAGCCGCCCGCTCTGGAAGAAGATGTAGAAGAAGATCAACCGGAAAAATAAGGCTTATTCTACCTGGCCAAAAAGGTCAAACTCGGCTGCGTCGCTAATTCGAACCTGGTAGAAATTACCAATTACTAATTCCCGGTCATTGGTAATTAGGACTTCATTATCCACTTCGGGTGAATCGTACTGGGTACGACCGATGTAATAATCCTCTTCTTCCCTATCGATCAACACCTTAAAGGATTTACCCACCCTGGACTGGTTAAGTTCAAGTGAGATCGACTGCTGCAGCTCCATCACAGCCTCTGCCCTCTCATGTTTGAGCTTTTCAGGAATGTCATCCTTAAACTTAAGCTCAGCAGGTGTATCCTCCTCATGTGAATAGGGAAATACACCAAGCCTGTCGAAGCGAAAGACAGTAAGATATTCCATTAATTCATTGAATGCCTCTTCCGACTCACCCGGAAAACCTGTCAATACAGTGGTTCTCAGTGCAACATCGGGCATTTTATCCCTAAACCGATCCAGCAATTGCTCCAGCTTTTTCCGGTCATGTCCCCTACCCATGTTTGCAAGAACCTGGTCATTGATATGCTGAATGGGGATATCCATGTAATTACAAATTTTCTCCTCGGATGCCATCAGTTCAATCACCTCCTCAGGAAAACTGGTGGGATATGCATAATGCAGGCGAATCCACTCCAGGCCCTCAATCTTTACAAGTTCCCTGAGCAAATCAGATAAGGCCCGGCGCTTATATAAATCGGTTCCGTATGCAGTAAGGTCCTGGGCAATAAGGATTAACTCCTTTACCCCTTTCTTTACAAGGTTTTTACTTTCAATGATGAGCTGATCAACGGGAATGGACTGCTGCTTGCCCCGAATCCCGGGAATGGCACAGAATGCACAGGTCCGGTTACAACCTTCAGACACCTTCAGATAGGCATAATGTGAGGGAGTAGTAATCACTCTTTCGGTAAGCAGCTTATTGTCAAGGCTTGTTCCTGCCTCTTCCAGAATGCGGGCCATCTCCCATACACCGAAAAAACCATCCACCTCGGGTAAATCGGCAGTCAGATCGTCTTTATAACGCTCCGACAGGCAACCCATTACAAATAATTTATCAAGCTTACCCTCCTTTTTCTCGCCAATGTAGTGCATGATCGTATCGACCGATTCCTCCTTGGCATCAAGGATAAAGCCACAGGTATTGATAATCACCAGATTGGCAGGGACATCCTGCTCATCATGCATGACCTTGTATCCTGCTGCCCTGAATTGTGAAAGTAAATGTTCCGAATCCACCAGGTTTTTGGAACAACCCAGTGTTATAATGTTTACAGTCATGTCACCTATTTAATAAGTTAACTGCCTAACTGCCTAACTAAACAGGCTGTCGACAAATTCGACACGGTTAAATACCTGTAGATCTTCCATCTGTTCGCCTATTCCGATGTACTTAACAGGGATGCGAAACTGATCGGATATACCCAGGACAACTCCTCCCTTGGCAGTCCCATCTAATTTGGTAAGCGCCAAAGCATTTACTTCTGTAGCCGCGGTAAATTGCTTGGCCTGTTCAAAGGCATTTTGTCCGGTCGAACCATCCAGAACAAGCAGAATTTCATGCGGTGCATCGGGGATTACCTTCTGCATCACCCTGTTGATCTTACTTAGCTCGTTCATCAGGTTGACCTTGTTATGCAGACGACCGGCAGTATCAATAATAACCACATCGGCGTCGTTGGATACAGCCGACGAGAGTGTATCATAAGCTACTGATGCAGGATCCGATCCCATATCCTGCTTCACGATATCCACTCCAACCCGTTCGGCCCAGATCACAAGCTGGTCCACAGCTGCAGCTCTGAAGGTATCAGCTGCGCCAAGTACTACTTTTTTCCCGGCTTTTTTAAAATGGTATGCCAGTTTGCCAATGGTGGTGGTTTTCCCAACGCCATTCACTCCTACCACCATAATTACATAGGGTTTTTTGGGAAGCGGATCATCAAAAGCAGCTACCAGACCCGAATTATTCTCCTCAAGAAGGGAAGCTACCTCCTCCTTTAGAATAGCGTTTAATTCACTGGTATTTAAGAATTTATTCTTTGACACCCGGTTTTCAATCCGCTCAATAATCCGCAGGGTTGTATCTACACCCACATCGGAGGAAATCAACACCTCTTCCAGGTTATCTAATACTTCATCATCAACCCTGGATTTCCCAACAACTGCCCTGGACAGCTTTTTAAATACACTCTCCTTGGTCTTCTCAAGACCACGATCCAGTTTCTTTTTCTTGTCTGGAGTAAAAAGGCCCATAATTCAGTTCTTAGTATTCAGTGCTCAGTTTATACAAAAAGAGCTTTCTAAAAATTTAGAAAGCTCTTGTTTTTATAGGGAGATCAATGATCAGTTAGCAAAGAATTCTTTGATATGATCAGTGTGTACCATTTCTTCTTCGAACATATATGCTCCGGATTTGGGGGAACGTACCATTTTAATACACTTGGTAAAATTCCTTCCTTCTCCACTCTGCAAACTTGCAACTACTTTCTTAGCCATTTTTCAGTTCCTTATTTAATTTCGCGGTGTACTGTTACTTTTTTCAAGACCGAGTTGTACTTCTTCTGCTCAAGCCTATCGGGGGTATTCTTCCTGTTCTTGGTTGTAATATAACGTGAAGTTCCTGGCATTCCACTCTCTTTGTGCTCTGTGCACTCAAGAATTACCTGTACCCTGTTTCCTTTACCTTTTTTAGCCATTTCCTACTTTAATTAATAAGATTTAAGAAATCCATTTTTAACGGCACTGTCAAGCGTTGCTTTCAGTCCGTTCTTATTGATGGTGCGGATTGCCTTAGCAGAAACGCGGAGGCTCACATACCGGTCCTCTTCTTCTAAATAAAACTTTTTATCGAAGAGATTCGGCTGGAAGGTTCTTTTAGTCCTTCTCTTTGAGTGAGAAACATTATTTCCCACCATCATCTTCTTACCTGTTATCTGACAAATTTTTGACATTTTTCCTTATAATTTCAGATCAATTCTTCTAACGAGGCGCAAATTACGCAATTATTTATGAATTAATCAAATTTTACAACTACTATTTAACTGAAAATACGGCCTTTTTAAACACATCTGAAGGCTTTTCCGACAGCTAGATATTTTTAAGAAGCAAACGACGCAATAACTGTAGAGAAGTATTACTGGCCTGATCTATGATCCGCTCCCTTGTGCCCCCAAACTGGTATTTCTGAGAAAGCAGCCTTTCACCATGAGCAACACAAATCCAGGTTGTTCCAACAGGTTTCTCATCGCTCCCACCCCCAGGGCCCGCAATACCTGATGTTGTAATAGCTGTATCGGTTCCCAGAAGCATCATGACCCCCCTGGCCATCTGTTCAACAACTTCCTTGCATACGGCCCCTTTTTCTTCGAGCAGCGCAGGATCTACCGCAAGCACACCGGTTTTGATGCGGTTTTCATACGCGATGACAGATCCAGCGTAGTAAGCAGAACTTCCGGGAATGGAGGTAATCATCCTGGCAATGTTTCCTCCTGTACAGCTTTCAGCAGTTGCAAGGCTCAGGTTTTTCTCCTTCAGGGTATCACCAAGAGCCTGCTCAAGGCTGATATCATCATAACCATAAATATGCTCAGGGATGATTTCTAATAATTTATCCACCAGTTTATCCAGAATCTGCACCCCATCTTCCGCACACTTTCCGGATGCGCTCAGTCGCAACCTGACTATTCCAGGACGTGGCAGGTAAGCCAGCTTCACACATTTCGGGAGACTTGATTCCCATTCTCTTATGATCTCGGCCAGGTAGGACTCCGGAACCCCCTGGGTCATGATGGTTCGGTGCACCACCTCGGGAACACGGATGCGTTTCCTGATTGCGGGCAAAACCTCATCCTCCATCAATCCCCTCATTTCATAAGGTACTCCGGGTAGAGAGACAAGAATGCTCCCCTTCTTTTCAAACCACATTCCGGGTGCTGTACCATGGTTGTTTGTGAGTGCCCTACAAACTTCCGGAACTTCAGCCTGAAGCAGGTTGGATTCTATCATGGTCCGGCCCCGCTGCTTAAAATATTTTGTAATCTTTTCAACCACCTCCGGAACCATTACCATGGAGCTTCCAAAATATTCAGCAAGGGTCTGCTTGGTCAAATCATCCTTCGTGGGGCCAAGTCCACCCGTCATAATCAGGAGGTCGAACTTACCCATATAACGATCCAGGGTATCCCTGATCTGCCCGGGCTCATCCGAAACAGTCACCATTTCTCCAACAGCCACTCCAATTTTATTCAATTCCTTCGAAATCCATACTGCATTGGTATCAGTTACCTGCCCAATCAGTATCTCATCTCCTATGGTTATTAGCGCACTACGCATTTCTCTCCCTTCTTTTTTATTAAGGATTCCAAAATTACCAAATAAAATGTAAATTTGTGCCTCTTGCGGGAGTAGCTCAGTGGTAGTCCGCCACCGGCGGATCCCAAACTGATGATTTTTTGCGGGAGTAGCTCAGTGGTAGAGCATCAGCTTCCCAAGCTGAGGGTCGCGGGTTCAATCCCCGTTTCCCGCTCATTGATTAACAGGGACTTAACCGATACACTGGTTAGGTCTCTGTTTTCATTTGCAATGAAATTTGCAATATAACAAACCCCTTTTTCGATTTATAATTTTTATTTCCAGAAATTTTTCAAAGCCGCTTAATCACCTGTGTATCACACCCCTATGCATTTTGTATGTTCGATTTTCGTTTCATGAAATTTCGGATACACTGATTATCAAAATGTTAGAGGGGGAGTGACGGGCGGGGGAGCACCACGAGGTATGGAAAATTCTTGGGAGGGGGCATCCCTGCCCCTATCTCAATGGCTTTCTACAAGCAGTATTAGTGGGCAGTAGCTATAATTTTTGAATCGGATTGAACGATACGAAAGCCAACATACTCAACAGCATCACAATTGTTTAATTCATTCCGTTTTTCCAAGTCTAAACCTGTTCTCCATGAACCACCTCGATATATTTTCATATCCTTTTGAGCAGTATCATCTTTGGGTACAGTCCATCTATTTTCTTTTACTGATGCAGTCCATTCAGAAACATTGCCAGCAAGATTATATAAACCAAAATCATTCTGTTTTCCAGACTTAGAAGGTTGGATTTTGGAGTTGGATTTATCCTTCTTTACAGCTTTTGTATGACTAGCAACATATGCCCATTCTTCTTCTAATGGCAGTCTATAAACATGATGATTATATACCTTCCCTTCGTTTTGTCGTATTCGATTTTCCTTGTCCGTTCTCCAAATACAATAATATTTTGCATTTTCTTGAGAAACCCCAACAACAGGATAATCGTTGTATTTTTCATTATCAAAATAATCCGTATAAGGCATTTTTGAATTATCAATAATATTGTCAGCGATGATAGAGTTCCGAACGCAATTTAGATAGTCTTCCCGTGTGGTGTTTGTTATCCCAAGTTCTCTGTCTTTTGCCAAGCGAGCTAAATCAACCCAACAGATTTCTAATTCAGGGTTATTCTTTACAAAATCCCCAAATTCTCGGTATTCTGCATTGGTAATCTCATCACTCATCCAAAACCCATCTACAGTTACATTTATATTCATTGGATTTCCGTTTTCATCAATTGTCATTGTGAAACTTCCAGAAGGAATGAACATCATATTCTCAGGTTTATCTTCTTCATTACTTGGCTGAGAGATAGTGTTCAAAGAAAATATGACACTAATTAAAAACAGGAATTGAGTCTTCATGATAGTATTTATTGGTTTGAAAAAATACCCTTTACCAAATATACAGAAACATGGAAACAATTTGAAATTTATTATAAACGGTTTCCGATATATCATCAACTACTATTAGGTTTTTTGTGCTGACTCAACACCAGCTATAGCGATAGATATAAATCACCAATTTCTTTCTCCCTAATTCCAAGATAAGCCTTAGTGATTTTCACAGAGCTATGATTGAACAGGTTTCCCAGCAGTATCAGAGACTTTTCTGAATGGTCGTTTGACTCCCATACGTGCCGACCAAGCGTCTTTCTGAACATGTGGGTGGATACCTCTTCTGATTCAATTTCAAGCCTGTATTTGACCGCTATTTGCTTCAGTCGCCTATTTACATACTGGATATTAATTGGCTTGCTACCAGCTTTATTTGCGAAAATCAGCGCATCTCCATTCTCAATGCCCATTTTCTGGTACATGCGGTCAATAATATCGGAAAGCTGCTGATTGATGTGTATGGTTCTTTGCTTTTTGGTCTTCCCCTCAACCATACTGAATTTATTCCGTCCCATCAAATCGTTCCATTTTAATTTGCACAGGTCACCATAGCGCAATGCGGTAAAGCTACCAACGGCAAACAACAGCATGAACCGATATTCACCATCACGTTCCAGCTTCTGTAATAACACAAGCATCTCGTTCCAGTTTAGGTATGTTGTTTTGGTCTTCTGTCCTTTTAGGCTCATAATAGTGTCGTTTATATGTGATATTATATATAAGTGATACGTATTTAATGTGTTTAGGTTTCAGTGTTTTCGTATCGCTCTGATTTATTGATTCTTACAATTTTGCAGTTGGTATCACTTCGTACAAAAGTGATACTTCTGGTGGCTCGTGTACCCTGCTCCATATTTTCGTAACAACCGATGCACCTGCGATTTTCCACGTGTGTGGGGTACATTTCGTACATGTTTTACCGTGATTCTCTGCATTTACGTTGATTTTTTGAACTCCATGCGGTTCATACATCAGTCTTAAACGCCAATAACTCCCGCCTATTTCCAGTTATGGTACACCTGCATTCATATCGAGATGTGCAGGTATTTATGATAAACGCAATTCATGAAAAACACAGATATCGCTGATAAATTCAACAGACAATTGGTCTTGGTTTCCAACTATTTCAGAGAACTTCGGTTTGGTGAGTTTTTAACTCAGGTTGAGGTTGCTGAAGAATCTGGTCTACACCGCAACACCATCTCAAACATAGAAACCACGAACAACTTCACCATCCTGACACTTCTTCAGCTATGTGATTTCTATGATATAACAGCTTCTGAACTGCTTTCAATCATTGATGAATAATCCGTGTGGTGGTCAATTACTCTTTGTATCTGGTTTGTGAGCCATGTGAACCCTTTTTTAATTAACGCTGCATTCGATTAAATCTCGGACTGTCTTCATTACCTGCATGTTCTTGTTCGGGAGCGGATACGAGTTCAACAATTTATTGAACACGGCTCGGTACTTGCTTTTATCGGTGCGGGGTGAAAGCGTATTTTTCAGCACAAGGTCAATCATTTCCATATCATATCCGCATTTTTCAAGCAACAGGGCATTCTTTACCGTCTTCAAGTCCTTATGAGATAACGGTGAAGGCATATCATGGTTGTCTTGGTCTGGTTCTTCTGGAAACACAAAGACTTCATCGAAGAGGGTCAACAGCGGATTCGCCTGTGATTGAAGTATAGCCATCAAATCTGTGGTATCCGTTTGAAACAGTTGCCGAATCTGCTTCTGCGTGTTGATGTTTGCTTCTATTCGGAATTTGCCATCGAAATAATCCAGCATGGAACTTTGGTCGTTTACCAGTCCTAGGAATCCAGCATTTTTCTTCTTCCGTAATTCTTTAGCCTTGTCATATATTATCATTCGAATCTTACGGTGACTCGTCTTCACCATCTTGTTAATCTCGCTGCCACTGTTACCATACTTCTGGACTCTGAATTTATTATGATTACGAATACATGATTTTATTGCCAGTCTGTCGGGTTGAACAATTCCAGAAATATCGGTGGTAATATCACACGTAAGGACTTCGCTTTCCTGCATAACACCGTCTACATCCATATCACAAAATCCAAGGCTCTCAAAGTTTAATAAACAATCACGGATGTTGTTTCGGTTTATAAGTTCTGGATATCGGTCAAGCAACAATTTTGAAGAGAATTCCACTACACACTTGTCACTGTTTAAATTGTAATTCATGTAAGCCTTATACGGTCTCATTTGTGAATACCTTCTTGCTATTGAAATATCGTTTTTCATAATCAGGGAAGTCACATTGGGGTCTATCCGTTTAATGTGATTCTTATTCGTTAATATTTTTATATTGTCAAGGGTTACCATTACACTCACTCATATCCTTCGTTCCACCCAAAAAACTGCAAACAGTTCTCTGAGAGATTATTATTTTCGGGTTTCCATATCTGCTTCCGCTTGAAGCTGCTGAATTGTTTTCCGACTGTCTTCCCGAAGCCATGCAACAATCTCCTTCTTATCGAAATAGACTCTTCTGCCTTTCTTAATGCATGGAATCTCCTGCTTGCTGGTCTTATTATAAATCGTGCCCTTAGACAGATTGAGCATCTGGCTTACATCTGCGACCGTCAGCAGTTCCTTCTCAGGTAGCTGTGTCTCAGGTTCTGTTTTTTCCGCAGACTGATTAAGTAGAATATTCTTAATGTCAAGAATATCCTGACGCATGAGTTGCATCTCGTTTGGAACATCTTCAAGGGTAAATCTATCGCTTTTCATCATTCACTTTTTTATTCGCAAATGTTTAAAAACCATAGAATTACACTGGCCGATTTGATTTTCAATCGGTCGGTCAATAGGTCAGAAAAAAAGAGAAGTGATAGCTACACGTGGAGTGTAGGCTGTACGGTATGCAAAAAATAATTGGAAACTATTTCACCGAATCGGTCGGCAAGGATGACAAAATCATTGCTCCATAAGGTAATAGTCGATGGAATTCCGCAAAATCTCGTTAAAGAATTTTACTTTAGCTATGTTCTTGGAATCATGGTCGTGGTTTGGATTCTTTATCTTGAACTGGACACCAATCTCTCTGTCATGGAAGAATCCATGGGCAATTTCATAGTTGTTGGGTGATAATTTTGTAACAAGAAATTTCTTACCCATGTGCTTAATCAGGTACGACAAGTGAATGTATTCCTTTAGCCAAACAATCGGCTTTGGCTCTCTTGTTTGAAACACTTGACGGAACTGTGGCAGTGTGCAATTAATATACCCTTCAGCCTGTAAACGCTTATGAATATATTGAAGGATTTCGTTTGATTTCTTCTTCGCCCCTGCTTGAATCGTGAAAAAATACTCTGGTTCTGTTTTCGGTTGACCCTTCGTGGAACGTACACTTTCTCCCGCCAGAATTGAATTTAGGTCAGCTTGTAGCTTTTCAATGAAATACAATTGAATTGACGATACACGATGGAAAAATTTATATGCCTGTCTTGTATGTGAAACTTCCTTGTCGATATTGAAGTCATCCCTAGGATTCGGAAGCGAGAAGTATTTAGCTTGGTTCTTCCATTCCAACCGCAATGGTGAATGAGTAAAATTGTATGCTGAACTTTTATAAAATCCAATGATTCGGGATAGAGTCGGGTTCAGTACGGTCTGAGTGTTGTTTGTTTTAATACACTCCTTGGCAAATCCATCGAGATATGTCAGGAAGTCCCGATAAATTCCTTCAATTCTCTGCTGATACCCTTCCTCAGACTCAGCGAACGTAATTCCAAGGTACGCTGATGCCTCAACTGGTTTCGTACATAGGTAAGGTTTATCATCCAGCTTACATACCAATGCATTCAAACGTTTTTCAATGGTATCGTCATATGTTGGGATATTATTATCCGTTGCCATGCTATTATATTTCGGAAAGTCGTTTCGCAATTAATTCAAGCACATCATCTTCAAAGGAATCCAAATATATCTGTGTGGTTTTTATGGATGAATGACCCAGAGCCTCTGAAATAACCTCGATTGGAATAAGACCGCTTTTTAAAAACGTAGAAAAGCTATGCCGTGCCCAGTTGGTCGATATGGGTCGGTCGAAACCCAAATCTTCAGAGATTTTCTTCATATGCTTACTTATGTTGTGGGTAAATGACTGTACCCTATCCCGTCTTTTTTGCGCACTCCACCCATGCTTCAGGATGTTGAACACATACGCATCAGGCGATTTGTTCTGATTGCCGTAGTCATCGATACAAGATTGAATTTCAGGTGTGATAAGAATTCTAACAGGCTTGCTGCTGATGGTCCTATCTTCCGTCTTGGTACGTTCAATAATGATTTTATTGCCAACAATATTTTTATACTTCAGGTGACATATGTCTGTCATGTTAATACCGTAGGCATGTAATGCAAACCACCAAAACCTGAATGCTTTCTCTTGTGCTGGTGTTTGTGGCTCGTATTGTTTCAGTTTTGCCAACTGGTCTGCCGATAACGCTTTCTTCTTTGTTTCCTCGGTCTTAATCACAAATTTCTTGTCCCGTCTTTTCTGTGAGAATGGATAGTCTTCCTGCTTTGCCAGATTCTCGGCAATTGCCATGTTGTATATGGCACGCATGCATCGCAGGTTTAACCCAATATAATTAACCTTCCTGCCAGCCTTCTTCATGTCTCTCTCATATCCCTTCAGGAAATCAACGGTGACTTGGTTTATAAACAATCTTTTCCTGTGTCTCTGAAATGATTTCCGTGCATTGAGATATATCCCTGCATTACCTGCCTTCCCTTCTTTCTGCTGTTCCGCAATGAATTTATCGAACAGTGCATATACATCATGGCTAACCAACTGAGAACTGTCCTGCTTCTCGAATGCTGCTTTAAATTTCTGGAACGTGAATGGCTCTTCGATTTCCTCTATGGTCTCGTCAAACTTCTTGCCTTCGTAGTAATCCAGTTTGGTCTTAATATCCTTCAGATTCTTGTCCCGCAGCTTCGGACTGTTTATTTTGTCCCATTCGGTTTGGGTCAGTTGTATTGGTAAGCCGAATAGCCTGTTCTTACCAAGGTAGTAAACATTGAGTTTAACGGGATATTTGTTATTTTTGAGTTGCTTGCGTTTGTCGAAATAGATGTTCGCAGTTGGTTTTGAAAGAGCCATGCTTAGATAGCGATTAAGATTATTTGCAATGAAATTTGCAATATAAAATTATGAATTATCGTGAAACAAAAAAACATGGCATGAAATACATGTTTCACTAAAGCATTGAATTACAGTAAATATATTAAATGGAATTAAATAGCGGGAATTGGGATGAGAGCATGAAAATAATCTTCCCAAGCTGAGGGTCGCGGGTTCGATCCCCGTTTCCCGCTCAAAAGAACCTGTCATTTAAAATATGACAGGTTTTTTTTATCAACGAATCTGGTAAGCACAGCAAACAAGCGCCTCGAAGGGAAAGGCAAAGGCGCCCCATGCTCGGTCTTCTTTAGGGATCTCGCTCCGGTAGTTCCTTTAAATACCGGTGCCAGGCAGAGATCAAAATTTTAATTTCCAGCGAAGCTTCCCCTTGGTATTCAGGGAAATAGCCATAGCCAGAAAAACCATGAATGCCGGGGATCTTATGAAATAATAACGCAGCGAAAGACCCTGAGTATTTGAATTTTATTGAATTGTCAACTAAGGGAGAAAGATGGCCACAATGGCCACAATCGCGGCATATACCAGTAGCGCGCGTACGGTCCTTTTAAGTATGGCTCCTTCCATGTTTCCCAGGGCAAGTACCGAGGAAACAGCTACTATATTATTAATGCACACCATATTACCCATGGCACCGCCGACCGACTGAATTGCAAGTATGGTGGTACGGTCAAGCTGCAAACCCGAGGCAATCGAATCTTGTATTCCTCCAAATGTAAGGTTAGATATGGTGGCCGATCCACTGAAGAAAGAGCCCAGGGCTCCCAGCAGGGAGGCAAAATATTTCCACGAATTTCCGGTCAGTGAAGCCAGGTTATTCCCGATAAGGGCCACGGCCGAATCCTCCCCTCCCATCATCATCAGGTTTACAAAAACCAGGGCTCCAAGAAGGGCCCGGGTGGGCAATTTCATCTGCTCTACCATATCACCAAACACTCCTTTTACCTGCCTGAATGATTTCCTGTATATAATGAAAGTCAGGATGGATATCAGGGCAAATGGCAGTATGGAAGGCACATAAAGGAGGCTATGACTCCAGCTGGTTCCGGTTCGAAAAATCCCTTCCAGCCTAAGGACCAGGGCCGGACTTATGCTGAAAACCCCCAGCGAGCCCAAAGGGAGATTCAGAGAAGGTTCTGCCAGGGTAAGTATCTGTTTGATTCCAAGTTGGGGAATGCGGGTGAGCAGCAGCAGCAATACGGTCCCCCACAAGGGAAAGGTAGCTTTAAGCAATTGCTTTCCCGAAACGGGACCTGATATATCTTCCTCCGGGGGATTTGCTAATACGCTGGTTCCAACCTGCTCATGCATCTCTGCTTTCATACCCGAAAGGCCTATTTTGTACTTTGCAAGTAGAATGCTTGCTACAAGCCCGATGGCTCCTCCAACCAGGGAGGGAAATTCATAGCTGAACCGGCTGATAAGCAGGTGGGGAAGCACCGTGAACAGAATGCTTAAGAGGATGAAAAGCCAATTTCTCAGAACGGAAGCAGGCTTGATCACAAACATTAGAGCCAGGAAAGGAATTACAAGTGCGGCCACACTGTTAATCATGGCCGATTTAAACCCAAGCTGTAACATTTCAATTTCGCCCAGCCCCAGGGTGGAAAAGCCAAACCATGTGGGGGTTCCCACTCCGCCGAAGCTGACAGGAATACTATTCATAACCAGCACCATAATGGCGACCCTCACCGGAGGAAAACCAAGTCCCACAAGAATGGGAGCCGCAATGGCTGCGGGTGTGCCAAAGCCACTGGCACCCTCGAGCATAAATGCAAATACCCAACCCACAATCATTAGCTGAGCCACCTTATTATCGGAGATCGTATTGAGCCAGTTCTTAATTGTATCCAGGCTACCTGTGGCTTCCATGGTCCGGAACAAAAAAATAGCCCCTGCAATAATCAGGATGGGGGTCCATGCAAGCAGGAGGCCGCTAATCACTTCAGCATGAACAGCATTAGCATCCCTCTGAAAAACCACTAGCATAATTATATATGCTAAAAAGGCGACTAATGGCAGAGCGTTTGCCGAAGGCATGCTCCTTTTCTTGGTCATCAGGAAGATAAGAAGCACGATGGGGAAATAGGAAAAAATCAGCGTCCACATGGTTAAAAAGTCTAATCAGCCGCCTGCGAGTTTCCTGATCCGTTGTAAAAGTGTGGGGTGTGAATAATGAAAGAATACGTAAGCCGGATGCGGTGTAAGATTGCTCAGGGTGCTTTTGGAAAGCACTTTCAGAGAAGATATAAGATCTTCAGCATTGTAATGCTCCCTTGCAAAACGGTCGGCCTGGTACTCGTGCTTCCTGGAGATCAGGTTGCTACCCAGACCAAGCAATGTGGATATGGGGGAATAAAGAATGCCAAAGGCGATCAGCCCAAGGTGAAAGGATGCCTCTGTCCCACCCAGAGCCACCGAAAAACTATCCATCCCCACAAAGAGAGAGAAAAGATACAGGGTAATGGCAGTCTGGAGCACCGACAACACCAGTCCTGTGGTGGTATGCTTTTTCTTATTGTGTCCCACCTCATGGGCAAGGACAGCTACGATCTCCTCTTCCTTAAGGTCTTTCACCAGGGTGTCAAACAATACAATTCGTTTCTTAGGTCCCAGTCCCGTGAAATAGGCATTTGCCTTGCTGGAGCGCTTCGAGCCATCCATCATATAGATGTTATCGAGCCGGAAATCTACCTTCCTGGCAAAATCCTCAATCTTGGTTCGCAGGGATCCTTCCTCCAGGGGAGTTTGCTTGTTAAACAGTGGAACAATCAGGTTGGAGTAGAACATGTTCATGAATACCGAAAACAGGGTAACCACGCCCAGCACAATGATCCAGAACCACGAACCGGTCAGCATATAGATCCATGTGATTAAGGCCAGGAGTCCGCCACCGATAATCCCGCCCAGAAGCCATCCCTTGAACTTGTCCAGGATAAATGTCTTTACCGTAGTGCGGTTGAAACCGTAGCGCTCCTCAATCACAAAGGTACTGTAGATAGAAAATGGAGTACTTAGGATATCTCCTGCAAAAGAGAGAATGCCAAAAAAGGCCAGGACAAACAGGATGTAGTTTGATGTAAATCCTGAAAGCCAGCGATCCAGCCATCCGAAACCACCCAGGAAAAACACAAGCCCCATCACCAGCAGGCTAAGCGTACTGCTTACAAATGAAAACCGCGTATTATCTCTTTTATACAGCTGACTTTTCCGGTACTCCTCCTCATCAAAAATCCCCTTCAATTCTTCAGGAAGCTCCGGAAGGGTATGTTTCAGGTTCAAGCGATCGAGCCACTGCTCCAGGATGTAGCCAAACAGCAGCACCCCCATCATCACCACAAATATTGTATTATACATCTCC
Source organism: uncultured Bacteroides sp. (assembly GCA_964601975.1). Lineage (GTDB taxonomy): Bacteria > Bacteroidota > Bacteroidia > Bacteroidales. The sequence goes on from CAZRPW010000053.1 coordinate 17,922, forward strand.
ATAACTACCCCACTCCTTAACTACCGAACTACTTAACTATTTTACTACCTAACTATTTAACTACCTAACTTGTTTATAAAGCTCCCCCCTGTTTAGTATCCTTGTTTCCATCTCCTCCTTATAGGAAGTTATAATTTCCAGATCATCCAGTTTGTAGGCCTGTTCTATCAATTCATTGGCCCGGTCCAACTGATCATCCAACTCATGGTAAACCGCCATATTATAAAGGGCCTTTGCCGCTAAGGTGCTATCGGATGATTCGCTCAGCTTTTCCCATATGTCATAAGCACTTTCCCAGTCGCCCTGGTCTGTATATTTAGATGCTTCTTTTAATTCAGCTTCTTTCCCCTTGTAAAGGGTTCTGCTAGCACGGTTCCAAACCGGTACCATGTACCTGCCATATTTCCTGCCACTTACATAAAAAGACTCGGTCAACATTTCAACTGCATTAAGTCCTTCGGAAATCAAACCTTCCTGCATTTCTTTGAAAAACAAGGTGTCAATCATTGTATAACTATCAAATGCCCTGGGACTTCCCGGTAGATATATATTCCATTTTACGATGCTGGATATCTCATAATACTTTGAGTAGCTATACCTTAGGAGATGTTCCTCATAATCCATGGAATAGGATTCCAGGCTCAGAATGGCATCTCCTCCATACTCCCTGCAGATATCCTCCACTTCCCGGCGGGTTAGCACCAGGTCATCAAGAGATGTTGTATCCCTTCTTCTATCATCGAGCCATAAGGGCCTGTGAAATCTATCAACTGGTGATTCCTGTAAAACACTTAGCAATCCTCTCTTAAGATTATTCACAATGATGGTATCCAGGATGAACAGTTGTTCTTTCTGGAGTCCTTCAATATCATTTTTTTGAAAAACATCAGCGCTTTTTGGGGCTCTGTTCAGGATAAGTAACTGTTGAACATTTTCAGGAAGGCTGACAGTTGCAGGTTCCAGAACTTCAAATTCTACCACATTGTAAATACTGGCACAACTATTCAAGAATAGCATCGCCAGCCCAATAATTATCAGATGATTTCTATTTCCCACTTCCCCATTTACGTTTGCGAAGCAAACATATTTACTACCACAAAGTGGCTTAAACACTCATTCCTCCACAAACCTGCAGCGTCTGACCAGTCATATAAGAGCTCAGGTCAGAAGCCAGGAATATGGATACATTAGCTACATCCTCTGGTAAGCCTCCTCTTTTTAGCGGAATACTCTTAATCCATTCCTCTTTCACATTGTCGGGCAGTTTGCCTGTCATCTCAGTGATGATGAATCCGGGAGCTATTGCATTACAACGAACACTCCTGGAACCCAATTCTTTAGCTATGGATTTAGTAAACCCGAGGATTCCCGCCTTAGAGGCAGAGTAGTTGGCCTGACCGGCATTTCCGTTCACACCGACTACTGAACTCATGTTGATGATGGATCCGCTTCTGGCCTTGAGCATATATTTCTGAACCGCTTTGGTGAAGTTGAAAACTGATTTCAGATTCACCTTAATAACCAGATCCCACATTTCTTCATCCATGCGCATCAGCAGGGTATCTCTTGTGATCCCGGCATTATTCACCAGGATATCAATCTTTCCAAAATCTTCAACTACCTGATCGGCAACCTGGTGTGCCTGCTCATAATTACTGGCATCACTCACATAGCCCTTTGCTTTCACTCCCAAGGCGGTAAGTTCTTTCTCCAGGGATTCCATATTCTCATCCTTAGAGAGATCTGTGAAGGCAACATCAGCACCTTCCTCGGCATATTTCAGCGCGATCATCCGGCCAATTCCTCTTGCAGCACCCGTAATTATTGCAACTTTTCCTTTCAGTAAGTCCATAGGTTTTTATTTAGAATGTTTTTAGACAATGCAAATAAATATAAAAAAAATGACATCAGGACTTTTCCACCAGTTCAGCCATCTTCTGACCAATCTCTGCAGGAGATACCACAACCGAGATGCCACACTCCTCCATGATCTTCATTTTTGCCTCCGCCGTATCAGCCTTGCCTCCGATAATTGCTCCTGCATGACCCATTCTGCGGCCTTTAGGAGCAGTCTGTCCGGCAATAAAACCCACCACTGGCTTGGTTCCGTTCTCCTTGATCCAATAGGCTGCTTCAGCCTCCATGCTTCCACCTATTTCACCAATCATTATAATTCCCTTTGTCTGCTCATCATTCATCAGAAGTTGAACTGCATCCTTCGTGGTGGTTCCGATAATGGGGTCCCCTCCGATTCCGATACAGGTCGATTGACCCAATCCGGTCTTGGTTATCTGATCGACCGCTTCGTAGGTCAAAGTTCCTGATCTTGAAACAATTCCGATCACTCCCTCCTGGTGGATGAAGCCCGGCATAATACCAGCCTTCGCCTGTCCCGGAGTGATGATTCCCGGACAGTTGGGTCCAATTAAACGTGTATCCTTATGGGCCAGGAATTCCTTCACTTTGATCATATCGGCTGTGGGTATCCCTTCGGTTATGCAAATCACCAATTTTATCCCTGCTCCTGCCGCTTCCATGATCGCATCTGCAGCAAATGCCGGGGGGACAAAAATTACCGAGGTATCAGCCCCTGCCTTCTCAACAGCCTCCCTGACCGTATTAAACACCGGCTTTCCCAGGTGTTTCTGTCCGCCTTTTCCAGGAGTTACTCCTCCCACAACATTGGTTCCATACTCCAGCATCTGGGTGGCATGAAAAGTTCCTTCACTTCCAGTAAATCCCTGCACAATAACTTTGGAATGCTTATCTAGTAATACGCTCATAAGGTTTGCCGTTTGGGTTTTTTAATCCACTCAAAAGTAAAACAAAGGTTTTGAATACAAAACAAAATATATTTACTTTTAGGTGTGGAAGCAATACTCTACATTGGTATTCCCCAAACCCTGCTTGCAGGGATCCTGATTGCATTGAAAAAGCCGCGAATGATGGCTAACCAGATTCTGGCTGCCTGGCTGTTACTGATATGCATCGAAATGATCATTGTCCTTATCAATGAGACCCTTTTGAATCTTTACACCGTAAAAGTTCTCCCATATACTTACGGTCCCCTGCTTTTGCTATATGCACGATGGATGACTACAGAAAAACCCGCTTTCAATCCTCGCTACCTCTGGCATTTTGCCCCCTTTATTGTTTTCCTGGTGACTTCCCTGGTTTTCATAGATGAACCTGTGATGAGCGGAACCGATGGATTCCTGGTGGTCGACCGCTTTATCTCCTTCAGAATCGTTTATGGAATTACTTTCGCCATTTCCATTACAGCGTATTCGGTGGCCACTTTTGTTGAGATTCACCGTCACCAGAAGCGGCTTAAGGAACTTGTTTCATTTTCATCCGGCAAGATTACGCTTCAATGGCTGACAGGTCTCTCAATCACCTTCTATGCAGGTTATGTGATTATGTTCATCTTTGGAGGCGTTGACATCCTGGTAGGTTTTTTACCCTTTGATCCCTACGAAATATCCTTTATAGGCCTCACCATTCTTACCTTTCTCTTTACCATATTCGGATTCAATCAACCCAGTATCTTCGAAGAAGTTGTAAAAGAGCGCGATAATATAGTCGAGGAAATTCCCAAAGAAAAAGAGCAGAAGAAATATGCCAGATCTGGACTCAAGAAGAAAGATATTACCCGGTATATTCAGCTCCTTGAAGATTATATGGAGAAGGACAAACCTTTCAAGGACAGGGAACTTACAATTTTTGACCTGTCAGATCAACTACAAATTCCCCGTCATTTCCTTTCCGAAGTCATTAATGAGCACCTGGGTAAAAATTTCTATACCCTGGTAAATGAATATCGCATTGAGGAGGTTAAAAAAAGGATGGTCGACCCGGCCTATGCACACCTGACCATACTTGCCATTGCCTATGATGCTGGTTTTAATTCAAAATCGAGCTTCAATACCATCTTCAAGGAAAAGACCGGACAGACACCCAGCGAGTTTCTGAAGTCCGCTGCTACTTCCAAAGGTTCCTGAAAGTCTTGCCTATTGCCGCCCGGTATATGGGGAGATATATTTTTCGGTGAGGAGGATATTTCATAAACATTTCAAACCAGTTAAATTTATGAATTACAGTTTTTTGATGACTGAAAGCATCAAAGCCTGCTCTGCCATGATACGTTCCCATCCCGGATTCGCCCACTCCTCCGAAAGGAGTATCCAGGTTGATAAACTGCAGGATTACATCGTTGATCATAGCACCTCCTGAGCGGATTCTTTTTACCAGTTTTTTAGCTCCTCGCACATCACCTGAAAAAATGTAAAGCATCAATGGTGAAGGCTGCTTTTTTAAAAGCTGCTCCAGTTCTCCAATATCCGTGTAGCTCAAAACGGCCATAAGCGGTCCGAAAATTTCTTCCTGCATCACAGCATCTTCGGGTTGCACGCCATCCATAACGGTAGGAGCAATATAGAGATCATCAGGATCATTCTCCCCACCGGCTACTACTTTTTTAGGGTCAATCATCGACATTAAGCGATCGAAGTGCTTCCTGGTAACGATACGTGGAAGCGCAGGACTCTGACGGGGATCTTCCCCAAAGATTTTGGGAATTTGCTTTTTCACCTCGCGAACAAAGTCTTCCCTTATAGATTCGTGCACGTATATCTGGTCGGGCGAAACACAGGCCTGACCATTATTATGATATTTCCCCCAGGTAATTCTCTGTGCAGTCCTTCTCAGGTTGCATCCAGGCATCACAATCACCGGATTCTTCCCTCCCAGTTCAAGGGTGACAGGAGTCAAATGCTCGGCTGCGGCTTTCATCACAATCTTACCTACCTCAGAGCTCCCGGTAAAGAAAATCTTGTCAAACTTCTGATTCAGCAATTCAGTAGTCTCCTTCACCCCACCCTCCTGTACATATAATAGTTCTTTGGGGAAATTTTCATTGATCAGGGTTGCCAGGGCCCGGGATGAATTAGATGTAATTTCACTGGGCTTAAGGATCACCGTATTTCCGGCTGCCAGTGCAGAAATCACCGGAACCAGGGAAAGCATATAAGGATAGTTCCAGGGCCCAATCACCAGGCATACTCCCAGGGGTACCTGGTAATATCGGCTTGCAGCCGGAAAGTTCACAAGATTGGTGCGGGCATACCTGGAGGAAGCCCATCGCTTCATTTTGCACAGGTTTTGTTTAATCTCACCGTAGGGAAGACTCAATTCATTTTCCACTGTGAGCATAAATGACTTCTTGAAGTCCTTGTAGATGGCATCTGCCAGCATCTGTTCATTGTCAAGCAGCAGGTGGTAAAGTTTTCGAAGTGTTTCTTTCCTGGCTTTCAGCGGTCTTGTATGACATTCCAGGAAATACTGGCGTTGGGATTCTACGAGGTGCTTCATAGAAGTAAAAATAATAAATTTTGCTCCCATAGGTTCAATCCAACAAGTCTGAACCTATTCATACCGCAGAATGGGTCCAGTCCGACAGAAACGGACGATATTTATACTTGCCTGATCTACTTTTGAAAAAAAAAAGGAAATGAGGCAGGTGATAATCATAGTATGCATGGTGCTATTCTTCTGGATGGTACTTCCTGCCACCTCACAAGGCCTGTTTGAATCCTCCCAACCTGGGAATCACGAGACAATAGTTAGCAGCAAACTCTCCCTGGGAGGATTCATCCGGTCTGTGGCCTACACAGCCCACTCCCCCGAAAGCGATAAATATTACTTTCAAAGTGCCTACGGACAAGTTGGCCTGCTTATGGATGCAAAGGCTGGCGAGTGGGCCTCGGCTAAAGCTGATATCAGGTTCAGATATGGCGCAGAGTTCGGGGAAACAGTTTCCCGGGCAGAAATTCGTGAAGCCTATATAGATGCATGGAAGGGCCCTATCTCCCTCCGCTTCGGTAAAATGATCACACCCTGGGGAAAGGGAACCGTATTTAATCCCACTGATAAACTCACCCCCCTTGATCCAACGGTCCGCTCACCCGAAGAGGACGATATGAAACTTGGATTCTGGGGCATCCAGGCAGGAATAAACCTGGGAAACTCCATGAAGCTAACTACTACCTGGAAACCAGTCTACCAGGCCAGCGTACTACTGATTAATCCGGTACCCATGCCCGAATACGTATACTTCCTGGATCCTGAATACCCCGGAATGGATCTGAACGAAGGAAGTTATGGTATCAACTATGATCTATTCACCAGTTTTATGGATTTATCTCTCTACTGGTATGAAGGATATAATAACTGGCCCGGGATTCGGTATGACTCCTTTATGATGGACCCGGCAACCATGAATCCATCTGCCTTAAATCTGGCAGAAAAAGCATACAGGATCAGAATGGCAGGCATCGACCTTTCGGTACCGCTTGGTTCCTGGATAATCAGGACAGAAGGAGCACTGCAGCACACAGTCAGTCAACCCGAAAGCGCAGAATACCTTCCCTTTCATGAAATTTCCTATTTAGCAGAAATTGAAAAAAGCGGAACCCATTATACCCTGCTGTCTGGATATCACGGTAAATATATAATTAACCATGAACCGGTCTTGGCGGATCCCTCACTGGAAGCTGGTCAGGAGCAGTTTTCAGAGCTATTGATCTCGGGAATTATGCCTACAAATGAAATGATAGACGGAATGATCATTGAGCAGATTGGGGCCTTTAACCGACTTTACAACTACCAGGTAGAAGAGTTTTACCATACCCTCTTTCTGGTAGGAAAGCTTTTTCTGTGGCATGAGCAGCTTGAAATAACCATTCCCGTAATTCATTATCTGACAACGGGTGAATGGGTCTTCCAGCCCGGAATCTCATTTAAGCCAGTAGACGGGCTGAAAATTTCGGCGGGTTACAGCGGCCTTTGGGGACCCGAAGATTCTCTTCTGGATATGGTGGGCCCTGTTTTGAATGCAGCCTACTTCTCTGTACAACTTACTTTTTAACACAATATAAAATGAGTCATAGAATTATTAAATATCGCTGGTGGGTTATTTCATTCTCTGTCCTTATAACTATAGGCTTCTCCACCCTTCTGTTCAAACTGGAGATTGATCCGGAACTGAAAAACTATTTTCCGAAGAGTATGACCTCCATGGTAAACACCGATCGTATCGAAGAAGTTTTCGGAAACCAGGACCTGGTGATGATCATTTTCGAGACCGGGGATGTGCTCAGTGAGGAGACTTTGAAAAGGGTGAAAAAGATCGAAAAAGAGTTTAGCCATACGGATGGAATCCGTCGCACCTCCTCCATGTTCGGGTCCAATCATATCTATAGCGAAGAGGGTACAATGTTCGTTGAGCCAACCATTATTCGCATACCTCAGAACACGCAGGAAAGAGAAGAGTTAAGAGAACTTATAAAGAGTAATGATCTGGTTTACAATGTAATGGTTTCAGACGATTTTACTGCCACAGTGGTGGTAATGACGCTTGAAGAGGATGCGCTTGAAGATGAGGTTTTCGCACATATCCACACCATCCTGGAAGAGAACCCGGGAGTAGAAAAAGTGCATTTGGGAGGGCTTCCTTACCTGCGTCAGGCTATTGACAAGGACATCAAAAGAGATGGTCTGATCCTGATTCCAATCGCACTGATCCTGATGCTTATTTTCCTCTACCTGGTCTTCAGGGAGTGGCGGGGTGTTTGGTTACCATTTTTAGTTGTGATCATGTCCGCACTGCTGGGTCTCTCCCTGATCCCAATCCTGGGCTGGAAATTCTCCATCATCACTTTACTGGTGCCCATCCTCCTGATCGCCATAGCTAATGATTACGGGATCCACATGATAGCACGTTACCAGGAGTTGCGCAAGATGGGAAACGAAGAAACAATGGAGGAACTTTCTGCTCATATAACCCGCTCACTGTGGAAACCAATCATGTTAACAGGAATTACAACCATTGCCGGGATCTCCTCCCTTTGGGCACATACCTTGATACCAGCCCGGCAGATGGCCCTGGCCGCCAGCGTGGGGATCTTTTTTGCAATCTTCTTTAGCCTTGTATTGCTTCCTGCCCTGCTCTCCCTGCTCAATCACCATAAGGTTAAGCCTTCAAGCCGTGAACGCAAAAAATATAATAACTGGAACTTGCTGGGCAGATTTGCGCTCTTTGTCGTCCGCCGCAGACGCATCATTCCTTTTGTAGCGCTGGGAGTCACACTCATCTTTTCTGTGGGAATTTTGTTCCTTCAGGTGGACTCGAATGAGGAGAACTTTTTTCCCGAAAAACACGAGGTGAAACAGGCGTCGAAAATAATCAACAGCAAATTCGGAGGATCAGAAAGCATTTCAGTCATGTTCGAAGGAGACATGCTCGATCCCGCACTCCTGGAGCGAATGGAAGGATACAGAGAAGCATTAGAAAAGAATGAAGCCATCGATCTTACCATGTCCTTTTCTGGTGTTATAAAGGAAATAAGCAAAGCGCTGAACGATCCGGATGAACCATTTTACAACAAAATTCCGCCCAGCCGGGAAGCAGTTGCCCAGTACATGGAACTCTACAACATGAGCGGTGATCCGGAGGAACTGGAACAGCTGGTGGATTTTAACTATACACATGCCCACCTGATGATCCGTATTAACGATGCCAACACTCAGATAGTCAACGGAATTATTGAAACACTGGAGCAATACCAGGATTCAGACCCCTCCATCACGGCCATCGGCGGAGGAGGATATATCCGCACTGAGCTGGCAAATAAGGTGCTCACAGGAACCTACCGCTCGCTTGGCATAGCCCTGGTGATTATATTTATCCTGCTTTCTATTATTTTTAAATCTATCTCGGCAGGCTTCCTTGGGATTATACCTCTCACTATTTCCGTGGTAGTCCTGTTCGGACTGATGGGGCTGACAGGTATTAAACTCGATGTGGCTACGGCCCTGCTTTCCTCTGTTATGATTGGTGTGGGGGTCGACTATACAATTCACTTCCTCTGGCGATTCAGGGAAGAACGACAGCAGAACTTGCCAGTAAAAGAGGCAGTCCTTACAACCATCAACACCACCGGAAGGGGAATTATATTTAATGCCATGTCTGTAATTGTGGGATTCGTGGTTTTGATAATATCCTCCTTCACCCCCATCCGCTTTTTTGGTGTACTGGTAGTGGTCTCGATTTTCAGCTGCCTGGTGGGCGCGCTGGTAATACTTCCGGCCCTTGTCCTAAAATTCAGGTTCTCGTTCCTCGAAGGCAAGTCTGAAAAGTCGAAAGTCCATAAAGTCTGTAAAGTCTGTAAGGTCCGTAAAGTCCGTAAAGTCTGTAAAGTCCGTAAAGTCCGTAAAGTCCGTAAAGTTGGTAAAGTCAAAGGTGGGAAGGTTAGGATATTGAGGAGGGTTGCCATGATTTTTGTGTTACTCCTTATGACCCTTGTCGGTGCCAGGGCCCAGGATGCTAAAGCCATTGTAAAGCTCAGTCACGATGCTGTGAAAGTGAGCGCTTTTGAAGCTGTATCGACCCTGACCATCACCGACTCCAAAGGGAATCAGCGCATCAGGAAAAATACAATGGCCTCCATGTCTCTTCCCGATGGAACAGAGAAAAGAATCATCAAATTTCTTTCCCCTGCGGAGGTAAAAGGTACGGGCATCCTGATTTTCGACTACCCGGAAAAATCGGACGACATGTGGATCTACCTCCCGGCACTCAGGAAAACCCGCAGGATTGTAAGCCGGGAGAAGAGCAAAAGCTTCATGGGAAGTGAATTCTCCAATGCCGATATGACAGCGCCCGGGCTGGAGGACTTTTCCTATGCGATTTTGGGGGAAGAAGAGCTGGAAGGGAAACTATGTTATAAGCTGGAGTCGGTTCCCCTTTCATCTGATCTGGAGGATCAATATGGCTATTCAAAATCGATCATTTGGCTTGATAAAAATAATTATCTTGTATACCGTACTCAGTATTTTGATTTTGAAGATGAATTGTTCAAGACCATCTCCAATAAGAAGTTCAAGAAAATGGAAGATGAGAAGGGTTCATACATGGTTACCCATATGTTTGCTCAGAATCACAGTAACAAGCGCAGTTCTGAGATGATCATGGAGCAGGTTGCAGTTACAACTCCTAAAACATCCTATTTTACAGTGCTATACCTTGAAAGATAATGAATAAAACAGTTCTGATAGCATTGCTTTTTACCGCTCTTGGGATCCCGGGATTATTTGCACAAGCCGATTCCCTGGCCACGCTGGAAATCACCTTTACCGGAATCCGAAATAACAAGGGACTAATGGTAATCGGGATAAACGATTCCCCAAAGGGCTGGCCCAGAAATCCAATTATGTATTACACCTGGGATAAAACTGGATTGCATAAGGGTAGTTTAACAGTAAAAGCCGATGGCCTCAAATACGGGACATATGCCATTTCAGTGCTGGATGATGAGAACAGCAACATGGAAATGGATAATTTTGTGGGTATTCCACAGGAAGGCTACGGTTTTTCAAATGATGTTAAAAAGAGGATGTCTGCTCCAAGTTTTGAAGAGTGCTCCTTTAAGGTTGATAAAGCATCCAAAAAAATTAGCATTGAAATTAGCTATATGGGGAAGGAGTAAATTAGTAAGTTTGTAAATAAGTAAAAAGGTAAGTGGGTAAGTAGGTAAGTGGGTAAGTGGGTAAGTGGGTAAGTGGGTAAGT
>CAZRPW010000054.1:0-26884 GCA_964601975.1 uncultured Bacteroides sp.
TTTTGAAACGCATATTAATTCAATCCAAGTTTCGAATAGCGTGAAAGGGACTCCAGGAAATAGTAATCTGCATAGACAAGCGGGACATCAATTTCAACTCCATGAGGAATACTACCCACACTGTGATTCAGGATGAAATATTTGTTTTTTCCTTCATATGAAAGATACTTTCCGGAGGACAGGGATGATATAATACCCTGAGCAACACCTCTATAGTGATCTTCGTTTTTCTCTGAGTATTTACTTAATTCGAGCAGGGCAGCGCTTGTGATTGCTGCGGCCGATACATCTCTTGGAATTTCCGTAAAATCCTCCGGATGATAATCCCACTCGGGCTCAAGTCCTGGAATAATCGCCTCATAATCCCAGTAGGGGATAAGATCTTCAGGTAAATTGGGGTGCGTAATTATGTAGTCTGCAATGTTTTCGGCGAAGGAAAGGTATGCTTTGTCCAGGGTATACCGATAGCAGGTCACAAAGCCATACAGGCCCCAGGCCTGTCCTCTTGCCCATGAAGATTCGTCAAGCAAGCCCTGGCAGGTGGCCTTATCCAGGACCTCTCCGGTGAGGGTGTCATAATCAACCACATGGTATGAAGAGAAATTCTCCCGGTAATGATTCTTCATGCACGTTTGGGCATGTTGGATGGCAATCTCCTTATACTTAGGGTCTCCGCTGAGCTTACTTGCTTCAAACAGGAGTTCAAGGTTCATCATATTGTCGATGATTACCGGAAAATACCATTCTGTGATACCATCCCATGCTTCACGATAATCCCAGGATTCAAGACTTTTTACAATGGGATTGTAACGCTCTGTCAGAGATTCTGCAGTCTGGATCATTACCTTTTCATATGCTTTGTTTTTCGTAAGCCTCAGCCCATTTCCATAACTGCAGTTGATCATGAAACCCACATCATGGTTTCCACTCCAATACTGAATGGTGTCGAGGGCTTCAGTCCACTTCACTGCTTCTTCCTTCCATGTCTCTTCTCCTGTTAACTCGTAGATATACCAGAGTGAACCTGGAAAGAATCCGGATGTCCAGCTGTAGATGCCCGTGGTGAGTAATTCACCGTTTTCATCAATGCTTCTTGGAAACTCCGACAAATCTTGGGCGGTCTCCAGGATATTTGAGTATCGTTCCAGGACTAATTCCATGGTGCTCATTGGGGTCGATTTCTTTTCACTCTTGCATCCGGGAGATAAGAAAGTGAAGAGTAGTACTGCGCCTAAAATGATTAATTGTCTCATGCTCAGGTTTTCTGTGTGATTAATAAAGCCAGGTTTCCTGGGCATATTGAATATATGCTTTCAGGTCCTCCAGGTATTCTTCGAGGCCGAGTAACTCTTCATCATATATAAGGTAACTCATATCCGCTTTTCGAAATGCAAAATGCCTGGCCCTGTCCATCCTGTGAAAGAATTCTTTGTCGTCGGTAGACATACCTTTCGGGAGCCTGGTCTTTTCCCAGGTGTTGACAAGGTCCTGGAATACTTCCTGCCTTTCGGCCAGGTTTTTTTCGATAATCTTAACCGCGTTTTGAAGGGCCGCATAGGTGGCTTCATGGCTCAGGTAACGCTGGTTATGGGCTTCCTTGATCGCTCTTTCGAGTGCTGACAGTGCCAGGTAGGTATTACTGGTGTGGTTTATAAGGTTCACCATGGATGTGAAAAGTTCCATGTCGTAGCTATTCTTTACACCAGCCTTCTGGTTCTCCTGGATAATCTCCATGGCACGTTCCATTTTCTTTGCCTGAACATGAGATTCCTGCACCCTGTCTGCATATTCCCGGTTCCAGTACTCATCATATTCAAGGTTGTCGCCACGTGGCAGAACAGGCAGGGTGGTAAGGCCGATATCGCCATAGTGCCAAACCCGGCGTTCAAATGATTCAAAATAGAATAAACTGCCCTCACTTAGAAGTGTGAATAGTTCTTTCATGTCCCTGCTGTCTTCCCCATAGTAGTTCAGGAAGTATTTTTCGGTAAATTCTTCCAGCGAGGGTTGTCCTGCACTCCAGGTCCATTCGGCCGAATTGATAAAACTCATCATCCAGGCCTGGTTATGAAGTCCTGCATCGTCCCATGAAGTATTGATCATACCATTATATAATCCGGATTTTGCCTGTGCACTTACAAGCTTGTATGATTTTTGGAGGGCGCCTTCTATGGTTTTTCCATCTTCTTTTGACTCCACAAAATAGGGAACCATCAGGGGTATCACCCCTGGATTAGGGTCATAAATGAATAGTTCATAACCTGCCTCACTGGCTTCCCGGGCATATTTGAAGTCCGGTGTTTCATAGCTGTAACTTTCGGTAAGCACCATACTTTTAGAGGGTTCTATGCCTTTTGCCGGAGAATCGCTCACGGTCCAACCCATGGGTCTTTCCCAACACATGACTTTCCGGCCTTTCTTTTTCAGATGCGCCTCAGCCTTATTTGTGAAAAGGGTGTAAACACCACTTCTGCCAATTTCCTCCGATTTATGCTGGCAATCTTCGCACAGGCCTAATTCATAGGTTTCGTCGGAACCAATATGGATATATTCTGATCCGGGTGTTGCCTCGATGGCATCCTCCCAGAGCTCGAAGAGTAATTCATAGCTGCCTTCTTTCAGTGGACAAAATTCCCAGTTTGATGCAGCGATCTCTCTCAGGTCCTTGTATTGGGGCCATTTGAGAATAAAACTCACATGTCCCAGCCCCTGTACCAGTGGAACAATCTGTACATGGTATTTCCGGGCATAGCGTGTGATCTGCTGCATTTCCTCCATTGTAAAAGCACCGGGGGCACCTATCTCGGGGTGACTTGGGTATTCAAATTTGTCCTCCCATTCCCATACCAGCATATTGATCTTATATTTGGACAAATCGCGGATGAAACTTTCCACATATTCCCGCTTATCCTGGTGGTGCTTGGTGTCATAGTGGGCAGCCCGTTCAACAATATCGGGCCAGTCAACAATCTGCATTCCGGGAATAAAAGCTCCCCGGGGCCCCTCCTTAATAATCTGAAGCAGGGTCTGGGTGCCATAGAACAATCCGGATGCACCTTTGGCCCTGATGGTCAACTGGCCGGCTGATGTACTGAGCTCATATCCCTGTGCGGCTTTCTCTTTCTCCTGGCCTGATACTTTTTTTGAAACACCCTTGTGGGTCAGGATGATGGATTGTCCGGCCGCGGCATCAGTGATCACCGCCTGTATGCCCCAGTCTTTTTGGAGTTGCGCCACTAATTCCGAGGCAGCAAAACGGTCCTGTTCGGAGGCAGACCTGTCCAGTACCACCGAGACTTTCTCCCCCAGAAGAAAGTCTGCTCCACCCATGCTTACTTCCTGGGGATAGGGGATCAGGTAAATCCCTGCCTTAAAAAGGTCCGTACCCTCTGCTTTCATGCATGCCGGGAGTATTGTAAGCAGAAACAGCGGAAGGAAGAGGAGGTTTATTTTTTTGATACTCATTTTTGAAAGGATTTGTTTTTAAATGCGTGGTTTAATAGGCTGAAAACATAGAGGATTGGGAGATGCACTAATAAATCGTAACTCCCTGAACAACCCGTGAAATCTCTCCGCCCTTTGAGGGTGAATCCGGTTCTAAATTCAACTCAAGTGATTTGAAGAAACCGATGATTTGAGCAGGTAGAATATATAAAACCGTGAAAAATTCCTCAGGAATATTGATGAGGCATTCCGGAAGGTCTATGACATAGTCCGATTCTAATCCATGATTGCCAGGATCTCTGCCCACGCATACCTTTGCAGCTTTGATGGGAGAGGCGTTGAGGGATTTTATCAGATCCGTTTCATATCGCTTTGCCAGACCATTCACAGATAGTAAATATATGATAAGGGTATGATTATCGACTACAGCCCTGGGACCATGACGAAATCCCAGGAAGGAATCGTATTTGCCCACGATTTTGCCATTTGAAAGCTCCTGAACCTTTAAGTGAGATTCATGTGCAATTCCAAATAAGGGTCCGGATCCCAGGAAGATGGCCCTGTTAAAGTCTAATGCAGCTATGGTATTCAGCTTGGACAGATTGTTATTTATAATGTAGTTTCCACAGCTGCACACATTCTCAATTACAGGTAAGATATTTTCAATATCCTGAAGATGCAAAATCATCAATCCAGCCAGCAGCATTGATGAAAAGGAACTGGTCATTGCCAGGGATAAGTCATTGGTTTCTTCCGGCAACAAAAGCACATAGGTTTTATCATCATGATCGTGTTTTGCCAGTTCACCTTGTTTGTTACAGGTAATTATTAATTGATGAAGATTGTCGCAATGCTCCTTTGCCAGTTTAACGGTGGCCAGGCTTTCGGGGCTATCGCCCGATCGGGCGAAAGATATGAGCAGGGTGGGTTTTGAGCGGATAAAACATTCTTCGGGATGGGTAAGAATATCTGTGGTGGCAATGCTTCTGGAGGATAGCTTTAAACGTCTTTGATAAATACCGGCCAATGATTCACCGACGAATGCGGAAGATCCGGCACCAGTAAGTATGATACAGGTAGCGGGGTCTTTGATGGCTTTCTTGAGAAATATGTTTAAAGTATCTTTTGCCGCCAAAATTCGATCATAGCTAAGTTGCCACATCTCTGGCTGGCTATCGATCTCCTTTGCAGTATGATATGCCCCCTTTTTCTTTAATTCTTCAATGTCAATACCCAGATACTTCATAGGAATTTGTTTTCAGGCTTACACAAATATATAAATATATTTACGCAAACTTTCAAAACCAATAAATAATATTACATTTTATTACTATACGGTCTTTATTAAGCAAAAAGAATCGTTTGGATATACATATACATTACATTATCTTTCATAAGCTATTCCCAGAAGTCGGGCCGAATACTTGTACCACGAACTCTGCAATCGACACAATACTTAAGCGTGCTCTTTACAAGTATACTTCCATCATCATAGGTTCCATAAGGATAATAGACCTGCCGGTCGCGAGGATTGGAATAGGTCGTCCAGCCACACGCTTCGTATGCTGACCCAATGGCAATTTCGTGTTCTTCGGGAAAGATGAATATCCTTTTTGTTTTCACTGCTGAGGCCATGAAGTATCCCAGTGCCATTTCCGATCCGTCGCAGCATTTTATATTTCCGGTAATTTGGACAGGGGTCCTTTCATAGATACCACCGGTTTCTTCATTGGATTCGCGAATTTGTTTGAAGAAATTATAGAATTCCCGGTTCAGGGCATATTGTTTGACAAGGATGCTGTATTTAATGTTCAGCCTGTCGTCGGGCGGACCTGTGGATTGCAGAAGCATCCCCTTTATTTCGTTGCCGGGCGTATCGACAGTTGATTTGACAAGGATCGAAGAGGAGTTCTCTGATACCCAGCAATGCCTTCTTTCCTCTTCGATTTCAATTTTTTCTATGGAGGGAGGCAGATTTCCCTCATCGGTACCATGGTAGACCTCAATTAATTCGGGCATCTCCATCTCCCAGGTCTCCACAAACTCCCATTTGAAATAGGCAATATCCTCCCCGTCAGCCCTGGTATCAAGCAGAATATTGAGCCAGGTTTTCTCATAAGTAAGCTCCTGGTCAAAATATGTTTTTATAACTTCTTGATGGTAAACGGAATCGATACCAGGCACATCCAGCATCAGTTCGGCAGTCGACTCGTATTGTTTCCCATCGGTGGTTGAGATGGCGAGGAAATAGGAATGTCCCGGAACGCCCTTCAGATGCTTATCTTCAGTTTCGTAGCAACCGGGACTGGTCTCAAAGAGCATGTAACTGTTAGCTGCGTCATCGCTTATGGATACCTCTGCGCCTTCAACAGGCTTGTAAAAACTTACAACATTCCGGGTATTGTAAACAGGTGCGGTATAGCTAAGATCAACTGTAAAAGGACCGGCCTGGTCGGTAATCAGGCTTTCAACCACCAGCAGACTCTGATTGTCGTCCGTATCCAGGACAGGCTGAAAGGGTTCTACACAGGATGTACATAGAAGGACCAGGCTGAGGGTGGCCAGGGCGCCGACACAGTTATGGCTTATTCTACCCATATGTCGGTTTCGGATCGGAAAAGTTTTCCATCATCGCTCAGTCCGTATACCATCACCGTAAAATTACCGCTGAGATCTCCGGTATAAAACTGAAGCGTGTTCTCGCCTGAAGAATTGACCCGTACATCAGGTTCCCAGCAGAGCAGATGCCGGAAATCGGGGATTCTTTTCAGCTCATTGGGGAGGGCATAATCAGGGGCGTTAAATATCATTTCACTTTTTGAAGCAAGTGGAAACATTACCCTTCTCATGTCAGGAAGGAGTTGAACGGTGTTAAAATCTGAATCTTTTGTGTGCAAATCCACGATGCCTCCAAAACTAAAATCTTCATAGAAATACACCGCAGGCAGGACTGCTATTTTTTCTACCTGATGCAGCGGAATGTGCGCAATGCCTGTGTAATCCGGGTAAAGTACCCCATCCACAAAAACCCCGGGGGGTTCTTCGAATGGATCACCACTTTCGGGGTCTGAAATGCTGATTGTGTAATCCCCCTTTTTATGGGTGAACCTTATATTTGGCACCAGCTCATAGAAAAACTCAGGTAAAGAATCCAGCAGGATGTAGTCATCCATCTTTAACAACTTACTAAAAGCAGAATGAAAACTGCTGCTGTCTGTTTCATCCGGGTCTGTGGGACTTCTCTTTGAGAATTGGGAACGATTGAACCTGTTTTGTATCTGGGTGTGAGAAAATTTCTCTTCAAGAAAGGAGAGGCTGCTTTTCGGCAGGCAAAGTGCATTATATTCCGGCGGATTTCGATACCCGTTCCAGAAGGGTTCCTCCAGCTTCAGGATGGTTTCGCTTTCGGGCAGGGTGAAGACAAGATCTTTGATCCCCTCCTGGGGCTTTAGCAGAAAATTAAAATTTCCCTGCTTGTCTGAAATGGCACTTTTTAATTGGGTTCCCGGGCCAGGTTCTGAAATAATGATCCTGCTTCCGGCTACGGCCTTCCCGGAAGCATCTTCAAGTTTGCCTGACATTCTTATCCCTTTGAAATCGGGGAGATAGTCAAGTTGCTCTGTATGAAGCAAGAAGCCCTGTTCCTGTTGATTGTGCTGCTCTTCGGTAAGCACGGGTTCCCTGTAGCAAACCGATACCGAAAAATTGCCTCCTGAAGTGCCTCCTTCTTGCCAGGGAAGGGCCACTTTTACGGAGACCTTTTCCCGTGTACCATATTGCTTTTTATCGGTCTGAACGAAAATCCCGGAGCGGGGATGCTGAGTTGTGTCCCTGAGGGGGGCATGCATTCCGGGACAATCAGCATGGTCAGAAGCCAGGGGTAGTTCCTGGTCCGGATTAATGATTACGATGTGCTTTTTATAAAAGGCTTCTTCTCCGAAGTTCTTCAGCCAGTTTGTGTAACAAAGCAGGGTGTATATTCCTGTGCCGATGTGATTGGGCAGGACAAACTCGCCTGCTCCGGTCCCGTTTTCCAGGAGTATTTTCTTTCTAAGTACAGGCGTGTTGTGCTCACTCAGCAGCTCGATAAATACAATCTTGCTCAATTCTACTTCAGGGAAGAAGGGTTGGGTACAATAGATTTTAAATCCCAATACCTCACCCGGGAAAAGGCAGCTTTCGCTGAGGTGAAGCTGCAGGGATTCGGGCGGATAAGCCCCTGCTGATTGCGGGGCAGCAGTTTGTCCAAAACCTGAGCAAAAAATCAGCAGGCCGGTGATCAGTGTTTTTATCCTTTTCATAGAATCTCCACTTTCTCTCTTCAATAATGATGCGCTTACTCCCAAAAATCTGGTTTTACATTTGTTCCCCTGACCCTGCAGTCAGTGCAATATTTGTTGGTGGACCATACTTCGCTTGCACCGCCATTGTAAGTACCATAGAAAAATATAGGGGGGTACCGCGGTATTTCGGTGGTCCAGCCACAGCCATCGAAGGCTGTTCCCAGGGCCACCTGGTGTTCAGAAGGGTTTATAAATATTCTTTTGGTTTTCACCGATGAGGCCATGAAGTAACCCAGTACCGGTTCCGATCCATCACAACATTGGATGTTTCCGATGATCTGCATGGGTGTTTTCTCATAAATGCCCCCGCTCTCTTCATTGGCTTCACGCACATTCCTGAAGAATTCATACAATTGCCTGTTTATAACATATTGTTTCACAAGGATGCTGTATTTATAGTTCAGGCGGTCGTCGGGAGGGCCAATAGACTGTAGAACAAAATCTTTTATCTCGTTGGAAGGGCTGTCGAAGGTGGATTCTGTGAGAATGGAAGCAGATCGTTCGCTTACCCAACAGTGCTTCTTTTCCCATTCCATTTCAATGCTCTCCATTGAAGGAGGTAGGGAAAATGGACCGGTTCCATGATAAACTTTTACAAATGAAGGCATCTCAAATTCCCAGGTTTCCTCAAATTCCCATTTGAAATAGCTTGTGTTTTCTCCCGAAGCCTTGGTATTCACCAGGATGTTGAGCCAGGTCTCCTCGTAAGGAATTTCAAGGTCAAAGACTGTACGGCTTTCTTCCCGGAAGAAAACTTCGTCTATTTCGGGTGTTTCTTCCATCAGAACCATGGAGGATTCGAGCTGTTTCCCTTCTCTTGTGGCAATAGATAAATAGTAGGAGTCTCCCTGGATGCCGTGGGCATTTTCATCTTCTGGTTCATACTTCCCCGGCTCCCTCTCTGTAAGCAGAAAGCTGTTACCCCGGTCATCATGAATGAATACTTCTGCTCCCCTTACAGGCCGGAACTCTTCAACAATATTCCGGGATTCGGGATAAACAGGAGCCGTATAGGAAAGGCTGACACCCATTGAACCGGGTTTGTCGGAGATTTGGCCTTCCACTACTATAAGCTCAGTGAGGTCATTTTCATCCAGTACCGGAACGAAAGGTTCAACACAGCGGACAAGCAACATGGACAGGAATCCAAAAACAAGCAGGTGAAGGACTATATGTGCTTTCCCGGAGTGCATTAAAATCTGAAATTATAGCTTGCTGTGGGTATCATGGTGCCGAAAATTGATAGCTTATAGGCTTCAAAGTTGTCCCCCTCACTTCTGAAATATACCGAATAGGCATTTTTTCTGCCCGTGACGTTATACAGGGATACCGCGAAGGAGCTGTGAAATTTCTTCTTCCTTTTCAGGTTGCCTTCCAGGGTGAGGGAAACATCCATACGGAAATAATCAGGAATGCGGTATTGATTATAATCGGAATAATGAAGAATCACCTGGTCGCCAAGCTTATATTTGGCAATCGGGTAGGTAATGGGTCGACCGGTCGAATAATTGAGAGTGCCTGAAAGGATGAGTCTGCGGGAGGCTTTCAGGTTTAGCAGGAGGTTTAAATTGTGTGGCTTATCATAATTGGCCGGGAAGTATTCTCCGTTGTTTATAAGTTCTTCCGGGAATTCAGAAACAGATTTGAAGAAGGTCCGCGACCAGGTGTAGTCAAGCCGTCCGTTTAATCTTCCTCCGGGCTTCTTGATGGAAAATTCAGCCCCATAGGAAAGTCCGTCTCCATCAATGATTTCGGTTTCAATATGGTCGTTTAATAAAAGGTCAGCACCCGCTTTGTATTCCTTCACATGTTTCATGGTTTTGTAAAATACTTCGACAGAGGTCTCCAGGGTATTGTTCCTGAAGTTCCTGAAATAGCCGGTGGATAACTGGTGGCCTACCTGGGGAAGCAGGTAAACATCACTCAACTTCCAGGTGTCTGTTGGAGAAATGGCCGAGGTATTCGAAAGCATGTGAATGTATTGTACGGTTTTGTTATAACTGAGCTTCAGCGAACCATGTCTGCTGAGGGAATAGTTGGCGGAAAACCGGAATTCGGGGTGCACATATAGCTGTTCGATGCTGTTTTTAGGATAATGTGCTGTATCAATTATGTGATCAACATCCTTAGGTAAATCCGGTGCATACAGATATCTTTCTCCCGGGCTAAGGGAGAGCATGCCCGACAATCTCAAACCTGCTTCAATTTTCAGCCGGTCTGAAATGAAAAATTCATTCCCTGCAAAAAGGCCCAGTTCCACGGCCCTTTCATCTTCAGTATGGAAAGGGTTTATATTGGAGAATTCTCCGGGAACCCTTTCACCCGGATTCACCTGGTAGAATATGGCATCTCCTCCAAACTCTATGTTCAGACCGCGATTTGTAATGTAATCCAACTTTCCGTTCAGACTCATTTGCTCGAGGCTGTGGCTCAGGCGGGAAGCGCTGTTTATATTGCTTTGATCAGATAAACTGTAGTTAAAGCCACTATAGATCAGGGAAATATTTGAACTCATCTTCCTGTTGATCTGGTGTGGCCAGGCAATGGAGACGATGTTGTTTTGATATTCGTAAACCGAATCACTTTGCAGCTGGAAATTATCCCTGCTCGTGTAAAAATTTATAAGCAACTGGTTTTTCTCATTCAGATTGAAATTCATTTTTCCCTGAAGGTCATAAAAACCAGCCTTGCTGTTATAGAGGTCGGGTACCTTGATGTAATCCAGCAGCCAGTTTGAATAGGTGCTTCGATAGCTGAGCAGGAAGGTAGAGCTATCGGTAATGAAGGGGCCGTTTAAATTGATCCGGGCCGATACCGGGCTGATTCCGCCCGCACCGCTTAGCTTGTCCGGATTCCCCTGCGAAGTGGATATATCCAGCACTGAAGCGATCCTGCCTCCGTATCGAACCGGAATGCTTCCTTTATAAAGCGTGGCGTCGCTTATAATATCCGTATTAATTGCAGAAAAATTCCCGAAAAAATGAGAGGGGTAATAAATGGGTGCCTGGTCGATTAATATAAGGTTCTGATCGGTTTTGCCCCCCCGGACATTAAATCCGGATGTACCCTCGCCTACGGATTGTACCCCGGCAACGCTTAAAAGGCTTTTAATCACATCCGGTTCGCCAAACAATGCCGGCATGGATTTAAGGGCTGAAATATCTATCTTTTCAATTCCCATGTGGATCTGGCCCAGGTTTCCTTTTCCCCGGCCGAAAACAACCACATCTTCGAGCATGTTGTATTTTGTTTCCAGTGTTACGTCCAGGCTGCCGTCGGAGTAAAGGTTGATGTTTCGGCTGGTGGCATGCATGTCGAGACTGCTGTAGTAGACGGTCTGGTTCCCCAGTGGCAGCTGGATCTCATAATATCCATCATTGCTGCTGATCACTCCCTTGTGCGCCTCTGCCAGGTATATATTTGCACCCACCACCGGCTGACCATCCTCAAAACTTCTGAGGTAGCCCGATAAGCGGGCAGAACCGGAACTTATATTTCCCGGAGTTCCAATATTCACAATCTGGTACTGGAGTTGTTTCAGCCTTTCTCTTGAGATTTTTTCGTCGGGTTTTTCTGTCTTATGAACCACCCGGTACCGGGGACCGTCAGGAAGCAGTGCTTTGACAGGCTCCCCTTTATAGATGCATATCTGCCCCTTCCCCAGGACATACATATTCAATTCTTCACTATCCAGGATGGATGCAAGACAAGCCGGGAAGGGGGCGTTTTGGAATTCGGCATTTACAAGGATGTGATCCACCTCATTTCTTTCGTAGAAAAACTGGAGCGGGTAGTTTTGTTCAAGGGTTTCAATAAAAGAATGGAAAGGGATATCCCTGAAAGACCCGGAGATGAGCACACCCTGAGACTGGGCATTCAGCACCAGAAGAGAAATCAGTAGACCCACGGTCAGACATATGCTCTTTTTCACAAGAAATATTTAGTTTGTATTATTGGCCTTGTGTAACTTACCAGAACAATACTTTCATGTCCATTTGTGATAATATGAAAGTATTGTAATGGACGTTTCATGGAGTGGAGGTATATATCTCATCAAAGTATTGCATCACCCTGGCGATGTTTTCAGGATTGAGCCTGTTTATTTTCAGATGGTTTTTCCTTATATATTTTTTAACCTCGGACATATTCCGGGGCAGTGTTTTCAGCAGGGTTTTCTTAGAATGGATGCGCTTAAAGGTCCCGTCAACCTGGATATAATACTCATAACTCCGGCTGTACTCACCCGGAAAGGCCTCTGAAGGATCGTCCACAATCTCACATATCGGGCGTAGGATGAAGGACGACCTGCCCTTATAGATTGTTTCGTATAAATCTTTGCTTTTTGTTCCCGGGATTTTCGTATATACAAACAGGTGTTCCTGATGATTGATTGTATCTGTATAGGTGAAGGATTCCAGCTTATCTTTGGACAACACAATGTATTTTTTGCCCTCCACCCCGGGATATAGGAGGATGAAATCCTCTGCCTGGAGGTCATAGTTTATTTGAAATCCCGAATATTCCTTCCCGTTATACCTCAGAGAGGCATAGGGCCAGTAGTCTTCTGCCAGAAAGGGATTTCCCTTGTATTGCTTCCTGAATTTCCATTTTGTGCCGTTTACGATATCCTTTGTTTCTGAGTAAAGCTCCTTGCCCTGTAGCAGGTTCAGCAAAGCCTGGCTGTCTTTTTCTGTGGAAAGGCTTTGTTTTTCTGAACGCTCCCGGCCAGGTGCCGCTGTTTCATGTTCCTTGCCATAATTTCTGCCACAGCTAATCTCGGGGAAATGATCGGTGCGAAATGGAGAGGCAGGGAGGTTTACCAAATCGCCTGTTTTATTATACAGATTACTTCCTCCCGGATGATTGGCCCAGGCATACCGGACAGCGACAGGTTGCCTGATATTGTCACTCCAGACAATGACCTGGAGACCGTCGATCTGCGCATTTGCCTCCATAAATACTGAATCAGAACCGCAAATTGAAAAGCCTTTCAAAGGGCCATTCCCTTTTGCCATCAGTCCATCTCCAGTTTGATCAAAGAGAATCCAGCACTTGTTTTCCTCCACAAACATTTTCTTGAAAAGCGGTCCGGAATAGGGCAGGTTTTCCCCATAGGCCGTTTTTTGTGCGGCCATGGCAAGGCGTCTGCCCACTTCCTGCTTGTTTTTGGGGTGGATATCGGCCGAGTCGCCGATGTCAATGGCTACGGCCATGGCAGTTGCCGGAAGTCTGAGCGCCATGGTCTGTGCTTCCCTGAGTTCAGGGAAAACCTGGGGCTCGAAATTGTAATTTGCAAGCTGGACAAAGAGGAATGGAAAATCTCCCTGATCCCATTTCCTGCGCCATTGGGTGATCAGTGCAGGGAATAGTTCCCTGTACTGACAGGCCCTGTAAGCATTTGATTCTCCCTGGTACCACAGTACTCCGCGAATTCCAAAGGGGATGACCGGTGCCATTATTCCATTGAAAAGCACAGAGGGTTGATTGAAGTATAATGGTAAATCGCGGCCTTCCAGCCTGGCCTTTTCAAGCTCCTTTGTAAATTTCTCATACTCCTCGGTGAGCCAGGCCTCATCCTTGTTGTATTCGGGCCAATCCCTGAGTATATTTCTGAGTTCGGGGTCGCTTTCAAGCGTGTCGGCCGGGGTCCAGGCTTCAGCGGTTGTTCCGCCCCAGGAGGCATGGATGATTCCAATGGGGACTTTTCGTTTTTGATGGAGCTCCCGTGCGAAGAAGTAGGCGCTGCCACTGAAATGCCCCACAGTGGCGGAGTTGCAGATCTCCCATGTATTTAACCAGGAATATTTACCGCTGCCTGCATCGGACAGGCTTTCCTGCGGGAGGGCAGCTTTGGCTCTTTTTACCTGGAAGTGGCGAATGTCCGGGTAGTTTGCCTTGGAGATTTCTTCTTCAGCATTAAGGCAACTCCTTACTTCCATGGCCATATTTGATTGTCCGGAGCAGACCCAGACTTCTCCTACAAGTATATTTTGTATCCTGATGCTGTCGTGCCCCGAGATCAGCATATCATAGGGACCTCCCGGGCTTAAAGGGCCCATCCGGATCTTCCATTTTCCCTCAGGGTCAACGATGGTTTCAGCCTGGTGCTTATCGATTCGAACGACTATCTTTTCTCCCGGAGTGGCCCGGCCCCAAATTGGAACCTTCATGTCGCACTGAAGGACCATATTGTCTGAAAACATGGAAGGAACCCTTAGCTGTGCCGTCGATACCTGAAGTATTAGAAATAGAAAGGCGACGGCCAGGGTGGATCTGTACAGCTTCATGGTGCTCAGATATTATTTCTTCTTCGGACCGTAGTCCACTTCCTCAACTGCCTTTAATTGCCTTTCCCTGTCGCCCGTAGTCAGGTGAATGTCTTTATACTTTTCAAGGACCGGGGGATTGGGATCGGTGAGAAGCTCATAGGTTTCGGGCCGTCTTGATTTGAAGTATATAGCCCTGGCATTATTGGTTCCGTTGATGGCTTCCCACCATTTACTGGTGTTTATTTTTTCCTTGGAGAAATCAATTTCAGTCATTATAATCGCATCTTCCTCTCCCACAGATTCGGCAATTACATTGCCATTGAAGTCTAATATGCCGTTGCCATCATTCCCAAGGACTACCGGAGCAATGTAAACCGAATTGTCCCTGGCCCGGGTTATAAAGGTATGTGCCGTTTCCAGGCTCTGACCGGAAAGGTTGTCTTTGGCCATGGTCGGGTTGAAAATAATGTCAGCCCCTTTCAAAGCATAGATCATAGATATTTCGGGATACCAGAGCTCCCAGCAGATTGCTACTGATATTTTTGCAAAATCAGTTTCATAGACTTCGTATTCATCCCCGGTGTCTACCAGCCAGGTCTCCATCACAGGTACAAGTGTTTTGTGGTGTTTACCCATTATATTTCCCTGGCGGTCGAACACAACGGCCGTATTATATATATTTTCTCCCACTGCCTCATATATGGGTGCGATTATATACATATTGTAACGTTTCGCAATTTTTGCAATCCGGTCAGTCAGGGCCCCGGGAATCTCAACTGCCAGGGAGTTAAATAGAATTTTACCCGTTTCCGGGTCCTTAACATCGATATGCAGGCCATAGGCACCAATGTGTTGCATGTCCTCGGGACCGCAAACCAGGTCTGCGCCCATCTCACCGGCCTCTTCAAACAGCCCCAGGAGTTTATCCAGATGGGCTTCCATCTGGGGGCGGACCAGGGTCGGATCATAGCTGTCCATGAATGGATCCTGTATGGGCGACCCACTTGCCTGGATCACTGCAATGTTGGCTTTTTTAGAGGGCTGACAATAGCTTGTGTTTAGTGAAATAATGCAAAGCGATACCAGTAAGGATATTCCAGAAAGATTTTTCATAATTCGGCCTCTTCATATAACAACATTACGAAAGTTTCACGCGCCACAGTAGTTTGCTTTATATTGCGAAAAACAATGAAGCGTAAATATATGAAAATATCATAACGTTTCGCAACGTTATGGGTATTTTCAAGGATGTGTGGACCTAGTCAGCCAGAAGGTATACGGAAATCAGGGCAATTACCATTCCTGCAAGAATTACCGGTCCGGGGATTACCATATAAATGATCAGGGACAGAATGACTGTAATAATGGGAGCTACGGCATTTGTCAGGGGAGATACAATTATAACCTTCCCGTAGCGGATGGCATATACAAGCATGAGTGCCCCGATTGAATTCAGGGTATGAATGATTGCCGCTAAATAAGGTCCCTTAAAGCCCCAGTTGATTTCCTGGCTCATGTCTGTCATAAAATACGCAATGGGCGTGAGCAGGAGGCCTGTAAGCATCATATAGAAGAAAATGCTTTCAGCCTTCATAAAGGTATTGGCCTTTTTCATAAAAAAGGCCTGGGTCCCCCATGCCATGAATACCAGAAGGGCCAGGATGAACCAGATGGAACCCGTGATAATCGAATCATCCGGTTTTTGAATCGACATCATTAAGATGGCAATCAAGGCCAGGCTAATTCCAATCCAATGTCGCTTTGTGGCCGTTTCTTTAAGGAAGATTACGGACAAAAGAATGGTGATTGTAGGGGATAGCGAGATAATTGGGAAAACAAGGTAAGCGGGTCCGTTTACAAGCGCGTGAAACAATGCCAGCTGTCCGCCCGCTCCTGTCAAACCAATGAGCACTCCATAAAATATGGACTTCCATGAATGATCAAGTTTCCATTTAATGATAGCCAGCGCAACCAAAGCGCAGGGTATCATGGTGAGAGACCAGACTATATAACCAAGCGTAGCCGGAAAACCTGCTTTCTCGGGTATCTCAATGAGGGCACCCCATGTACCCCAGAACAGGGTAGTGATCAGGGCATATAATAACCATGGCTTTTTTAGCATAAGATAGATGTTAATATGAAAAATGATGGAGAAAAAATGTGAGCCTCAGGGACTATACAATAATCAGTTCTATTCCAAGATTCTTCAATCTTGCCTTGTCCTCCTCCATGATGCCTGAATCTGTAATTACAGTGTGGACTTTGGATGTCGGGGCAATGAAGGCAAACCTCCGGCGCTGGAATTTTCTTGAATCTGTTACCACAATCACTTTCTTTGCCATCCCTATCATTATGGAATTCACGTATGCTTCCTCGATATTAGGTGTGGAAAGCCCGTGAGAAGTGTCAAAACCGTCCACTCCCAGGAACAATTTATCACAATAGAAATTCTTAAAATTGTCGCCTGCAAGTGCACCAATGAGCGATAGAGATCTCTTTCTTAAAACACCTCCGGACATCAGAACATTAAAGTCCTCGTATTCGGAAAGAATGCTTGCAATATTCAGTGCATTTGTGATGATTGTAAGATTATGGAACTGCTCAAGGATTTTTGCAATTTCTGAAGTGGTTGAACCGGAGTCGAGCACAACCGTATCCCCATCTTCAATAAGTTTTATGGCAGCTTTTGCAATTTTTTGTTTTTCCTTCAAAAACTCCTTTTGCTTTTCAGATACAGAGGGATCAACCTCTAAACGATAATATTTAACCTTTATGGCTCCCCCCCGGGCCCTGATCAGCATATTTTGCTTTTCAAGATGGGCAAGGTCATTTCTGATTGTAACCGTACTGATGCTGAATTTTTGACTCAGGTCACTTACGGTGACCTGGCCCTTTGCTTCAAGTTCTTCAAGGATTTTCGCCCTGCGTGAAACTGTTGACTTGTTAGATGATCGATCCATTGTCTTTATTTTGTGCTTTTTTTCTTTTGTTGAGTATCGAAATTGGGTGCAATAATATTTAGATTACACTATAAAGAAAAGAAAAATCCGGCATTAAGCAGTGGTTAACATTTCTTATCCTTACTTTTTTCTTTCTTTTCTTCCTTAAAAATAGAATAATTATACGATTTTTCTAAGAAATAGAAATTTTATCCTCATAAATCTAATCGGCTCGGAATATCAGCTCAATCTGCTCCAGTCTTTTCCCTTTAGTCTCGGGTACAAATTTCCAGAAGACCAGGGTGGCTATCAGGCAAATGATTCCAAATGTAAAAAAACCTATGTGCATGCCGAAGCTTGCAACGTACCAGGGGAAAAGGTATGCGGCTACTGTATTTGTTCCCCAGTTGCTGAAGGCCGCAATTGACATGGCTCTTCCTCTCAGCCGGTTGGGGAATATTTCAGCGCTTAACACCCAGATTACCGCACAAATGGAGAAGGCCACGCAGGCAATATATGCGCCCAAAACAATGACAATCAATGCTCCGTTGGGAACATCTGAAAGAAATAGAAAGCCTGCAATAAACAGTGTGAGCACCACAATGGCCATACCTCCGATTAACAGAGGTCTCCTGCCCAGCTTATCGATTAACACCAGGGCCAATATGGTAAATACAAGGTTTATCACACCGAGTATTGTCTGAAATTGCAAGGCGTTTTCGAATTGAATCCCCGCCTGCTCCAGAATTTCAGGTCCATAATAGATGACTGCGTTGATGCCGGTGAGCTGTCCGAATACCGAAAGGGCAATGGCCACAAAAAGGGCCTTGCGCAGTCCGGGTTTGAATAGCTCTTTCAGTTTCCCTTTCTTATTTTTAAGAGATTGAATGATCTCTTTAAACTCTGATTCTGCTGTGAGGGTGCCGCTGATTTTTTCAAGGATCAGCTTTCCCTGCTCATTTTTGCCCTCTTTTATGAGCCAGCGGGGACTTTCCGGGACAAACACCAGCAATATCAGCAGGAGTGAGGCCGGAAAAATTTCCATCCCAAACATGGAGCGCCACACTTCATCCACGAAAATTTTAGCATAAAATCCGGATTCTCCCTGCATTTCCAGGTGCAAAACAGCGTAGTGCTGTAACATCCAGTTTGAAAAGTATGCAAGCAATATTCCGCTCACGATCGATAGCTGGTACAATGCAACCAGGCGACCTCTCAGGTGAGGGGGTGAGAATTCCGAAATATACAGGGGAGATATAACGGAGGCGATACCCACCCCAACTCCACCCAGAATCCTGGCACTAACCAGGAAGGTGAAAGAAGATGAAAGTGCACAGCCCAGGGCTGAGAGGAAAAAGAGCATGGCTGCTGCTAAGAGGACGGGCCTGCGCCCATATTTATCCCCCAATCCTCCTGCAATCATTGCCCCAAGAATACAGCCCACCAGGGCGGAACTTGCAAACCATCCCAGGTTTAGCTTGGACAGGCCAAACAGGTTTTCTACCATGCCCACTGTGCCTGAAATTACAGCCGTGTCGAATCCAAAGAGCAGTCCGCCCAGTGAGGCCACTGTGCAGACCATCACCAGGTAATTGATGTTTCTCTTTTTTGGGGTCATGATCCGGGCTGTTCTTTGGTGAATGCGTACTTGTCAATTTCCTGAATGCTGTAAAGCAAGGCCCGGGGGACATGAAAAAAGCCCTTATAATTTCCACCCTTTGATGAATGTGTGGGTGTGCCCATCCTGTCACAGTAGCCGAACCATTCACCGGCTTTTTTGTCGACGAAATTAGAAAATGTATAAGGATGTACTTTTTGGAGCCAGTCGAGCCATACAGGGTCTTCCGTTTTGCAGAAGGCCAGGGTCAGGGCATAAATCGCTTCTGTATGCGGCCACCACAATTTCATGTCGGATTCTAACTGGAGGGTGGGTTTTCCTCCCAGGTCCATGAAGTATCGGATTCCGCCATACTCCTGGTCCCACCCGGTATCTAAACTGCCCTTCAATGTTTTTAATGCTATGGAAAGCATTTCAGGATCGTCCA
Organism: uncultured Bacteroides sp.; assembly: GCA_964601975.1. GTDB lineage: Bacteria > Bacteroidota > Bacteroidia > Bacteroidales. The sequence continues at coordinate 19,041 of CAZRPW010000054.1, forward strand.
CAAAATCCAGCATATGAATGATGAACCAGGCCACTTCGATGGAGTGTCCCGGATTAAAGAGACGCCCTTCAGGCCATTGTGTGATATCGATTCCGGGATCCGGAGAGACATTTTCTACAAATACATTCAGATCAGGATTGAAATGCAATTTACAGCGCTTCATCGCAGCAAGCATGATTTCCCTGTATTGAGGATGATCATCGATGGCTGCCAGTTCAACAGCCATGCTTGCAATGACCATCACGTCTGCCAGATTGCTCATGGCCGGCACGCCTTTCATCTTTGGCCGGCCCATGCTTTCGGGATCCTGAATCCATTGATTTATATTCCAGAATAAGTCAAGGGCAGCCTCCTTCCAGGCTGCTTCTCCTGTAGATTTATAATATTCCAGGTAGGCGAGCATTGAAAAAACGGCCCCGTATGGTTTCCTTTGATAAAACCAGGGTTTGCCTTCCCGGGTTAATGAGAAGTAATAGCGTCCATGGTCGTCGATTGCATTTTTTTGGATAAAGTCAAGCCCCAGTTTTGCAATTTTAAGGTAATCAGGGTCTGTTTTATATTCGTTGAACAGGCGTGCAAACATCCAGGCCGATCTCCCCAGCAACCATGTATATTTCTTCGTATCATATACAATTCCTTCCCGGTCGAGGCAGGAATAGGTTCCTCCATACTCCCAATCCGGAGAGTGCTTGAGCCAGAAGGGGATGACCGAGCCAGAGAGGTTTCTGTCATAAATCTCCCTGTACTCCTTTAATATGGGGACGTATTTTGCAGACACATGAAGGTTTTGGTGAAACTCTTGCGCTATTCAAATATTCCGGGATACCAGTTAATCGCATTTGTATGGTAGATTTTCCTGAGAACATCTTCATCCAGGTCCAGGCCTTTGAATGATCCGTCTACATTCGGGGAATTCATTTCTTCATTGCTGGAGAAGTAGGTCCAGTCGGACTTCCATTCATTGTCGAGCCATTCAATTCTTTCTTCAATATCGCTGTTTTCGGAAACTACAATATCGGTTGCATACAGCAATCTATCCTGGTATTTGATGATGAAATCCCTGACTTTTTCCCTGTCCTGCACCTGGAAGTGGCATACGCGGGCAGCCATGTCAACCGCAAAGTTGGGGTAGAGATCCAGCCGTTTTGCCAGTTCATCCACACTCCATTCCAGGCTTCCCAGGTGTGCCCCAACGAATTTCAAATCCGGGTGTTTTGCAAGCATATTGTCTCTCGATTCGATTAGTCTTTCATAAGATGGGTAGTCGGGATGCAGGTACATGTGGTATTGCGGATGGTCCTTGAAATAAGCCTTGTCGTTATTTACAGTCATAGAGTCAATTGGAAGCCAGCAATTTTTAGGCTCACCAATATGTCCGATCAAGGTTTTCCCTTCCCTGGCGATGAAGTCAAGTATGGGGTCGAACCTGGGGTTATCAATACATATAAAATTGCCAAGGCTGTCGCGGAAGGTCATTCCAATATCTTTCCATACTTTGACCCCGTCAGCTCCTTCGTCGAAATCTTTTTTAAGGCCCATTATCACCTCTTCGGTCCATGAGGGATCCTCGAAGCGCTCCATTGAAAAGGTAGTTATGTAATCTATCTTATCCGGATATCGGGCATCCACGGCTTTTGCAAGCCTCATTTGATTGTCGATGTGTTCCTGGCTGCCTGACCCGGTATTGATGGTAAGGTATCTGAATCCTTGTTCTATGGCGTAATCCATGATGGCAGGATCTTCGGTCCGGATATGAACATGGGCGTCAATTTTATCGATCTCGCTATACAGGTCCTTCTTGAGTCCGTTGCACGAGAGGAGGACAAACATCACTCCCATTGAAACTCCAAGAACAATTTTATGATTCTTCATAAGTCGAAATATTTTTTTAAAGGAAAGAAATTTAAGTCTTATAGAAAAATAGCTCATAGAGACTAAACCTATGAGCTATCTTTTGCTCTTACTGCAATAAACTAAACTAAAACTAAACTGCTACTAAACTAAAACTAAACTGCTACTAAACTAAAACTAAAACCAAACTATGAAGTACTATCTAAATAAGATTACACAACATTATAAAATTAAGATTTAGAACTTATTAAACATTTATATAATCAAATGTATTTCATAAAAATCTAAAAACAAAACAAAACGACAATAAAAAGCCTAAAAAAATTAAAAAAATGCAATATAGTTACTTAATGAAAGGTAATCTTTCGAAAAATGGCATTTATTTCCTTATTCCATTAAAGCCTGATCAAAGCTTTACCACGCTTATTTGTCCAAGCTGATACCAGCCATCATCCTCTCTTCCTTCGATGGCCAGATTTACCCTGGGTTCATATTTCCACCGGTCAACGATGGCGACCTGAACTTCATAGGTTCCTGCCGGCATATCATTAGGTATGAATACCGTATTGTCATAAGTATTATCTCCAGGCATCCATTTTTTAACATCCGCATCTGTAGTTAAAACAGTTTGATAATTATCCGATTTCAGCCTGATGGCCATTGTGAAATCCTTGTAACAGGGTGCCACACCCTTATTTTCCCACCAGGATTTAAACCAGAGTCCGCCATTCTGACTCACTTCTTCAGGGTAGCTGAACCTTTTTAAAACAAAGCGGTAGCCCATTTTCTTCAGCCAGTCATCCACCAGGTCTTTCCATTCGGGCGGGACCGGCGAGGATTTGGCATTGAATGAGGACATATGCCATTTCAGGGTTTCATTAAATATATACATCACATCATCCCTGTCGTAGCCCTGTTTTTCTTTCCATGAACGGAAGGTGCCGCAAATCTCGAAGCTCAGGGGGGATGTTTTCCAATCGTCTGCTAAACCGTATTCTATGATTGCCAGCGGATACATATCGTACATATGCGTCCAGCCATTCTGATCGTCTGCCCAGAATCCCAGGTCGCCAATGCAATCGACCCTCCATCCCACCGGAATTTGAGAGTTTGCATACATGTTGGTTTCCTTATCCATCATCAAGGCAATCAGGGGCGTTTTTTTGAACACATCCGTATAGGAATTGACAAGGGCTTCCATGGCTGTCTGGCTCAGTAATTCAGATCCTGCACCTTCGCCCCAGGCACCTACGATGGACAGGTCGACTGCTTCGAGGTCGGGGTGACCGTCATATCTTTCTCCAAGGGCTCTTATGAGTCCGCCAAAATATTGGGCGTATCTCGGGTCTTCGGGGTCTACGGCCCATTTATTAACGGGGTTGTTATACTTAAAAACCGTATTGGGACCAACCATGGCCCGGTACCAGTCGGGTACGTCTTTTTCGTCGCCTGTGCCGTAGGGTGCAATCCTGAGCAGCAGGGATTGTCCACGTGATCTTGCGGTCTCCAGTGCCCTGTCGAGCATGTCCCAGCGATAAACCCCCTGTTCGGGTTCCATAAATTTCCAGTAAATCCTCCAGTAGGCGATGGTGGTCGCGGGATGATCGATATTTGTCAAATCGCCATCGAATTCCTGGTAGTCGATGGGAAATCCTTCTGTCCACCCACTTCCCTCGTTCAGATCGTCTCCGTTAAAGCGTTGGAAAGTCATAAAGCCCATACCGGGATTGGTGAGGACCTCGTCAATTTCAACAGGTCGTATGACAATCACATTGTCTGCAATCTGTGAAAAAAGATTCGGGAATGAAGCTGTAAGCAGGATGGCCATCAAGAATGAGAACTTCTTAAACAGGGTCTTTTTCATTGTGTTTTTGGTTTTGAGATATAAGGATTCGTATTTCAAAAGTAGGACATTTATTTATTACATAAGGTTTTGATAGGGTATTATTGTATATTTATTCCGTAATATACCATAAAAAGTAACGAAATGAAAGTAAAAATTATTTGTATTGCTGCCTCTCTGCTGCTTTCCGCCTGTGGAAACAGGGAGTATTCCCTGGAAGAGACTGACAATCCTCCCTTTAAGCCAAATGTTGAGTTTATAGGATATGAGGACATGAGTCATCCCGGCTTTCAGCATCTGATTGAGAAGTACCAGCTGGATACCATATTTCACGGCGAGACTGATGAGTTTCAAAGGATCTTATTGCTCAGGCACTGGATCAAATCGGTCATAAAGATTGACGACCATGGCGATCCATATCCCGGAGGCAACTCCGCAGAAGGAATTCTGGACGAGGCACTTCAGGGGCAGGGCTTTCATTGCGGTCACTACATGGTGGTTCAAAACGGGATCATGAATGCTTATGGCTATGTGACCAGGACGCTGGGAGCCGGACCTGGTGTGGAAGGTGGTCCCAGCGGTCACCATGGAATTAATGAGATCTGGTTAAATGACTATAACAAGTGGTTTTTATCGGATGCTAAATATGACCATCATTTTGAAAAGGACGGGATTCCTTTATCGGCCCTTGAAATCCGAGATGAATATCTGAAGAACAAGGCTGCGGATATTATTAAGGTAAAGGGACCCGAACGCACTCCAACTGATAAGGACCCGGAAACAGGTACCAGCAAAGAGCGCAGTGCCCAGACCTATACCTGGATAGAATTTCATACCAATAATGATATGTTCACAGTATGGCCCCATCATGAAACCCTGCTAAGCATGTATGAGGATGAATACTTTAAAAGCCATACATGGTATTGGGGGGACGGACCACATTGGGCCTATGAACTGTCAGATTTTATGCGCCTTGTAAAAGACCGGGATGCCATTGAGTGGACTCCGAACACCATTGCTTCTGAAGTTGAAATAGAGGATGGGGTGGCGAGTATCAGGCTGATTTCGGAGACTCCAAACCTGAAGGAATACCAGATGAAAGCGCAGCCTTCGGGGGAGTGGGAAAAGGTCGATGATGTCCTGAGTGTTGATCTATCGAAAAAGCGGCACGAATTTGTATTCCGTTGTGTGAACATATTGGGTGTCACCGGCCCGGAGCATAAAATTGTAATCAGCGCCCCATAGTTTTAACCCTGAAAACTTCCGGATATGATTTCTCCCAGATTATTTAAAGTCCTTTTATGCCTGATCCCTCTGTTGTCAACGCTGGCTGTATCAGCACAAAAGCTTGAAACCATTGACCGGGGTACCGTCGCCTTAATGAAAGAGCGAGGCAAGGCCTTTATCAGTTGGCGATCCCTTGAGAATGATCCTGAAAATCAACTGTTTGATCTCTATCGTGAGGGGATTGGAGTAGAAGCTCTCCTGAAAGTGAATGAGCTTCCCATCAATGGTACCTGTTACGTGGATAGCAGCATTCACAATGGTGTCGGGTATCGCTACCATGTGGTCGGGCATGCTGAAAAACCGGACCTCACTGGAAAGGGAGCCTATGTATTTACGATGCAGTACGAAATTCCTTACATTTCAATGAAGCTCCAAAGCAATGCTTTGCCCAAAAGTGTGGGTATTGCAGACCTGGACGGGGATGGAAAATATGACTTTGTCATTAAATATCCTGATTTTAATGTGGATCCTTATGAAAAGCCGGGGTACTGGAAACGAAGTCCGGAACCCTATAAACTTGAGGCCTACAGTGGAGATGGCACCTACCTCTGGACACACAACCTGGGATGGTCCATTGAAACCGGAACCTGGTATTCACCCTACCTTGTTTATGATATAGACAGGGATGGCTTTGCTGAAGTATACACAAAGGCAGGCGAAGGCGATCCCCGGGAAATAGACGGCCATGTCCTGGATGGACCCGAATACCTGGTGAAACTGGATGGACGCACAGGAAAGCTCATTGAAAAAACGGACTGGATCAACAAGGAGGGGTTTAATCATTATAACTATTGGTCCCGAAATTTTCTCAGCATGGCTTTTCTCAATGGAAAGGATCCATCCATCATCGTGCAGAGGGGAACCTATTCCATAATCAAAACCCTGGCCCTGGATAAGAATTTTAAGCAAGAATGGTACTGGGAATCCAGTGGAGAATATAAGCAATACAGCGGGCAGGGTCAACATGGAATCACCGCTGCTGACATTGATAATGACAAGAGGGATGAACTGGTAATCGGATCGTTTGTCCTGGACGACAACGGGATCCCCATGTGGGGCACCGGACTCGGACATAATGATGTGGGGCATGTGGCAGACATTGATCCTGACAATCCCGGACTGGAGATCTTCTATGGTCTTGAAAGAAGTCAGAAGAAGCATGGTGTGAACCTGGTGGATGCCCAAACAGGAAAGTTCCTGTGGGCTTACGAGGGATCCACGGTGCATGTTCACAGCCAGGGCATGGCTGCCGATATCGACCCCAACTATCCCGGCATGGAGTGTTATGCAGGGGAGGCCAAGGGAGGAAGTAAATTTTTCCTCTATTCGGCCGCCGGGGAACGCTTATCGGATCAAAGTATGGGCACACTGAACCCAAGACCCCTCTGGTGGGATGCTGATGAACAAAAAGAGCTTGTCATCAACAATTCACTGATGAAATATCAGGGTGAAGAATTTTTGAAAATCGAAGGAAAGGTTTTGATGGTAGGTGATATTATAGGCGACTGGAGGGAGGAAATTGTGACGGGACTCGAGGGGGAACTCAGGATCTATTCCACTACCATTCCTTGTGAGGAGTCGCGCCTTACCCTGGTCCAGGACCGGATGTACCGCCTGGGCTTGACGCGCAGCACAACGGGCTATTATTATCCACCCCAGCTAAGCCAGTATTACAAGTATTAGCTGCGTTTAACATATTCTTTCAAAATATGCGATCATGACCAAGCGGGAAGTTGTCAGGACAGTTTTGGAGCACAAACGCCCCCCTTATGTTCCATGGCATTTTGGCTTCACCCTGGAGGCAAGGCAACTTTTGTTTGATTATTTCCAGTCGGATGATATCATGGAAATTACCGACAACCATATGGTGCTGCTGGGCGACGACATAGGGTATTTTACAGATATTGGCAATGATCGTTTCCAGGATTATTTCGGTGCCATCTGGGACCGGTCCATCGATAAAGACATAGGAAACATCGAAGGGCAGGTGCTGCCCGAGCCCACCTTGAAGGGATATACCTTTCCCGATCCCCTGGCTGACCTTTATTTTGAAAACATACCTTTTCTGATTGAGAAATACCCGGGGCACTTCCGCATGTTCGAGATCGGGTTTTCACTCTATGAAAGGGCCTGGACATTGCGGGGCATGGAAGCCCTGTTGATGGATTTTGTGGTGAATCCTGGTTTTGTTCATGAATTAATGAATGCCATATGTGAGTATAACATTGCGCAGATCAGGCGTGCCCTCACATTTGACATCGATGCCGTAAAACTGGGTGACGACTGGGGACAACAGAGTGGACTCATTATGGGCATTGACCTATGGCAGGAGTTTATTCAACCCTACCTGGCCCGGATCTTCAAGGTCGTTAAAGATGCCGGGAAGTTTGTGTTTATTCATTCCTGTGGGGATGTGGATGAACTATTTGACCCGCTCATTGAAATCGGCCTCGACAACTTCAATCCCTTCCAGCCCGAAGTCATGGATATCTACAGCCTTTTACCTGCCTACAGGGGGCGTTTGTCATTTCATGGCGGCTTATCCACCCAGCGCATATTGCCCTACGGATCGGTGGAGGATGTGCAGCATGAAAGTCAGCGCTTGCTGGAGCTGGGCCGCGAGGGAGACTACATTTTTGCCCCCGCCCATGATGTGGAGGGAGATGTCCCCCTTGAAAATATGCTGGCTATGATAAACAAAGCCAAAAACCAGCCTGATTTTTAGCTTAAACAGAATGCTCTTTGCGCAAAATCTGTATGCGCTTGATGCTTAAATTGGTGACCTCCTTGATTTGCTCATCAGAGTAACCCTTGGTAATCATGTCCATTACAATTTCCTTATGACCCTGCTTAATTCCCTGCT
>CAZRPW010000055.1:0-26571 GCA_964601975.1 uncultured Bacteroides sp.
GTTAATAATCGGATATAAAATATTTGCGCCGTGCAAGTCCAGCGATTCCGCTTCGCGTCAATTTTTGACATTTCTTATTCCTGATTCAAGAACCGGAAATGAAATTTCAGGTGGCCGGGTATCTTTTTTATCCGTTTATTATGAATTTTTGCCTATAAACGGATATAATTAATTGAAAACAGATATAAAATATCCGTTTATTATGAAATTTTGTGAATAATCGGATATAAAATATTTGCGCCGTGCAAGTCCAAAAATAACGCGAGGCCGAATTTTAGTCAAGTTTCGCGAAGCGGAATCGCAGTCAAATCCGTGAGGTGGGGAGTTAGGAGGTGGGGAGTTAGGAGGCGAACTTTAAATAAAAATCACTTCTGAGTCTCCCTGCTGGTAACTAATCCTGCACGGAAAGGGCTAAGCACCCATCGGAAGCGAGTCTTGGATAGTCACCAGAGATGATGACAGGCTTTTCAAATGGTTGAATGCTGAGGGGGAAAAATTAAACTTAGAAGGGAGAAGGGAGAAGGGAGAAGGTAGAAGGGAGAAGGGAGAAGGGAGAAGGGAGAAGGGTGAAGGGGGAAGGTCTCTGCTTTCGTTGAAAAATGGCCCCTGTTAGTGAAACCCTTTATCAAGCATTTTTATGTATCCTTATCGCGAACCTGACTTCTGAGGAACCGGATGCGCAAAAGCCGATCGTCAGGCCCATATTTTTGCTTATCACTACAGAAAACACTAAGGATCAGATCCCGCCTGACACTCTGAGCGCTTATGGGAAAATATTGGGGTAACTCCAAATTCGGTAGCGGTTGACTCATATACTGTGTTTTTCTATCTTTATTATAAAGAAGAAAAAGCACTTTCTATGTACTACCTGGTGATTCAAAATCTTGGTGTGGAGCGTTGCATCCACCATAGCGATGAGGATGTCTATATAGACGGGATGGCCTTCAGCTGTACGCTCGACCTGGGATTCTTTCCCAATAAGTTTCTCAGGGATCTCAGTATCGTGTGCATTGAGGTTCCCGATGGACCTTTGAAGGCAAAGGTCTACAGTGACTGAGAAACTGTGCAATCCTATGCCTGTTAACCATAAAAAGAGATCGTTCATGAAAAACCTGATAACTCCTGGTGTTGCATTGCTCATTATAATTCTGATTACAGGCTGCACAAAGGTGAAACGCTTTAAGTCGGCCGACTACAAAGGGGTGGATCACAGCCTGGTAGATATGTCGCTCTTTGGGGCCAGCCTGGATCAGCCAATATCACAGGCGGAAGGGCTTAGTCTATGGGACCTGAGTGCAGATGCGCAGACGCAGTTGATCAAAATTTATAATGAGCGTTATCCCGACAATGCCCGGTTTACCGCCGAGCTTAACCGGCAATATATGGGAGATGCCCTCGGATCAGGACTAGATTTCACCCGAAGAAACCTTCGTATGGTATTTACGATTTCGAAGAAAAAGGCCTATGCTTCCCTGGGTGAGAGCGGAAGCCACTACTCGCCGGCCGATCGGATCGAGTCTGTAAAGTTTAGCCTGGAGCTGGCCCCTGAATATAATCTTCAATTTGCGGGATGGAACAGGTACACTACCGAATATGCCGAGGTGGAGATTGCCGATGTGAGTTTCTCCAGAAGTATTGATCTGGGTGGTGATATTTCTGCTGAGTTTGCCGAAGGCAGCCTTAAAAGCTCAACGAGTCGAAAGGAGGACCAGGCCCTGAAAACCAGGTATCTGAAACTGAACGGGAGTATCTCTCCCCTGAGGCTTGAGATGGAAGCAGAAGGTTGCAGGGAAATCGACCTGGCCGGAAATGTATTGGCGGATGTCTCCCTGGAGTTTGTAGGCTTCCCGGAGCGGATTACCCTGCCGGCTTACACGGGGGAAAAGGAGCTTCCTTTTCCGGGCTTTTCTCAACTCCATTTCATAGATGTGATGGTCCCCCAAATGGAGCATGTCCCCGATTCCATCATGGCCATCCTGGAGATGGAATATGTATACCGGCATGTCGAATCGGGTTGGAAGACCTTCCAGGAATGGGACGATCGCGTAGCCTACTTCAGCGGAAAAGTGAGTAAGCAGATTCCGATCTTTTTAAAGGCCGAGTATTTGCCTTCACTTTACTGCCTGGGCGTTGAGGGGGCTGAGAATGAGGAAAATGAAAAGGAGACCATCAGGCTAAGCTCGGCTTCGGGAGCGGAATATCCCCTGCAGTTTCTGGACCACCAGGAGGCTCAGCGTTTTTTGGATGGGCTTTACAGGGCCGCATCGGCACCGGGAGGGGTGGAACGGGTTGCACTTCCACTTGAAATTGGAGCCCATACCCTGATGTTGGGCTCTCAGCCTCTTACGCCCGCGATGGTGTCTTCAAATAAAAATATAAAGGTAATGCCTGTCTATTGAGCCTTCACCCGGGTAGTGCTTAAATGGTGATGGTGATCAACACCCGGGTGCCGGTTTGTCCGGGTTCTGCATAGGCCAGGTCCAGGAGCTGATAGGAGATGGTCTGGGCACAGTGTTTATTGTATTCAATGATCTGCTGGTCGAGCAGTTCGAGCCGGTTCCCAATCAGATTTCCCCTTCCGTACTCCCTGTAACGAAGCGAGCCATTGTCATTCACAATGATGAGAATGCCGAGTTTGGTGCGATGAACAGACACCTCTATTCTTCCACCTTCAGGATGTTTGGATATTTCCTTCAGCAGGGCATGCTCTACAAAGCTTTTTACAAGTCCGCCGGGAACCGGAACCGAAGTGTCGGCTTCCTCATCGATGCTGCAATCCCATTCGAGTTCTTCTTCAGAGACGTATGCCTCGGCGGCCAGGAATTCTTTTACGAAGAGAAGTTCCTCTTCAAGCATGCGGTATGGTTTGATTGTGGTCTCCATAAGTATTTCAGACTGCTAAATAAAGCCTAATCTCATAGAAAAAAATAGCCGGAAGGGCTTACTGTATGAAAGGGCCCCTTTGAATGATGAATATCCCGGCTTATTACGTAGAGCGATTAACTCACAGGGGGCGCAACATTATTTTGTGAGGATTTATTACCTTTAAATTTCCAACAAATATTTCCAAAAGCCTAATAGAAATGAATAAGTCAAAATCTGAATCGGGACAAATGTCCAGGAGAAACTTTTTTCGTAATGCAGGAATTGGTACCGCCGCAGTGGCAGGTCTGCCTCTACTTGCGCAATCATGTAGCCCTGATCCTTCCAAAAAGCTTGGCGACTATTTTAAAAAAGGTGATGTGGTGCTCTTCCAGGGCGATTCCATTACAGATGCAGGGAGGGACAAGGAGAATGAGCATGCGAACAGCAGTCGGTCTTTCGGCGGAGGTTATGCTTTCCTCGCTGCTTCCTGGCTGCTGGAAACACTTGCAGAAAAGGAACTTACAATTTATAATCGGGGGATCAGCGGAAATAAGGTTTACCAGCTGGATGAGCGCTGGGACAAGGATTGTCTTTTGCTGAAACCCAATGTACTCAGCATCCTGATCGGAGTAAACGATTACTGGCATCTGCGTAATGGTAATTATGATGGTACTCCTGAAATATATGAAAACGATTACCGGGCCCTGCTAAACCGGACAAAGGAGCAGTATCCGGATATCAGGCTGGTGATCTGTCAGCCCTACATTCTTACCGATACAAGAGCTGTGGATGAGAGCTGGGTGGAACCATTCCGTCCCTACCAGGAAATTTCACTCAAGCTTTGCCAGGAATTTGGAGCCACCTGGGTACCTTTTCAGGAGGCCTTCAGTACAGCTGCGCAGGTGGCGCCAGCAACTTACTGGACCGCCGATGGTGTTCATCCTTCCATGGCCGGGGCCCAGCTCATGGCTAAGACCTGGCTGGAAGCCCTTGGATAGGATTCCTGCTAGTTTGCTTTGTCGTATTCGTCCTGCAGTTCGTTGAAGACTGCTTCAACAGTAGTGATCTCTTTGATCCTTCCGGCATTGCTGCCCACAAAGGCGAAACCGTCCTTCAGGTTGCCTTTGAAGGCTGCCAGCAGCGCCTCGGAGATACAATAGAGGGTGGTTTTTGGATTGCAGGAGCGGATGCAGTTGTGCTTGCATACGGCAGGTCTGCGCTGACCATCTTTTGCCTCCTGCAGGAAGCGATTGAAAATGGTGCGGCCGGGCATCCCAACAGGACTCTTGATGATCTGGATGTCTTCTTCTGAGGCATCCACAATGGCCTGCTTGAATTCCTCCGATGCATCACACTCTTTGGTGGTTACAAAACGGGTTCCCAGCTGAACACCGGTGGCACCCCTTTTCATAATTTCGCTGATATCACCGCCTGTGAAAATCCCTCCTGCAGCAATTACAGGGATTTCCTTGTTGAATTTTTCCTTGATCTCCTGGGCTACTTTCACCACTTCATCCACGAGGTTTTCCAGCTTATTGCCTATATCCAGCAAAGCGTCGGCTTTAAATCCCAGGTGACCGCCCGCTTTGGGACCTTCTACCACGAAGGCATCGGGCAGGTAGTTGTAGTTCTGTTGCCATTTCTGCGCGATGATGTTGGCTGCCCTTCCGGATGAAACGATGGGTACCAGCTTTGTTTTAGCCCCCTCTACCAGGTAAGAAGGCAGGTCCAGCGGAAGTCCCGCCCCTGAGAAAATGATGTCGATCTTTTCCTCAATGGAGGTTTTCACCATATCTGAGAAGTTGGTAAGTACCGACATGATGTTTACCCCCAGAACACCGGTAGTAAGTTCGCGTGCTTTCCGGATCTCCGTCCTGACGGCCTCAATATTGCTCTTTTTATAGCCAAGTTTATTTGGCTTGCCTGTAAGCCCGATTCCCACAGTGGAAATGATGCCTACACCTCCCATGTTTGCAACGGCACTTGCAAGTTTTGACAGGGATATTCCTATCCCCATCCCGCCCTGTATAATAGGGACTTGAATCTTCAGATCTCCAATTCTTAACGGCCTCATATCGATATGTTTAGTGAGTGGGGGCGGCGTAAAAGTAAGCTTTTAATCAAGGCGTGTAACAAAAGGCCTACAATATATTCTATATAAACTATCTTTGATATTCATGAAGCGACATTGCAATAAGCCTTTTTCACCCAACAAATTGCCTTTTTTCTATGGTTGGGTCATCCTGGCTGCGGGCACCATAGGAATCCTGATGAGTATTCCCGGTCAGACCATGGGAGTCTCCGTATTTACCGAAAACCTGCTGAAAGACCTGAGCATAAACCGCAGCCATCTGAGCCTGGCTTACCTCCTGGGTACCCTGGGATCGGGACTGCTTATCACAAGAGCGGGAAAGTTATACGACCGCTATGGCGCAAGGGTGATGACCTTTATTGCGGGGGTGATGCTGGGTGCGGTGCTGCTTTACCTGACCCGGGTCGATGTGTTGGCCGAAGCGCTGAGCAGTAACAGAGGCTTTATATCGCCGGTCCTGGCCACTTTTGTTATGCTGGCCATAGGTTTCTTCGGCATCCGTTTTTTCGGTCAGGGCATGATGACCATGGTTTCCAGGAACATGGTGATGAAGTGGTTCGATAAAAGGCGGGGTCTGGCGAATGCTGTGCTGGGGATCTTTACGGCCCTTGGTTTTGCAATTGCACCAAAAATACTGAACCAGGTTGTGGAACGCCTGGAATGGAGAGGGGCCTGGTTTGTATTGGCCATTCTCGTCGGTCTGATCTTTGCAGTCTTTGTAATGATTTTTTACCGGGACAACCCTCAGGATTGCGGCTGCGTGGCTGACGGGAAAATGAAGGGAGCCAGGAAGCGTAAGCGTCCTCCCAGTCTGCCGCCCAGAGACTACAGCCTGAAGGAAGCCCACAAAACCATGGCCTTCTGGGTTTTCACCCTGGGTCTTTCCCTCTCGGCCCTGTATATAAGCGGTCTCACTTTCCACGTGGTTTCGGTATTCGAAAGTTCAGGGTTGACCAAGGTTCAGGGACTTGGAATATTTGTTCCCACATCGCTCATTGCCGTGTTCATGCAATTTGGCGGTTCCTACCTCAGTGACTTTATACGCTTGAAAATCCTCCTGCTGGTTTTTGCATTGGGAATGTTGATTACTACCCTGGGACTCATCTTTCTTGGACAGATGAACGGGGCCTACTGGATGGTAATCCTGGGCAACGGGATCGTCTGGGGACTCTACTCGGTACTGATCGGTGTAAGCTGGCCACGTTTTTACGGCCTGAAGAACCTGGGGGCCATTTCGGGATCTTCTCTTAGCTTCACAGTGATTGGATCGGCGCTGGGACCCTATATGTTCAGTCTTTCTCATGAATGGACCGGGCATTACGACCTTGTGGGATGGGTTTGCCTGGCTATAGGAGTGCTTCTTTTCGTCCTGGCTTTCCGGGCAGATAATCCTAATGAGCATGAGGAAAAGCAGCTATGAGTATATCATTCCTGCCATACTGGCTCTGGCCCTTACCCTGGGCCTGATCCGCTATGTTCCTGCACTTTCAACCCGCTACCTTTTGAAGGTGGAGCGGACCGAAGAAATCGAGGCTGACTATGTCCGGCACTATCACGATTTGAATGGTGACGGAACCAGCGAAATCATTGAGCTTTTTTATAACTCATCGGAAAACCTTGCGGTGAAAATCCGCCATTTGAGTGAGGCAACCATCAACCAGTTTAATCTTCCCGGGAGACTTGCGGATGGTGGGGCTGAACTTGATCTTTATGATGTAAACGGGGACGGGCATACCGATGTTCTTATTTGTTCGGAGAAAAATGACACCATGTACCTGAGCATTATTGATGATGTTTTCTCTCATCCTACACGCTTTAAATGTTTTGCACTGGATCCCATCAACCAGTACAACGATTATGCTGACTATAATTTTATTCCGGGGGGGATCAGCGATCTTAACGGAGACGGGCATACGGAATATGTGTTGGCCATTAACGGTGGACACTCCCTTCAGCCCCGGAGGGTTTATGCCATCGATTACCACAATGATACGGTTCTGCGATCCCCCGTAAGCGGTGCAGCAATTCACTCGCTAAGGCTTTTTGACCTGGATGGAAATGGATTGGACGAGATCCTGGTTAATACCACGGCAACCGATAATTTCGATTTTGACTTTCCCTACATGGACACTACGGCCTGGCTGGTGATGCTTAATAGTAAGCTTGATTATTGCAGGCCACCGGTATCCATGAACGACCACCTGTCTTTTGTGGAACTGGAGCCTTTTACCTATGAGGGTGAGGGATTTATCCTTTCAAACCAGCGCTATAGGGAAGGAGATAAGGTTTACGCGCTTTTTTCAATTTATGATGAGTTCTACACAGTTATATGTGAAAGGAGAATGATCAGGCCTCGGAGCAGGAACCTTACTTTTTTTCGAGACTCCGAGAGCACAGAGCTGGAGCATCTGAAACTTATAACAGACGAGAAGGTTTATTCGCTTGATTTCGATCTTTCCTTCACTGATTCATTGAGAAGGGAGGTCCCCCGGGGCTTTGATCATAGCAAGGCCAGGTTTGATTTGGATGGGAACGACGATATGGAGTATATCTTCAGGTCGAATCAGGATATTGTAGTCTTGAGATCCGATCTGAGACATCCGGCCTTGTGTGATGTTGACTTGACTGAGCATGATATGCGTAGCCGGATATCTGTTATAAAAGAAGATTCCGGCGACCGCCTACTATTTGTCCACCAGGAGTCGGAGGATACCTGGTTGTCCTATCACCAAAATGGCTGGATCAAATACCGGGTGCTGTTATATCCCCTCATTTTTGTTTTGCTCTTTGGACTGTTCTATCATACGGGAAATCTTCAGATCCGCATGGTTAGGAAAAGGTATGAAAAGGATCGGCTCATCAGTCAGCTCCAGCTTCAGTCCATTAAAAATCAATTGGATCCACATTTTACATATAATGCACTGAATGCGGTGGGTTCGCTGATATACAAGGGGGAGAAAGACCTGGCCTACCAGTACCTGAAGGGGGTTACCGACCTGCTTCGCATGGTCTCGGGCGATGCTCCGGATGTTTGCTGGACCCTGGCCGAGGAACTTGATTTCGTGCGGAAATTCCTGGAGATCGAAAAGCTGAGATTCAGAGAAAAATTTGTCTACTCAATTGCCGGGGAATCGGCACTTGGGGAGATCCAGATGCCGAAACTGAGCGTGCTCACTTTTGTAGAGAATGCCCTGAAGCATGGACTGCGAAATAAGGTGGACGACCGGAAACTGGAGATCGCACTGGCAGCCCTGGATGGAGGATTGAAAATCGGGATCAGGGACAATGGTGTGGGCAGGCAGTCAGCGGAGAAGTACAGGGAGGAGAAGTCAGGCAAAGGGATTAAGATTATGAAGAAATATTTTAAGCAGTTTAACGAGGCCAGTGGCCGGAAAGCCAGGTTTGAGATTACGGACCTTTTTGATACGGAGGGAAAGCCGGCAGGAACACTGGTTGAAATCTTTATCACATGAGCAGAGACTATATTTCCATCCTGATAGTGGATGATGAGCCCGAAGCCAGGGACTTGCTTTCCATGCTGTTGGCCGGGCTTGCCGGAGTGAAAGTGATAGCTGAAGCCGAAGGCGTTGACGAGTCCTATGAGCTGATTGTCAGTCAGCGGCCCGACCTGGTGCTATTAGATATCCAGATGCCTGTAAAAAGCGGTTTTGACCTGGTAAGGATGGTGCATGAAAACCATCTGGAAGCCGGATTTATCTTTGTGACGGCCTATGACGAATATGCCATTGAGGCCATCAGGGTATCAGCCTTCGACTACCTGCTAAAGCCGGTGGACAGAGATGAACTGCTTGATTCCATTGAGCGTTTCAGGACGCATCGCAAGCAGGATAACCTGCAGCAGCTGGGTCGGATGCTGGAGGAACTGAATCATAAATCGAAGATCAAGGTAAATACCCGCTCTGGTTTTATTCTCATCGACCCCCGTGATGTGGTCCATTGCATGGCATCCGGCAACTACACCGATGTACACCTGGTGAACAATCGGGTTGAGACTGTCACCTGCAACCTGGGGGCTTTTGCAGATCAGTTGCCGGGTAGGAGCTTTTTCCGGATCAGCCGCTCGGGCATTATCAATCTAAACTACCTGAGCCGGGTCGATAATAAGGCGGGTACCTGCCGCATGAGTGCCGACGCCGACATAGATCTCAAGGTAGCCCGGAACCGCAGGAATGAATTGGATGAGGTGTGTCGGGCTGACTGAAATCGCTGTAAAATATCCCCTGTGGTTTTTTAACTGAAAATGATTTTGTAATTTAATCCGGTTTTAAACTCATATACTGCTGTTTATGAAGATTGCACAAGCTTTTACCTTCATTGCCATATTGGTCCTGTTGCAGGGCTGTTACAAAGAGCCCGTTGCCAATTTTACATATAGCTACCAGGAAAGCATGGCGCCTGCCAATGTTACATTTGAAAATCTGTCGACCGAGGCAGATAAGTTTATATGGGATTTCGGAGATGGCTCCTCCAGCAATCAAAAAACCCCGGTTCATGCATACTACAGCTTTGTGAAACCCATCGTGACTTTGCAGGCATCCGGACGGGGAGGGGAGAATATGGTTTCCAAGACCCTGGGTATTACGTCCTACTATGTCAAGAATTCATCTAATGTTTCCCTTTATCATGTAATGACTTTTTTCTGGGATGAAACCCAGGAGATGGTGGTGGATGATTTTGAGCTGGGATTTCTGGGGCCGGGAACGGACAGCGATGTGGTGATTACCAACCATGCGGTCATTGACGTGGCTTTGGAGTTATCGGACGGAACCCTTTACCTGGTGCAGTATTCCTATAACCTTAATATGGATGAACTCAGCTATCTGAATATTACAGATGACACCGACATTGTGGAGGTTACGGCCAAGAAAAAGGGGAGTACACTGCAAATTGATCCCCGGTTCGTTCGGGAGAACGGGACAAGTATCACAGTAAGGGACCTTGCGCTTCCTTAGAAATGAATGATTGTTTGCAGAAAGCCATCTCATTGATAACTTTGAGATGGCTTTCTGTTTTTATCACATGAGAATATACAGCAAATACATATTACCGGGACTCATTGACTGGGCCTGTAGTCAGCCCTCAGGTATGCCACAACGCGAAAAGGTGATTCCGCTGGCACGGGGAAGAGTTCTGGAGGTGGGCATAGGTTCGGGCATGAACCTTCCTTTTTACAGGGGACAGCAGGTGGAACACCTGACGGCCATTGATCCCCTGGAGGAGCTATGGGAGCGGAAGCAGATTGAACTTTCTTCGCTCGATTTCCAGGTGGATTTCATTAGGGGCTCGGCTCAGAATATACCCCGTGAGGATGCATCCTTCGATACCGTAGTTTCCACCAGTACCCTTTGCTCCATCAAGGAGGTGGAGAAGGCCCTGAAGGAAATGTTTCGGGTACTGAAACCGGGCGGCTTACTACTCTTCGCTGAGCACGGTTTAGCCCCGGATGCTTCCCTTGCCCGGCATCAGAACAGGCTGAACCCATGGTGGAAAAGAATCAGCGGAGGCTGCAATCTGAACCGGAATATCCCGGCCCTGCTGAAGGATGCGGGTTTCATCACCGATGGCCTGGAAGAAGGCTACCAGGAGGGATGGAAAGCCACGAGTTATCATTACTGGGGGGCCGCCGGTAAGGCGGCAAGTCTGTAAAGTCGAAAGTCTGTAAAGTCTGTAAAGTCGAAAGTCGGTAAAGTCAAAAGTAAAAGGAGAGAAAAAGTGGAATACGACAAGATCAGGATCAAGTTTGAAGAAGAGATTGGTAAGAACCTGTGGAAAATACTGGAAGGTGATGTCATAGGCAAGGTAAAACACGAGGCAAAGGTTGAGAAGTCAGGCAACTACTATAAGTACCTTCTCGAAGGTCATAGTTTTAAGCTGCGCGACAACCTGCTGCCAGGGCTTCATAAGCCTTTCAAGGATGTGTTGGAGGTCCTGAAATTCACCGAGCCGGTGGAATTCTATATTTCCAATGCTCCTGACTTCAATGCTTCGGCTTCTTCGAGCCAGGAAGAGGGAGAGCCCCACCTGGTGAATCTGAATTCGGGACTGGTAAATGCCCTGGATGAGGATGAGCTGAGGTTTGTGATCGGGCACGAGCTGGGTCATATCATCAGCAAGAACATTGATATTAAATCGATTATAGATTTTGTATTTCCGAATTATGAGGGGATTCCTCTTTTGCTGTATAACAAAATCGCCCTCTGGGATAAGCTCTCGGAGCTGACGGCCGACCGTTTTGGTTTGATCGCCTGCGGGGATCCGCAAAAGTGTGTTTCTGCCTTTTTCAAGATGTCGTCCGGACTGGGCCTGGAGCGTTTTCACCTGAATTTCGAGACCTTCCTGGAGGAGAACGAAAAGCTGCTGGAGTCGATTAAGGCGGAGAATACGATTAATGTGGCTTCCCACCCCATGAATCCCATCCGGATCAAGGCCCTGGAGTATTTTTCAGATTCAAAGCTTTACAAGTCTGTGAAGGAGGGGGCTCCAATCGAAGTGGATGAGGAGCTTATGAAACAGATGGGCGAACTTACCAATGTCCTGCTTACCATCCGAAATTCGGAGCTGGATCATCAGAGGAGCCTATATATTGCTTCGGCAGGCATTGTGATGGCAGGGATTGATGAGGAGATGAGCCGCGACGAGTATGAGACCATTATCCAGACCCTGGCCTCCTATATGATTTTTCCTAAGGAGTTGTTTATGTGGATTATAGAGAACAAGAGCCAGGAAAAGCATTTCCGTGAATCGGCCGCGGTCATCATGCAATACAACCCGGCCGAGCGCGATCCCATGTTCGAATTCCTCATATCCGTGGCATTGTCGGACAGTCAAATATTCACGAAGGAAATAAATTTTCTCTACCAGGTTGGAGCTGAGCTCTTTCATTATTCTGCCAAGGAAATCGCCCAGAAGATTGCCTATGTAATCCGTGGGAATTTCATTCCGAAGTTGTATTCGTAGCTTACAATTAAATCATGAAAAAGTCATTCATAAAGCTCAGGCATTTCTTACTACCTATGATCCTGGGATGTTTTCTGGGGAGCTGTAGTTCTTCGGATCAATCATTGCCCAATATCATTTTTATTATTGCGGATGATATGTATCCTGAAATGTTTAACTGTCTTCCCGAGGGTAAGGGTAAAAACTTAACGCCCAATCTTGACTGGCTTGCGGCTGAGGGTACATTGATGACCAATCAATATGTGGTTTCGCCAGTTTGTACGCCAAGCAGATACAATTGTCTGACCGGAAAATATGCCAGCAGGGCAACGAATCAGAATTTCCTGAAGTATACCGAGAAGCAGGAAGGGCAAACTGTAATTCAATGGAATACCCACATTACAAAAAAGGACAAGGCCTTACCTCATTATCTACAGGAACTTGGATATACCACTGGTATGGTGGGAAAAAATCATGTGATTGAAGTTGACAGCCTATACAGATTTCCTGATTTTTGGGCTGATGCCAGGAGCCCCGGAATAAAAGAGAAAATAGAATACAATTATCAGCGTGCTGTTCAGGCTATTTTAAATAATGGCTTTGATTATGCCGGGGGTTTATATCATAACAATCCAAATTTTGTGGGCCTTGGTGAATTAGCGGTTCAGAATATGGACTGGATTGCTGAAGCCGGAGTGGACTTTATAGAACAGAATCAAAACAAGCCTTTCTTCCTGTATTTTGCCACTACAATTCCTCATCAGCCGAATGAACCTGAGCGTTCATGGTTGGCCAATCCACTGATTACAGCAAAGGGATACCTGGAGAAAGCTCCAGGGGTATTGCCTGCCAGAAATACAATAGGTGAACGCACAAAGGAAGCTGGTTTAGAAGGAAAGGATAAGGAAAATCTGCTCTGGTTGGATGATGCTGTAGGTGCTTTAATCAATAAACTGGAAGAGCATGCTTTATTGGACAACACCATCATATTCTTTTTCAACGACCAGGGACAAAGTGCCAAGGGGACCCTTTACCAGGGTGGAGTGGTAAGCCCCTGTATTATCTGGAAAAAGGGAGGATTTAAATGTGGGAACCACTGTGATGCAAAAGTTCAGAATATTGATTTTGCACCTACCATATTGGAGATGACCGGAGAAAACATTCCAGATGCTCAGTTTGATGGCAAGAGTTTTATTTCCTCGCTCGAAGGGAATGCTGAAGAATCAGACAGGTCCCTTTTCTTTGAGTTGGGCTATGCCCGGGCTATTATTAAAGGAGATTATAAATATTATGCCATCCGATATCCTCAATTTGCTGAGGATATGACGGAAGAAGAAAGAGCCGAAAAACTGGAAGCATATAACGAAAGCAGGCGATTCCGGAATATGATGATTGTGAACGAGGATAATCCTTTAGCGCCCTACAGTCATTTTTCCCTGGTTCCGGGAGGTGAGCAGGCCGAGAACGAATCCTATGGAAAAGTGCCTTCCTATTTTGATCGGGATCAACTCTATAATATCAAGGAGGACCCAAAGGAGCTAAACAATCTAGTCGACGAAAAGGCTTACCGGGAGATCTACCTGGAACTCAAATCTGAGCTGAAAAATCACCTTACTGATTTACCCGGAAAATTTGCCTTATGAAAAAACTACCTTTCTACCTGTTTTTTGCTGTTTTGCTGAGCGCATGCGGCGATGATATCCCTTCTGATATTGAGCTAAGAGAGGAGATGAGGGATTTCGTGATGGGGATTAGCGAATATGCAAAGTCTTTCGATGAGTCTTTTTTGGTAATCCCCCAGAACGGCGTCGAACTGGTATCGCTCAGTGGGGAAGAGGATGGTCCGGTACACACAGCCTACCTGGATGCCATAGACGGGCATGGACAGGAGGATCTCTTCTATGGGTATAAGAAGGACGACCAGGCCACTGACCGGGACGATAACAGCTACCTGCGCTCCTTCCTGGATCTTTCCATGAACCAGGGAAATGTGATCCTGGTAACCGATTACTGTTCCACGCATTCGAACATGGATGATTCCTATGCCCTGAACCAGGCTGAAGGATATGTGTCCTTTGCGGCCGACAGCAGGGAGCTGGATCGCATTCCTACTTATCCCGATCCGCCTTTAGTCGGAGAGAACGACGCAGATATTAGCTCCTTGCAAGCGGTTCGTAATTTTCTTTATCTGATAAATCCGGAGCGTTTCGCCACAAAATCTGATTTCATTGAGGCGATTACCTCCAGCAACTATGACCTGCTGATTATGGATCTCTTTTTCGGGGAAGACCAGCCATTTTCGGCAGAGGAGATCGGGCAGTTGAAAAACAAGCGGAACGGGGGAACGCGCCTTGTAATTGCCTATATGTCGATTGGCGAGGCTGAGGATTACAGGTTCTACTGGCAGGATGCCTGGAACAAGGACCAGCCTTCGTGGATGGACCGCGAGAATCCCGATTGGGCAGGGAATTTCAAGGTCTGGTACTGGGAAGAGGAGTGGCAGTCGATTATTTATGGAAGTATGGACTCCTACCTGGGGATGATCCTGGATGCGGACTTCGATGGTGTCTACCTGGACATTATTGATGCTTACGAGTATTATGAATAAGTCCCCTTACCTAATTTGAAGAAATGAAGCGATATCCCATTTTACTGAGCATGGCTGTAGTATTGCCACTGCTGCTTTCCTGCAGCAGCAAAACCACCGAAACCCTTGAACAACGAATCGACCGTGTTTCGCGCGCCGAGATGGAGAGTGTATGCCAGTTGCTGGGACACGACCTCTACGAGGGCCGGGCGCCGGGCACAAGGGGAGGGGATTTGGCCGAGATTACCCTTCAGGGTCTCTTTAAGTTTTTGGATTTTGATCCGGGCATGGACGATGGCTATTTCCAGCCCTTTGTGATGAAGGGCTTCTCCAATGATGGCTTCACTGTTCGTGCAAACGGGGTAGAGCTGGCCTACAAGGACGATGTCGTGGGGACCTTCTCGGTGGAGGAGGAAGCGGTGGAGCTGGAGGCAGAAGCAGTTTTCGTTGGATTTGGGGTAAGCACGGAGATCTGGGACTGGGACGACTACAAGGATGTGGATGTGAGGGGGAAGATGGTGATTACCCGGGTGAACGATCCGGGTCTGGTGAACCCGGAAATATTTGAAGGCAGCACCCTTACCTACTTCGGTCGGTGGACATGTCACATCGAGGAAGCGGCCCGTCGCGGTGCTGCGGGGATCCTGCTGATTCATACCGATGAGACAGCCGGTTATGACTGGAACGTGGTAAAGAACTCCTGGAGCGGTGAGGAGTTGTTCATCGACTCTGACCTGCAGAACAGCCTGAAGTTCCGTGGATGGATCAAGGAGAGTAGCCTTCGAAAGGTCCTGGAGTCGTCGGGTGGCGGATCGGTGGGGCGACCCGCTGCATTTGACCTGGACCAGATGTATGCAGAAAGCTCCACGGCCGATTTCCAGCCGGTGGACCTGGGCTTCGAGGTGAGCGTCAGCGGAAGCAACCGTTTCCGTGAAGTGAGCAATCGAAATGTGGTCGCTGAAATTCCCGGGAAGATTAAGCAGCGCATTGTTCTGAGTGCCCACATCGACCACCTGGGGATGGATCCCGGGAAGGAGGGGGACCAGATCTACAACGGGGCCATTGACAACGGCACGGCAGTGGGAGCGATGATGGTGGTTGCTAAGATCCTGAAGGAGTTCCAGGAGGAGCTGCACTATACGATTACCATCCTGGGCTGCAATGCCGAGGAGTCGGGACTGCTGGGTTCAAAGTACTATGCCCAGAACACCGATCGCAGTTCTATAATTGCCAATATCAATTTTGAATCGACCCCGGTGTGGGGTGCCTCCAAAAGTATAATGGGTATTGGTGCCCGCTTCTCAGATTTTGAGGAGATCATCAGGGGACTGGCGGCTTCGGATGGACTGGAATACTCCAGTTTTTCGCTATCAAACCAGGGATTGTTCTATCGCTCCGACCAGTTTTCCTTTGCCCGTTACGGCATCCCTTCGGTCTGGATTTCGGCCGGTGAAGACGAACTTTCAGGCGCCACCACCTACACCGAATTCTGGGGCAAGGATTACCACACCGTCCGCGACGAGTTCAACCCCGACTGGGAACTGGAAGGCATGAAACAAAGCATCCGCTACGCCCTGCTATTGATCGATCACATCAATTCGAGCCAGGTAGCTCCAAGGATGAAGGACGCCTTGCCCTTTCCAATGGGGGATTAGTGTTTTTCTGAGGGTTCATTGACCCGGTAAAAGGCCTTGCTTGTAGTTACAAAAAGCGCATTTTTATCTGTATCGCCCCAGGTCATAGATTGTATGCGTTCGTCCAGGGTGATCCGCTTTATTTCATTTCCCTGATTGTCAAAAACGAGTATCTGCCCTTCAGCAAGATACAAATTACCCTGACTGTCGGTAAGGTTGCTGTACTCGCCGTGTGAAATAAATTTACTCATATCTGAAAGCCTGCCCCTGTCATCCACCTGAAAACGGTAGGTAATTTTTGGGTCTTCGTGGCTTACATAAACGGGATCGCTTTGGTTTGGCGCAACTCCCATAAGCTGTGCAGAGCGTCCGAGATCAAAAGTGTTGGGAATGATGGTCACACCATCCGGCGCAATAAAGCTTGTTTCAGCCAAAGCTGAGGCTACTTCTTCAAAATCTCCCCTCCAACGGTGTGTAGGGTGGATTACACGTGCTATGTTTTTTACCTCACTGGTTTTCACAAGCTTTAGTACCTGCATGTCATCCGCTTTATGGGGATTGATGGCATAGGCCAGGCATGCCCAGCCTCCATTACCCCAGCCGCTATAATTGGGGTTGTTATCCGGCAGGGTTTCTATGGTGTTTAGTGGTTCTTTATGCTCAAAGCCAGGTTGAGGATCGTAGCGGCAGATTACAAGCAAATTGTCCCGGGTATCTACGGCCAGTGATAAGGGTTTGAAAGGGTAATCTGCATAGATGGATATTGATTGCGTTTCGGCCGACCATTTATAGACCCTCTTCTGCTGGGTTTCGCAGAAATATACATTCCCTTTGCTATCAGAAGTGGCTCCGGTTGCAAACTCATAGCCAAAGCCTAATTTCTCAGCGATATCATCTGAACTATGATTCTTACCATGTTTTTCCTGTCCTGTAATTTTAACCCGGGCAAAATCTCCAGGATATACAATCAGGCCTTTATCCATGTCGAAAATGGTGCGTTCAGGCAATTGCAAAACCTGCGTCCAGCTTCGCATATTTCGAAAATCCAGATGGGTACTATTGGAAACTTTAACTCCCCAGGGCCGGGGAGTGTTTACACGAATAACCCGGTACATCCAGAAATTTGCGAACAACAGATTGCTGCAATTGCTGATATCAAGTGTTTGAGCTTTTTTACCTTCCCGGCCTTCTTCCTCAAATTGAAAAGCATAGAAATTCCAGTTCGCCACTTTGTTAAGACGCGCCTCCTGACGCACATGATGCTCGAGCGACATGGCATACACTTTTCCAGGGGTGGAAGTATTGTTAATATATAGTCCAGCACTGGCATACGTATTGGCCGTCCATATATCTTTGAGTATCCCGCCTCCATTGTTGGTAACCCAGAGGCTCCAGTACTGTATATCCCAGGCCAGATCCATTCCCCGGGCATACACCGGCTCGGTTGGACTGCTGATCTTCTGTTCCCGCCTTCTTCTATAAGTGTTCTCGCCCGGCTTTGAGATGTTGCCATGACCCCCGATAAATTTCACATCATTGATCATGGAATGCTCACTGGCCATCCACTTTAGTCCCACTGCACGGTAGTTGTAGGCACCTGTGTTTATCCCGATTCCATTTATAATATCATCCCCGCCTTCTGAAGATTCCAGCACCGGAACGGGTGATCCAAACCCACTGAAACGGGCTTCACTTTCATCCAGCATTATTTGAGTGGCATAAGGGTGCAGACCCACTAATACCGATCCTTTGTTCAATTTCAGAGTTTCGGAGACACGGTACCAACCCGCTGGCAGATAAATGACTTTGTGACTGGCAATTGCCTCTTTGAAGGCCCGGGTATCATCTGTTTTGCCATCGCCCCGGGCTCCAAAGTCTTTGACATTTGCCCAGGTGTCCATGGAAGGCAGATCAGGTATATGCTTCTCCAGCTTTCCAGGTACAAAATCAACTCCTACGATATCGGAAACTATTTTATAGTGTGAATCATCGGCCATATCATCCATTCCCAGGCCATATACAAAGTCTTTGATAAGGTATTTTTTGCCTTTTCCTTCAATGCTTGTTCCACTGGGCGAGAAATGCACAGGCACATCCACATTGCTGCAGCTAATATTTAGTAAATTTACCTGGCTCGCTGCTTCCTTTTCAACCCCGATAAGCACACCTTTCTTAACGTTTTCAAAAAGACAGTCTTCCATAAATAGCCTGTCGGAAACCCCATGCTGAAGCTCAACAGCTACCGGTGCATCCTTCACATGCATGGAAACAATGGCCATTCCGGTATTTCGGCTTGTAACGGCCGCTTTTCGCTGGCCTTCAAAATAGAGATCGATCATCATCATGGGCCACCCGGGGGATGTCCTTCCCGAGGAAATCCCATATTCACCCCCATAAAATTTCAAATCTTCTATTTCATTTCCCAAGTCATAAATACCGGCGTACCCCTCACCTATAAAAAATGTGCAATGGCTTACAAAGCTATGTTGTGCAAAATGCGTGCGCAGTGCAATTGCTTTCGGATTGCCTTTTTCAATTCGGAAATCGACATTGGAAATGGCACTATAAAATGTACCTGCACCGGCATCCCCCGGCTGCTGGTCTTCTTCAACAAGACTATTGGTGAACCAGAACATGTAATTATTTTCATCCTGATACCCGGTGGTGTTTTTCCCTAAAATGAATTCAGGACGATTTTCCCCATAACCAATAATGCGTATGGCTTTGGGAACATAAATTGTTTTACTGATGAGATACTTTCCTTCAGGGATAAACAGAACGCCATAATTCTTTTCCGTTTTAAGCTTATTGATGGCAAATTGAAGCTTTTCAGATACATCGTGCTTTCCGTCGGCTTTTATCTCAAAGCTTTCAGCAGTGAAGTACAGAGCCTCCGGGTCATCGGGTTTCTGATTGTATGCTGACTGTGCATTTAAGCTTAGCTGCATTGAAAAAAGAATGATGATGAGGTGGATGATCTGTTTCATTTGAAGTCGTTCTAAATATTCAGGAGCTATAAGTATAGTGACCAATTATTTGATAAGCAAATGAGACGTCTTCTGTCACCTGCTCCTCTTCCCACACAATCTCCCGGGCAATCTCATCTGTTTGCCTTGCGGTGGATATCATTTTAATTTGTTCTTAAGGCCAATGAATGATTGAAAAGCCAGGGCAACAGGGCTTCATCCGTATAACAGGGGCCCGGGGTATGCCCCATATCCGTATACTCACTATATTTAAACATTGGATATCCAGAACGGGTAAGTGTCACTGTGGTTCTTGCATAATTAGTGATGCTGTCAGACGAAATTGTTTTAACGACACCACTGTTACATTCATAATTTTGCATGTATTCTAATGCACTGCGGGCAACTTCTACTCTTTTGTCAGTATCTGAAAGTCCTATATGGTACCATACAGCAGTTTGCTGCGCAATTTCGTTTCCCAAATCAGACTGACTTTGACCTGCAACACGGATGATGGCTGCAAAATAAAGATCTTCAGCATACAAACCCTTTGCCAGGGGATAACTACTGGAACCCCCATATGAAAATCCGGTTAAATAAATCCGGTTCAGATCTATCCGGTACCCTGCGTCTATTGCAGTTTTTATCCATTGTCCGAGTGCTTGTCCGTCAGACCTTGAACTCTTCTGGTAATCAATTACAAAAGCCGGGTACTCCTGAGCTACTACTTGATAATAACCCTCTCCCTCGCCCCACATACCGGAAACCACCAAGGGGTAATATCTGGATGTGTTTTCGGCCTTGTCGTATCCCCAGGGTCCCTGAAAGCTCAAGCTATCATGCACATATTCGACAGGTGCATCAGCGTCCTCAAATGTCTCCTCCGGATTTAAATTTACCTTGCCGGAGCTTGATTTCTCACAGGAGACCAATGATAGCATGTACACAATTGCTATTAAATACAGATTTCTTTTTTTCATTCTATGACACATACTATCGGTTCAAAACCAAATCTTTTCTGAAATATGGCCGCAATATTATCAGGCCTATTCTGACTCTGAAAAACTACATTACCACTTTGGATATAGGGGTTCATAATTTTTCCTGTAAATACATAAAACGATCGGCTTTAGTTCTTTATTCATATTTTGTATACGGCCGGAGTTTTATACTTAATTCCTTGATAACGTTTTGATATTCAGGGTTGCTTCCAAGATTTGCTATTTCATCGGGATCATTTTTATGATCGTATAACTCTATACCGGCCTCACCACCGTTCCATTCGGTATACCTCCAACGATGGGTACGAATGGAATAACCCTGTGCATTTGGACCATGATGTACCTGCGATATTGCCGGTTTGTCCCAATGATGCTCAGCATTATTCAGGAATGGCAGTAAACTTTCCCCTTCCAATTCTTCCGGGACCTGGTTTCCTGTACACTCAACCAATGTAGGATACAAATCAAGCAATTCAACAGGCTCATTAACAACCTTATCCTGTTCTTTTACTCCGTATCCGGCTATTAATAAAGGGACTCTTACTGACCGTTCAAAGTTTTTCCGCTTGTACCATAATCCTTTTTCCCCAAGAAAGTACCCGTGATCAGACCAAAATACAATGATTGTATTCTCAAGAAGATCATTTTCCTCAAGGGCATCCAATATACGCCCGACCTGGGCATCAACAAAAGATACACTGGCATAATAAGCTTGCTTGCATTTTCTTGCTTCCTCGACAGTTACTCCTTCGAAAAAGTAAGGCCAGTTTTTAGTGTCGCGTTGCACTGCCATTGGTGGTACATCTTCGAGATCTCTTTTGGCTTCTTCGAGGTCCGGCATGGATATCTCTTCCAGCGGATAGAGATCGAAATACTTTTTAGGAGCTACGTACGGACAATGTGGATTAAAAAATCCGGCAGCAATAAAAAATGGTTTCCCTTTGCTTCTTTCAATCATCTCTATTGCCCTGTCGGCAACCATTCCATCTGTATGTTCCGCGTCTTCACTCACAGGATCCCAGTAGGCCATGGATATTCCCAAGCCTCCTTTTTTTCCTGTTTTGCCACCAGGAAACCGGATAATACTATCTTCATATATTTTGTCAATACCTGCTGGATTATATCTTTCCTGCCAGGTAAGCGTGTCATCGTGTCCGTCGGTGCCAATCTCTCCCGGATTTCCATAATGGTATATTTTACCTACCCGGCCCACATAATATCCTTTATCCTGAAAATACTGACCAAGCGTTATTACGTCAGGTTTAAGCTCCCGGATGTTATCGGTAAGGTTTACGAAGCCTGTTGTATTTGGCCTCAGTCCGCTCATAATACTTGCCCTGCTGGGACCACAAAGTGCTTGCTGACAATAGGCCTTATTAAAACGCACACCCATTTTCGCAAGTTGATCCAGGTTAGGGGTTCTTACCTGATTACTGCCATAACACCCGATGTCTGTATTTAAATCATCCGAGGCGATGAATAAAACATTAGGTTTCATGGGTTTATTAGAACAGGATAATAAGAAGGATATTAAAAAAAATCCTAAATAATGAAGGGTTTTTTTTCTTGATCCAATTTTAATTGGTTTCAAACTATATTTTTTAAATAACATAAATATTAAGTCTATTTTCTTAATTTCTTAAAGCGTTTTACAATTTTAGTTTAATCTGACAATCCTAAAATTATGCAAATTCCAGTTCACTCAAAATTTTGACCTTAGCTTGAGGATTCAAGTTCTATTAGGATGCTAAATTTCAGAATCTATAGCCCAATATCACTGATGCATCCCTGACTTTTGATTGTAGGCCTAAATATGGTGACATACCATTCCCCAGATGATATCGTAATTCTAAATGGCAATGGTTACACCTGACGCCAGGTCCTACTGCAAATCCCTGCTGATGATTTCTGGGACTTCCCAGAACAGGATTCCCTCTTCTTGTGTTTCCTCCGCATTTATTACTTTGCCTGCCATTACTTATACAAAATGTTGTGCATTCGTTTTATTTCATGCTATATTCAGGGTTCAACTTTTCTGGAATGGGTGCTTTCGTTTCTTCCCACCAAGTTTTTAGATAAAAAAACATTTCTTCCTTTTTTTCTGGTTCAGATACTGCAAGATTGTTTCTTTCTCCAATATCTTGTGCTAAGTTATAAAGTTCAATTTCATCATTTTCAAAATAATAATGTAGCTTCCAGTCCCCATATCTTACTACAGAACCTGGTCGCGTTCTAAATAGAGAATCTCGATTTTCGTTATCAAATACATTATAAGCTTGCAAATATATTGGGAAATGCCAAAATAGTGGACGATCCAACTTATCTGTTTTTCCCTCTAAAATTGAAGAGAGGTTCATGCCATCAAATTCTACCTGATTATTATTGATTCCTGCATATTGTAAAATTGTTGGAAATATGTCTAAATTGGTTATTGGGATACTACTTTTCGAATTCGGTTTAATTTTGTCCTTATAGACAAAGAAAAATGGTTCTCGAATACCTCCTTCATAATAGCTTCCCTTACCGGCTCTTAAGGGAGGTTGTTTGGTTATTCCATATAATCCCCCATTATCAGAGGTGAAAACTATTAAGGTATTATCTAGTATTCCTTTATTCCTCATTTTTGTAATTAACAATCCAATATTTCTATCAAGGTTTTCTACCATAGTGGCATATTCCGCATTATTCTGACCATTTGATCCTGATTTTTGATTATATTTTTCAATTAAACTATTTACTGGATGAATCGGAGTATGTACAGCATAAGGAGAATAATAGAGAAAAAATGGAGCTGAAACTGTATCAACAAATTCAATGGTTTTTTCCATTATTAGATCGGTTAAATAATCATTATCACTCCCTTTAATATTAACATTTAGATATGGGGGATAATAACTTTTAGGATTTCCATTATGTCCTCCACCAATATTTTCATCAAAACCATATTCTAATGGATCATCACTTAGATGCCATTTACCTGCATGACAAGTTTTATAACCATTTTTTTTTAATACCCCAGGAATGATTTCATGCATTTTACTTAATGTCTCAGTATTTTCAACAGGAATCAGTTTTCGGTGTTTTGAAGCGCCCCTTTCAGAAGAGCCAACAGTATAAATTCCATGACGAGGGGTCCATTTACCAGTCATTAAACATGCTCTGCTAGGCGCACAATTAGCTGAGGCTGCATATCCATTAGTAAATACCATTCCAGAGGCTGATAAATTATCAATATTGGGTGTCTCGTAATATTCACTCCCCATAAAACCTAAATCTTTCCAACCCATGTCGTCAATGTTTACAATGACTATGTTAGGTTTAATTTTATAAGTAGCATTGTTGCTACAGGAACTAACTGATATAACCAGAGCAATTGTAATAATTATTGTAAATCTCATATTATTAGTTTTTTCCTGCAACACAATTAGGTTGAATGCTTAATTGTCTATCTCTCGAGCACCCTCATAAATTCCAAGGGCCTTTATTAATAATTTGTGGGCTCTTTTCTCTTCTTTGCCCAGGCTGTTCAATGAAAGAGCTTTTGTTTCAAAAGGATCAACTACCAGATCATAGAATTCACCGGTCTTATACAACTTGTATTCCGTGTTCCTGGCATATTCTTTCACTTCTTCCGTTTTTGCATCACGGGAATACCACCCATAGATCCATTTCTTGCGTTTTCCTTTTTGACCAAGAAGCTGAGGAAGGAAGCTCACTCCATCTATTTGAAGCTCAGATGGTATTTTTATCCCGGCTGCATCACAAAGGGTTGGAAGAAAGTCGGAGAAATCAACCATATCAAAACATACTTTCTCCCTAGCTATTGTACCACTCCAGCTAACGATTAGGGGAACATGAGTTCCATTATCCTTTGTGCTGCCTTTACCTCCCGGGTATTCCTTCCCCCGAAGCATTGAAACGATGGGCTGGTCAGTGCCATTGTCCCCTGTAAACAGTATCAATGTGTTCTCACTTAATCCCAGTTCATCAATCTTTGAAATGATCTTTCCAACCATCTTGTCCATATAGGAAACCATGTCTGTGAAGTACTCCGGCTCTCCCTTGTAGGACAGGGAGCCCATGTCCTTAGGGTCCCAGTCTTCCGAGTCTGGCGTTGGAATAAATGGACAATGTGTAAGGATCATTGGGTAGTAGGCCAGGAAGGGCTGCTCCTTGTTTTCCTCCATGAAGTCACAAATGAAATCGCTAACGATATCAGGCCCGAATTCTCCGTTGGTATAGCGTTTCACTTCCCCGTTGATCTCCAGGACCGGATTTGAGAACCGGGTATCATGGCCGCTCTTATCCGTTCTACCAAGGGATTGTTGCCAGAGGCATGACTGTCCAAAACCAAAATGTTGGGGAGAATCTTTTTCCTTACCCAATTGCCATTTCCCGGCAACGGCGGTCTTGTAGCCTGCATCCTGGAATAGCTTCCCAAAGCTCACCTGTTCTCTGTCAAGTACTCCAAAGGCGCAGTAGTTCCTGACATTGTACTGGCCGGTCATTACCTGCACCCTTGAAGGAGTACATAGTGGCTGTGCATGGCAGTTCTCAAACCTGTAGCCCTGCTCTGCAAGCTTGTCGATAACGGGTGTTTGATAGGATGTCCCTCCATTTGCGGAAATGCATTCGAACCCGAGGTCATCTGCCATTATCAAAACTATATTGGGGCGCTTCTCCCGGGCTTCAAGTCCCGTTGAAACGACCGATAGTATGAGTAGAATGAAGTATTTTCCTATGCTATTTTTTCTCATGTCTATTGGAGGCTATCAGAATTATTCCAGAAATTAGGGCTAGTATTAATCTTGCTCTTTTCACAATATATTTTATGAATTAACGCTAGTTCAAACTACAATATATTTCCAGATTTTCCCAGATCTTTATTGGCCTTTGTTGTTGCCCATATTTAGCCATTTAAGGATCTCTGATCCTCCAGGGTTTTAAGGAGTTGACCTGGTTCAAAACCTTCTGCGATTCCACTGTCGATGCCCTCTTGGATCGCATGTGTCAAGGCAGTGACATTATCTTCTCGTCGGGTTTTATGAATTGTTATGTATTTGCAGATC
Source organism: uncultured Bacteroides sp. (assembly GCA_964601975.1). Taxonomy (GTDB): domain Bacteria; phylum Bacteroidota; class Bacteroidia; order Bacteroidales. Next base: position 25,172 of record CAZRPW010000055.1, read on the forward strand.
TTTCAAAATGTGTGCTTTAAAACGACTTTTGACAATAAAACCGGAAGCTAAAATTTCAGAAACTTCCTTATTCCAATAGCTGATTGCTCACTCCAAAGAGTTACAAAGTATAATCCACTTTTGTAATCAGCTAGCTTTATACTAATATCAGATTGAAAAGAATCTCTATCTAGTAACCTGCCGTAACAATCTCTTATTTCATAAAAATACAATTGGAAATCTCCTACACTGAGTTGTAGGGAAATTTGGGCCGGATTAGGATATAATATGAATTTGCTACCCTGGGTTTCTTTTTGTCCCCCAGATATATAATCGCATGTTGTTGTTATTCCTGTACTATACAGACCAATACTTGCATCTTGATAACAGCGTAATGGCCCTGGGTAATGAGTCCCTGTTGGTTCATCGCAGCCAATATTAAACATTGGGAGAATATATCCCGAATATCCCAATTTGTCCACATAATAGTATGACGTCCTTTCATCATTAAGACTAATATGAAACTTCCTCAGACTATCTTGGTTATGCTTTAAATAGCTGATTGAGTCAACCGTAATTTTAAATGTACGATCACAATGCTCTGGGTAACAGATTGAAGTGAAAGTGTCTCCTTTTATTGCAGCAAAATCATAGAGAACATAAAAATTATTGCCCAACCATATTCACAACGGCATTGGGCTCTAACTGTTTATGCATTTTAACGAGTCTTTCCACGATATCGATTCTTTTTTCGAGAATCTCTATGGCCATATGCTCTCGATCAAGCGCTGCACTCGCTAATTCGGAGTGACGTCTCTCGTAAATATCACGAGCCTTTTCAAGAAGAAGGTATGTTTCTGCTTCAATCTTCTCATTACCCACCTTCTTGCTCCTCAGCCATTCTTTGACAAAATCGATAGCTTCTTGTGCAACATCTCCAAGCTCATCTTTCACAGTTGTATTCTGATCTGTGTTGACCACAGTGTTTAATAAGTTCTCTATAGCGGAAGCAATCTTTGATCGTACTTTCCTAGCTTGGTTTATCTGTTCTTCGTCAGGAGAGATTCGAGATGGATTTGATACCTGAATCATTTTGTCTCCATGAAAAACTTGACTCAGCACTTCATCGAAAACGTCCACAAAAACATCTGCCACATCCATTGCTGTTGGCACTTTTATAATTGTTGCTAAACGTATAGCTCCTTTTCTGGTTACTACCCATGGCAAAGCCCTGGCCCCACCGCGTCCCGGCTTTGAAATCACTTCCAGTGATCTCAAATGAGCCAATTCTTGTTTGTTGATTTGAAAAGCATAATGTTCAGGAAAGAGCGGGCGAATTCCTTCATTGTTTCGCTTGATGTTTTGTACGATCTCCCTTGTTTCAACATTGAAAATTTCGGCTACATCAGCAGCAAACATAA